>NZ_CP073078.1:2502661-2807742 GCF_018135625.1 Phenylobacterium montanum
TCCGCAGATACCCTAGAACTTGTAGGTCAGGGTCGCGCCGATCTCGCGCGGCGGATTGACGGTGCCGCGGTCGACCTCTCGCAAGCCCGCCAAATATTCCGCCGTTTTCAAGTAGTAGAAATAGTAGTTCGACGGCGCGGTCATGAACCCGGTATTGGTCAGGTTCTTCCCCCAGATCTGCAGCTTCCACTGGCCGCCGGTCGGCTCGTAGATCAGCGAACCGTTGATCAGCCCGCGCTTCTCGGTGAAGTTCTTGGCGATCGGTTGGGCGGCGTTGACGGGACTGACCTGGGTGTGGCCCGACCATTCGCCGTCCGCATGGGCGGTCAGGTCACCCAGTCCCCCCAGGTCCCAGCGGTACTGCACAAAAAGGTGCACGTCGTTCTTGGGCACGAACGGCACGGTTCCGCCGCTGCAATTGACCCCGCCGGCCGCGCAGCCGCGGAACTGGGTGTAGATCGCTTCGGTATAGGCGTAGTTCAAGCCGATCTGCGCATTGTGGAACGGCGTCCAGGTGCTTTCGACCTCGACCCCGCGCACGCGCTCGCTGCCGGCGTTGGTGTCAGTCAGAACCGGGCCGATCAGGGATCGCACCTGCAGGTCCTTAGTGTCTGCCTGGTAGATCGCCGTATTCAGCGAGACCCGATGGTCGAACAGCTGCACCTTGGCGCCCAGCTCATAGCTGATGCTGCGCTCGGGGTTCAGCGGGATCACCGCCTTGGCCGGGCTGGTGCTGGTCAGCGACCAGCCGCCGCCTTTGAATCCGGTCGAAGCGCTGGCGTAGAACAGCGTGTTGTGGAACGGCTTGTATTCCAGGATCGCGCGCGGGGTGAAGGCGGTCCATTCGTGCTCCATGCCCTCGGCGTTGAAGGCCGCGCCATAGAAGGCCGAGGCGCCGATGTGGTCGGTGTAGTTCTTCTTGTCTTCGTAGGTCACCCGGCCGCCGACGGTCAGGGCGACCTGGTCGGTGAAGTGGAACTTGCCTTCTGCGAACGGGGCCACGGTCAGGACGTGGGCGTCGCCGACCGCGGTCTGGTTCTGCAACGTCCCCTTGGTCAGCACCCCCAAGAACTGGCCCGGAATGGTCCCGTTGAAGCCGAAGGTGATCGCCTTCTTCAGGTTCTCGAAGCCGTAGTAGAGGCCCGCGACGTATTCCAGCCGCCGCCCGGTGGGCGAGGTCAGGCGGAATTCCTGGCTGAATTCGAACTCGCGGCTGGCGTTGATGCTGTTGTTGTTGGCCGGCAGCGGGCCGCTGTCGCCGTCGTCGACATATTTGGCGTCCAGCGAGCGGTAGCTGGTGATCGAGGTCAGATCGCCGAACGAATGGCTCCAGTCGGCGCGGACCTGGGCGGCGAAGATGTCCCGCTTGTTGGTCCCGTCCACGTCCTGGAAGCTGGCCCAGGGGCTGGTCGAGATCGCCTGGGCGGCGGCGACCACCGAGCCCTGGCCGAAGAAGTGATAGCCGGCCGCCGCCTCGTCCTCGTGGATGTAGGAGACCATGGCCTGGAGCTTCAGGTCGTCTGTCGGCCGCCACAGGAAGGTCGGGCGGATGGCGAAGCTCTTCTGGTCGCTGAGATTATGGCCGGTGACATAGTTGTGCATGTACCCGCCGACATCCTTGACGCTGTAGGCGAGGCGCGCGGCGGCGTCGGGGCTGACGGCCAGGTTGAAGAAGCCCTGGGTCTCGAAGCCCGGTGAATCCGGCACGCCCGACCCGGTATAGGTCTCGACCGTCAGGTTGGTCTCACCGCCGGTCTGGCCCAGCTTGGGCATGTTGTCGGTGATCTGCAGCGCCCCGCCGACCACGTTGCGGCCGAAGGTGGTGCCCTGCGGGCCGCGCAGCACGGCGATCTGGCTGACGTCGAAGAAGTCGGCGTCGAACGAGGCCAGGGTGCCGTAGTAGATGTCGTCGATGAACACCGCCACCGGCAGCTCCAGCGCCGGGGCGTCGTTGGTGGTGGTCTGGCCGCGGATCTGCAGGTTGGCCGTGCTCGGCCCCTTGGTGGAGACGAAGGTCGCGCCGGGCACCATGGCCGGCAGGTCGACGAAGTTGCCGATATGGGCCTCCTGGACCACCTTGCCGGACATCGCCGTCACGGCGATCGGCACCCGGCTCAGCGCTTCCTCGCGCCGGGTCGCGGTGACCACGATCTCGCCGGCCGTCTCGGTTGGAGCCGCAGCGGGCGCCGGGGCGGCGGCCTGCTGCGCCTGAGCGAGGCCCGGCGCGACGCCGAGACCAGCCGCCAAGCCCAGCACGGCCAGGGCGGCGCCACCGCGCACGCCGCGCTCGGCCACAAATTGTTTCCGTCGATCGGTCATGCCGTTCCCCCTTCTGTTTCGACGGCGCAAGGCGTGGCGGCCGTCTTGTTGGCGGGGCGGTCCCGTTCTCGTCACGAAAGGCCGGGCCGTTCCGCACCAGATCGGCGCGTCCGACACCTGAAAGGCCGGGCTGATGACGGGGCGGGCTCCTCCCCCTGGAATGATTATCGTTGTTATTATTCTCGCATAATCATCATCATGATTATGCTGAATGTCAAGAGCGCCCGACCGGCTCGCTAACGGGCAGGCTGTAGTTCAGCCCCAGCCGCCCGCCATCGGCATAGACGGTCTGGCCGGTGACGAAGGCGGCGCCGTGGCTGGCCAGGAAGGCGGCCACTGAGGCGATCTCTTCCGGTAAGCCCAGGCGTCCCAGCGGCGTGCGCTCCAGCGGCGCGCGGGCGCCCTCGCCGGTCAGGCCGAAGCTCGCCGCCATCTCGGTGACGATGGTGCCCGGCCCCACCGCGTTGACCCGGATGTTCCAGGGCGCCAGCGCGATGGCGCAGTTGCGGGTGAGCTGATTCAGCCCGCCCTTGGAGACGCAATAGCTGAGGGATTGCGGCCCGTTCAGCACCGCATTGATCGAGGAGATGTTGACCACCGCCCCGCCGCGTCCCTGCTCGCGCATACGCCGGGCCGCGGCCTGGGTCAGCAGGAACGGCGCCCTCAGGTTGATCGCCATCACCCGGTCGAAATCGGCCGCCGAAACCTCGAAGAAGTCGGCCCGCGGCGCGATTCCGGCATTGTTGATGAGGATTTCCACCCCGCCGAAGGCGGAGACACAGGCCTCGACGACCTCGTCCGCCGCCTCGGGCCGGGACAGGTCGGCGGCGAACAAGGCGGCCTCGAACCCGGCCGATCCGAGGTCCGCGACGGCCGCCGCCCCGGCCTCGCGGTCCTGGTCGACCACCAGGACCTGAGCGCCCTCCTCCGCCAGGCGCCGGGCGCAGGCGCGGCCGATGCCCCGCGCCGCGCCGGTGACGATCGCCGGCCTCACGGCTCACCGACCTTCAGCATCTGCTTGCCGAAATTGCCGCCTTCGAACAGGCCCATCAGGGCGGCAGGCGCGTGCTCGAAGCCTTCGCGCACGTCGGCCTTGAACTTGAGGTCGCCCTTGCGGATCCAGTCCAAAAGCCGCGCCTCGGCCAGGGGGATCTCGCGCTCGTAGTGGCCGAGCAAAAAGCCCTGGATGGTCGCGCCGGTGAAGACCACATTGAAATAGTTGCGCGGCCCCGGCGGCATTTGCGACGGGTCGCGGGCGTCGAAATTGTAGCGGGATATGCCGCCGCAGATCACGACGCGCGCGCCGACGCTGAGCCGCGCCAGGGCGTCGTTGAGGATCTCGCCCCCGACATTGTCCCAGAAGACGTCGATGCCCTTGGGACACAGGTCTCTCAATCGCGACCGGACATTCTCCGACTTGTAGTCGATCGCCCCGTCGAACCCGAGTTCCTGGGTCAGCCAGGCGCACTTCTCCGCCCCGCCGGCGATGCCGATCACCCGGCAGCCGGCCAGCTTGCCGAGCTGGCCGACCAGCGAGCCGGTGGCGCCGGCCGCGCCGCTGATCACCAGCGCATCGCCAGGCTTGGGCTTGCCGACATGGACCAGGCCCAGATAGGCGGTCGCCCCAGTGGTGCCCAGAAGGCTCATCGCCGCTGGCGGCGCCACGCCCTCGGGCAGCACCTTCAGCTCGGAAGCCGGCATCACCGCATGATCCCGCCAGCCGATCGGCCCCTCGACCAGGTCGCCCGCGCGAAGGCCGCCGTCACGCGATTCCAGCACCACGCCCACCCCGCGCCCCGGCATGACATCGCCGATCTGAACCGGATCGCGATAGCCGGCGACGTTTTCCATCCAGCTCTTTTGCGCCGGGTCGAAGCTCAGATAGAGGGTCTTGACCAGGGCCTCTCCCTCGTCAGGCTCCCTGATCGGCGCCTCGGCGTATTCGAAGTCCGAGGCTAGGAGCGGGCGCCCGATGGGCCGAGCCGCGACCCGCCACTGGCGGTGGGTTTGGGCGGTCATGTCAGCGCCTTTCGTGTTTTCGGAAAATCAGGCCGCCCCGCCCTCCTGGGCGAAGCGCCAGGCGGCCTCGGCCAGGGGACGCACCCGGGCCGCCTGCTCGGCGGCGCCGGCCGCGGCGGCCGTGCCGTCCCGCGCCCGCCCGACGATGCCCTGGACGATCGCGGCCACGCGGAAGAGGTTGTAGGCCTTGTGGAAGTTCAGGTTTTCGACCGGCGCCCGGCCGATCCGCTCGCAATAGAGCGCGACATAGGCCTCCAGGCTGGGAACCCCCAGCGCCTCCAGATTGGCGCCCAGGAGCGTGCCGCGCGCGTCGTTGCCCGCCGGCCGGTACCACTCCATGCCGTGGTACATCAGATCGCCCAGGGGGTGGCCGGTGGTGGAAAGCTCCCAGTCCAGAACCGCGACGATGCGCGGCTCTGTGGGATGAACCAGCACATTGTGGAACGAGAAGTCGCCGTGGATCAGCCGCGTCTCCTCTTCCACTGGAGCGGCGGTCGGCAGCCAGGCGATCAGCTTGTCCATGGCCGGGATGTCGGCGGTCTTGGAGGCTTCGTACTGCTGCGACCAGCGGCTGATCTGGCGCAGGAAGTAGTTGCCGCCGCGGCCGAAATCGCCGAGGCCGATGGCGGCGTGGTCCAGGCTGTGCAGCCGGGCCAGGGTCGCGTTCATGGAGTCGAACACCGCCGCCCGTTCGTCGCAGCTCAGGTCCGGCATGGTCACGTCCAGGAACACCCGCCCCGGCACATGGCGCATGACATAGAAGGCGGTGCCGAGGACGGCGTCGTCCTCGCACAGGTCCAGGGGCTCAGGGACCGGAAAACCGGTCTCCCACAGGGCCCGCATCACCCGATACTCCCGGTCCACCGCGTGGGCCGATTTCAGCAGCACGCCCGGCGGCTTACGCCGCAACACGTATTTCGCGTCCGGCGTGGTCAAGAGATAGGTCGGGTTCGACTGGCCGCCTTCGAATTGGCGCACGCGCAGCGGCCCGGCATAGCCCGGCGCGCAATCGCCCAGGAACTGGGCCAGCCGCGCCTCGTCGATCCGGTGCTGGGTCTTCACCTCGACCGTCTCGCCCAGGTATTTGCGCGGTCCCTCGGCCATGGCGCGGCTCAGTAGTTGCCGCCATCGAGGCGGATGATCGCCCCGGTGGTGAAGCTGGACCGCTCGCTGGCCAGATAGAGGGCGGTGGTGGCGATCTCCTCGGGCCGGCCGATGCGCCGCAGCGCGGCCGTCGAGTTCTTGTCCGCCTCTTCGCGCCAGCTCTTGGCGATGTCGGTCCAGAACGGGCCGCACATGATGGCGTTGACCCGGACCTTGGGCCCGAACTCCATGGCATGGCACTGGGTCAGGATGTTCAGCGCCGACTTGGCCCCCGAATAGACCGGATAGGTGCGGCTCGGCGAGACGGCGGCGGTTGAGGAGACGTTGACGATCGCCCCGCTTCCCGCCGCGAACATGCGCTCGCCCACCAGGGCCGAGAGGCGGAACGGCCCCTTGAAATTGACCCCGACGGTCTTGTCGAACAGCTCCTCGCTGAGCTCGGCCGAGGAGGGCGCGGTCGGGGCGATGCCGGCGTTGTTGACCAGCACATCGATCTTGCCGAACCGGCCATAGGCAGCGTCGACCAGCCCCGGGATCTCGTCCCACTTGCCCACATGGCAGCCATAGGCCAGCGCCCGTCGGCCCATGGCCTCGATCTCGCCGGCCGCCGCCTCGCAGGCCTCAAGCTTGCGGCTGGTTATGATCACGTCGGCCCCGTGCCGGGCGAAGGCCCGGGCGATCTCCAGGCCCAGCCCCCGGCTGCCGCCGGTGACCAGGGCCACCTTGCCGGTCATGTCGAACTCGTCGGTCAATCAGACCTCCTGCAGGATTTGGCCGGCGCACAAAGCCCGCTCACCCCCGTGGAAACAGGGATGAGCGGCAGGGAGGGACCTCAATCCAGGTGGTAGATCCGCGCCGCGTTGCCGTGGACGATCTTGGCGATGTCCTCGCGGGCTACGCCCTCGAACGCCTTTTCCATGTACTTGGCCGGCTCTTCGGCCGAGGTGGCCGGGCCCGGGCTCATGCTGGTCGGGTGCGGGAAGTCGGTCTCGTAGAGGATGTTGTCGGCGCCCAGGGTGTCGATGGCGGGTTTGAGCGTCTCGCGCTCGAACCAGAACGAGCCGTAGATCTGGCGCTTGAAGAACTCGCTGGGCTTCAGCTTGAACTCGGGGTTCTCCTTGTGCGCCCCGCAGTTCAGCCACTGATAGTCCAGGCTGGCCAAGAGGTACGGGATCCAGCCCACCCCGCTCTCCACCACCACGAAGTTGAGGTTGGGGAAGCGGTGGCAGACCCCGCCGCAGGCGATCTGCGAGATCACCGCCGCCAGGTCCAGCGAGAACAGGGCGCCCATCGAGGCGAAGGCGGCGTGGCGGCCGACGCTCTCGTGCATCATGTCGAAGTACCACATGTCCCCGGCGCCGACGTGGAAGTTGATCGGCAGGCCGAGGTCCTGGGCGCAGGCCCACAGCGGGTCCCATTGCGGATCGGTCAGCTTGGGCAGGTTGAAGGCGTCCGGCTCGCCGCACATGACCACGCCCTTGTGGCCCTGCTTGGCGCAGCGGGTCATTTCCTTGATCGTCGCCGGGATATCCCAGAAGGGCAGCGCCGCCTGCGGGATCAGCCGCTTCTTGTCCTCGCTGGCCCACTCGGTCAGCCAGTCGTTGTAGGCCTGCACGCACAGCAGCATCAGCTCCTGGTCGCCCAGGCCCAGATAGCGCCCGGCGCCGAAGCCGGCGACATTGGGATAGAGGATCTGGGCGTAGATGCCGTACTCGTCCATCCGCTTCAGCCGCGGACCGGCGGCGTAGAGCGCCGGGTCCACCTGCTCGAGCTTCTGCGGCCGCTTGGGCGGGTATTCGTGCCAGCCGGCCATGGCCGCCCCGGCCGCCGCGCCCGTGCGCTCGCCGCCGAAGAACCAGGCGTCCTCGTTCATGTTGGGGTCCCATTTCACGTGCGGGACCTTGTCGCCGTACTTCTTTACCGACAGGCGCGACGTCCACAGGTCATAGGGCTCGATGACGTGGGTGTCGGTGTCGATGACTTTGAAATCCTTGACGATCGCGTTCATGGGCCTCCTCCGGCGCACTCTTGGGGGCGTGTTCGTCGGCTGCGGTCCGGCGAGCCCGGCCCCGTTCCGATCCGTTTGGTTTCGCGGGTCTATTTATGACGATGATTATCAGTTATTGCAATGGCAAAATCATGCCCTAGAGCCCGAGAACGACCCGGGCCAGGATGTTGTGCTGGATCTCCTGCGAGCCGCCGTAGATGGTCGCAGCGCGGCTGTTGAGATAGCGGGCGGTGGGGGTCGTGGCGTAGTCCGGCCCGATCGGCGGTTCGTTGGCGTCGAAGCCCAGGGCGTGGCGCTGGTCCGCGGTCGCGTAGTGGCCCAGGGCCTCGAGCGCCAGTTCGGTCGCCCGCTGCAAGAGCTGGCTGACCGTCAGCTTCAGCACCGAGGCGCTGGCGTCGCCGACCTTCTTGCCCGCCGAAAGCTGGGCGGCGACCTGCCCTTCGGCATAGTCCAGGGCCTCGATCTCCATCTTCAGGGTCAAAAGCCGCCGGCGGAAATCCGGGCTGTCCGCCCAGAAGCTGCCCTCGCCCGCCTGCTCGGCCTCGGCGATCCGCCGCGCCTGGCGCACCAGCTTCTGCAGCCGGCTGGCCATTGTTCCGCCGCCGCGTTCAAATTCCAGCAGGTACTTGGCGACGGTCCAGCCCTGGTTCTCTTCGCCCACGCGGTTGGCCACCGGGATGCGCACGTCGTCCAGGAACACCTGGTTGACCTCGTGCTCGCCGGAAATCGACAGGATCGGCCGCACCGTGATCCCGGGCGTGTCCATCGGCGCCAGCATGAAGCTGATCCCCGCCTGCGGCTTGCCCTCGGCCTTGGTCCGCACCAGCAGGAAGATCCAGTTGGCGAAATGGGCGTGAGTGGTCCAGATTTTCGACCCGTTGACCACATAGTGGTCGCCATCCCGCACCGCCCGGGTCTGCAGCGAGGCCAGGTCCGAGCCCGATTGCGGCTCGGAATAGCCCTGGCACCAGTAGTGCTCGCCGGACAGCAGCCTGGGCAGGAAATAAGCCTTCTGCTCGGGCGTGCCGAAGCCCATCAAGACCGGCCCGCACAGCTGCAGCCCCATGCCGGCCAGCACGGGCGCGTCGGCCTTGGCGCACTCGTCGGCGAAGACGTGCTGCTGCAGCGGGCTCCAGCCCGGCCCGCCATATTGCTTGGGCCAGGACGGCGCGATCCAGCCGCGCTCATAGAGGATCCGGTGCCACTGCCGCACCAGCTCGCCATCAGCGAACACTCCGGCCTGGCGGGCTGTGGCGGCCCTCAGCTCCGGCGTCAGCTTCTCGTCCAGAAACGCCCGGACCTCGGCGCGGAAGGCGTCGATGTCGACCGCCGCCGGACTGTCGATTGATCCGTCCATGGCTCAGGCTTCCAAGATCGCCACGGCCGAGATGCCGGGCGCGCCATAGACCTGGCTGTAGCCGATGCGGGCGCCCTCGACCTGGCGGCCCTCCGCCCGGCCCCTCAGCTGCTGCACGTTCTCATAGACCTGGCGCAGGCCGGATGCGCCGATCGGCTCGCCGCAGGCCAGGCACCCGCCGTCGGTGTTCACCGGCAAGCGCCCGCCGATGCGGGTGGCGCCCTGGTGAATCAGCTTCTCCTGCTCGCCGTGCGCGCAAAAGCCGTTCTCGGCCATGTGCATGACCTCGGCCCCGCTCTCGGTGTCCTGGATCTGGGCCACGTCCACGTCGCCGGGGCCCAGCCCCGCCATCTCGAAGGCGGCCTTGGAGGCGATCTCGGTCGGCGAGGGCCCCCGCTCGATCTCCAGCGACGGCGAGAACACCTCGAACGAGCCTGCGACCCGCGTGCGCACCGCGGCGCTGCGCATCTTCGGCCCTTTCAGGCCCAGCTCGCGCATCTTGCGCTCGGAGGCCAGCACCATGGCCGTGCCGCCCTCGGCCGGCGAGCAGAACATGAACTTGGTCAGGGGGTCCGAGACCATCTCGCTGGAGAGGATGTGGTTCAGCCCCACCGGCTCGCGCCGCCAGGCGTGCGGCGCCTTGGCCCCGTTCTCGAACGCCTTCTCCGCCACCATCCCCAGGGTCTCGGCGGTGACGCCGTAAAGGCTCATATAGCGCTGGATCTTCATGGCGAAGAATTGGGTGGTCAGCATCATCCCCGCCTCGCCGTACCAGCGCGGCAGGCCCGAGGCCTCGGGGTCGGCGTTGAAGGCGCCGCGCGGATGCTTGTCGAACCCGACCACGACGCCGAGGTCGAACTCGCCCGACTTGATCGCCCAGTAACCGGACAAGAGCGCCGAGCCGCCAGTGGCGCAGCCGTTGGCGACATTGATGAACTGCACCCCGGTCAGGCCCAGCCGCGGCAGGAGGGCGTCCGCATTGCCCGAGGCCGAGGAGCCGCCGAAGGCGAACTGGATGTCGCTCCAGGCCACCCCCGCATCGGCCAGCGCCTCCTGAACGGCGAACAGGCCCTGGTCGAGTCCGGTCCTGCCGTCGTGCCGGCCGAAGGGGTGGATGCCCGCGCCGATGATATGGACGTCGCCCATGGGTTTCCCGCCTTTCTTGATTGTGTGGTGGAGGCCGGCGTCAGGCCGGCTCGAAGCCGTAGAGCATCACCGCCGTTCCGTCGGGATCCTGGCGGAAGGGGATCAGGGTGAAGCGCACCGGCATGCCGATCTTCAGCGCCGAGAGGTCGTCGGTCTTGATGTGGCTCTCGACGATGATCTGGCCGGGCAGCTCCACATAGCCGACGGCGTAGGGCTCGAACGGCGCCGTATCGCCGGCGCCGAGATAGGGCGTCTTGGGCCGGAAGCGCTGGACCGTGTAGGACCAGAGCCTCCCCTCTGAGGCCAGCTCGACCGGCTCGTAGTCTTCGCCCTGCGCCCCTTGCGGCAAGGGAAAGGCCAGCTTGCCATCGCCCTTGCGCCGCCCGCCCAGCAAATGCGGAACGCCATCGACCTTGCGATAGAGCCCCTCCGCTAAAGGCCTGCAATTCATTGTTTCCTCGACGTATTTAAGCGCTTTGGCCTGCCCGGAGCAGGTTTTGCCAACCGTTCTCAGATGCATAGTTGATCATAATTATCATCAGAGTCTATAGTCATTCGACCTCACCGGCGAAAGCGGGATCAGGGCGGCGCAGATCGCCCCTCACGACCGAGCCGGCATTTCCGATAGACACGAGCCCCGCAAAGAGGCTGGCTGGGGCCGCAATCCTTGGGTGGAGCGCCGCGTGACGAGTATTGCGATCCTGGGAGGCACAGGCGCCCTGGGCGGCGCCCTCGCCCTGCGGTTGGCCAAGGCTGGACACAGGGTGTTGATCGGCTCGCGCGATGCGGCGAAGGCGCAGGCCTTTGCCGAGACCCTGCACGCGGCTCACCCCTCAGCCCAGGTCCGCGGTTTCGACCTGAAGGCGGCCGCGGCCGAGGGCGAGATCTGCGTCCTCACCGTGCCCTATGCCGCCCACCCCGACACCCTGGCCCAGGTGCGCCAGCACGTCGCCGGCAAGATCGTCGTCGACGCCACCGTGCCGCTGCGCCCGCCCAAGGTCGGCACGGTGCAGCTGCCGCCGGCGGGGGCCGCCGCGGTCGAGGCCCAGGCGGCCCTGGGCCCCGAGGCGCGGGTGGTCTCGGCCCTGCAGAACATCGGCGCGGAAAAGCTCGCCGCAGGCCAGGCGGTGGATGGCGACGTCCTGGTGGCTAGCGACGACAACGAGGCGGCGGCCACGGTCTGCGCCCTCCTGGCGGAGATCGGCCTAAGGGCCTGGCACGTCGGCCCCCTGGCCAATTCCGCCGCGGCCGAGGCCATGACTTCGGTGCTGATCCAGATCAACCGCCGCTACAAACGCGTCCAGGCCGGACTGCGCATCACCGGCAAGGCCAAGGAGGCCGAGGCGGGCGCCGGCTCGCCAGGCGTCTCGGTCACGCCCTTGAGGGGCCTGCCCCTCTTGCAGCCGGGCGATAACCTCGCCGGTCTGATCGAAGCGGCCATCACCGCAGCCGGCCTCGCGCCGGAAGACGGCGACGTGGTGGTGGTGGCGCAGAAGGCGGTGTCCAAGGTCGAGGGCCGCGCCGTGAGGCTTGACGAGGTCGCCGTGACCGAGCGCGGCCGCGCTCTGGCCGCAGAGAGCGAAAAGCCCGCCCCCCTGGCCGAGCTGATCGCCGGCGAGGCGGCCGAGGTCATGCGGGTCAAGCCGGGCCTGATCGTCACCCGCCACCGCACCGGCATGGTCGCCGCCAACGCCGGCATCGACGCCTCCAACCTGGCCGACCCGGCCGGGCCGGAGATGGCGCTGTTGTGGCCGGAGAACCCCGACGCCAGCGCCGCTGCGCTGCGCCGTGCGCTGGAAGACCGCTTTGGCGTACGCCTGGCGGTGATCGTCAGCGACAGCCTGGGCCGGGCCTGGCGCATGGGCACGGCCGGGACCGCCATCGGAACCTCCGGGATGAGACCGGTGCGCGATCGCAGAGGCGAGACCGACCTGTTCGGGCGGGTGTTGCAGGCCACTGTGGTCGCCGTCGGCGACGAGATCGCCGCCGCCGCCTCCCTGGTGATCGGCGAGGCGGCCGAGGGCATCCCTGCCGCCCTGGTCCGCGGCGCGGTCTACGAACCCTGCGAAGAGACCGGCTCGGCCGACCTGATCCGCCCGCTCGACCAGGACCTGTTCCGATGAGGGCCGCCGGCCACATCGTCGCCCTGTGCGGCGGGGTCGGCGGGGCCAAGCTGGCCTTTGGCCTTGCGCAGGTGCTGGACCCGCAAGACCTGACGGTGATCGTCAATACCGGCGACGACTTCGAGCACCTGGGCCTTTCGATTTCCCCCGACATCGACACGGTGATCTACACCCTGGCGGGCCTGGCCGACCGGGAGCGCGGCTGGGGCCTTGCCGGGGAGACCTGGGCCTTCATGGACCAGCTGAAGCGCCTGGGCGGCGAGCGCTGGTTCAACCTCGGCGACCGTGACCTCGCCCTCCACCTCGAGCGCACCCGCCGCCTGGCCGCCGGCGAGAGCCTGTCCCAGGTCACCGTCGCCCTCGCCCACCGCCTGGGCGTGGACTGCGCCATCGTCCCCATGTCGGACCAGCCTGTGCGCACCCGGGTGGACACCGACCAGGGTGAACTTGCCTTCCAGCACTATTTCGTGCGCGAACAGTGCCGCCCGGCCGTGCGCGCCATCCGCTTCGCCGGCGCGGCTGAGGCCCATCTCTCGCCCGCCGCGCGCGAGGCCCTGGCGCGGGCGGACCTCGCCGCCGTCCTGGTCTGTCCGTCCAATCCCTATCTCAGCATCGACCCGATCCTGGCCGTGCCCGGCATGACCGAGGCCATCGCCTGGTCCGGAGCGCCGGTCGTCGCGGTCTGTCCCATCGTCGGCGGCCAGGCGATCAAGGGCCCCTCGGCCAAGATGATGCGCGAACTGGGTTTGGAGCCCGGCCCCCTGACCGTGGCTCGCCACTATCAGGGCCTGATCGACGGCCTGCTGCTCGACGAGATCGACGCCGCTTCGGCCGTCGCCGTCGAGGCCCTCGGCCTGGCCGCCGCCGTCGCCCCCACGGTGATGCGCAGCGACCAGGATCGCATCGCCCTTGCGGGCCACGCCCTCGCCTTCGCCGAGGGCCTGGCCACGCCGCCCGGCCGGAGGGTCAGGGCATGACCCAGGTGGTGATCGCCGTCCGCGGCGGGCCTGGCGCGAAAAGCCGCCTCGCCCCCCTGCTTACGCCGGCGGAGCGCGAGCGCCTGACGGGGCTGATGCTGGAGGACATGCTGGCCGCGGCCCGCCGGGCCAAAGGCGTGCGCAACATCTTCGTGGTCACCCCCACCCCCGCCATCGCCACCCTGGCCCGCCGCCTCGGGGCTGAGGTCATCCGCCAGGATGCTCCAAACGGTCTCAACGCGGCCTTCGAGCAGGCGCTTGGCGTGATCGGCGATCGCGCGCCCTATTCGGCCATCGCTCTTCTGATGGGCGATCTGCCGCTGATCGAGCCCAACGAGATCGAAGCCGCCATCGCCCTCAGCCAGACCCACGCCGTGGTCCTGGCCCCGGCGGCGACCGATGGCGGAACCGGCGCCCTGATCCTGCGCGCCGGCGCCCGCATCGAACTGATGTTCGGGCCGCAAAGCTTCCAGCGGCATCGGGCCGCCGCCCGACTGGCGGGCCTCTCCACCGGCGTTGTGGAAGCTTCGGGCCTCAGCCGCGACCTTGATCGGCCCGAGGACCTCGCCGCCCTCGCCGCCTCCCCCTCCCAGGGTCGCGCCGCGCGCTTCCTGCGCCAGCGCCTTTCCGGGCGCATCGCCCCGTGAACGGCGCCTTCCGTCGCGCTGTCCTCATCGAGATGGGTGAGCGCCGGATCGAGGCCCGCCTGGAAGACGACTTTCACCGCTTCGCCCTGACCCTGGACCACGACGGCCGAGAGGTGCGCCGCGCCGAGGGGCTGGCGGAGCGATTCCCCTGGTCGACCTGCATCGACGCGCCCGGCGCGCTGGCGGCGCTTGAGGGCGCGAAGGTCGGCGCCTCACCCGCCGAGCTCTTCCGCCACGCCGACCCGCGCCTGCAGTGCACTCACCTGTTCGAACTTTCCGCCCTTGCCCTGGCGGCGGCGCGGGACGGCCCCGGGCGGCGGCTGTTCGAGGCCGAGGTCAGCGACCCCGACGGTGGGGTCCGCATCGCGCGGCTGTGGCGGGACGGCGCCCTGGCGCTGGAATGGCGGCTGGAGGGTGAGCTGATCACCAGCCCGCCCGAATATGCCGGACGCGCCCCCGGCGCTTTCACCGCCAAGGCCCTCACCGCCTTGCCGATCGCTGAGGCCGAACAGCTACTGATCCTGCGCCGTGTGGTCCAGACCGCCCAGGCCCGCGGCTTCGACGTCGACGCCTTCAAGACCGCCGCCGAAATGAACCGTCCGCCGCAGTGCTTCTCGCTGCAGCCGAGCCGGGCGCCCCAAGCCCTGCGCCAGCGCGGCTCCGTGCGAAACTGGCCCGATCGGGCGAGCCTTACAGCCTCGCTCGCCGAGCCAAACCCATAGCCGAGGGAGGCCCCGCCATGTCCGACACCCTGATCCTGATCGACGAGCCGCGGCCCTTCGTGCGGCGGCTGACCCTGAACCGGCCGGACAAGCGCAACGCCCTTTCCAACGCCCTGCGCGCCGAACTGTTCGCCGCCCTCGAGGCCGCCGACCGCGACCCCGAGGTCAGGGTCACCATCCTGCGCGGCGCCGGAGCCTGTTTCTCCGCCGGCTACGACCTCTCGCCCGAGGGCGCGCGCCAGCCCCTGCCCTTCCACACCGCCGCCGGCCCCGGCCAGTGGGCGCGCCACGTGGTCGAGGGCTGTTTCCGTGTCTGGGACCTGGCCAAGCCGGTGATCGCCCAGGTGCACGGCTGGTGCCTGGCCGGCGGCTCCGAACTCGCCACCGCCTGCGACCTCGTCTATGTCGCCGAGGACGCCCAGATCGGCTACCCGCCTGTTCGTATGATGAGCCCGCCCGACAACCAGTTCCACGCCTTCCTCTGCGGCTTGCGCCCCGCCATGGAGATGATGCTGACCGGCGACGCCATCGACGGCGTTGAAGCCGTCCGCGTCGGCTTCGCCAACCGCGCCTTCCCCGCCGAACGCCTGGAAGACGAGGTCCTGGTCATGGCCGAGCGCGTGGCCAAGATCCATCCCGACGTACAGCAGATGAACAAGCGCTCCGTCCATCGGGCCATGGAGCAGATGGGGCTGCGCGCAGCCTTGCGCGCCGGCGCCGAGATCCAGGCCCTGGCCCTGACCACCCCGGCCTCCAAGGAGACCTTCGCCCGCTTCAAGACCAGCGTCAAAGACGCCCTCGACGCCCGCGACAAGGCCTTTGGCGACTACAGGACAGGCGGCGATCGCCGTTGCGGCCCATGAGCGTTACGGGCGTTCTCGCCGACCTTGTGGAACTGGGCGGCGCCGGGCTGGAGATCGTCGATCTCGGGCCGCACGCCCCCGTGCTCGAGCATAGGCCCGGGATGGTGACGATCGGCGTTGGTCGCTCGGGCCGGCTGCCAACGCGCGGCCTCGAAGCCTTCGATATGCTGCTCTGCGACGATCCTGCCGCACCCGCGCCCTGGGTGGGGCTGGCGCCTGATCTGCTGACCGGCGCCCTCGCGGCCGTCGAGCGGCAGGTCCAGGCGCAGCCGACCGCCGCCACCGTCGCCGCCCAGGTGCTGCGGCTGACGCTGAGCCTGGGCTTCGACGAGGCGCTGATCCTGGAATCGCTGGCTTATTCGATGCTGCTGGCCTCCCGGGGGTTCAAGGCCTGGCGCAAGGCCACCCCCCCGCGCCAGCGCCAAGAGCCCGATGCGTCCAGGGTGCTGATCGAGGCGACGCCCGAAGCGGTCCGCCTCACCCTCAATCGCCCCTGGTCGCACAACGCCTTCGATGCGCGGATGCGCGACGAACTGGCGGCGGCGCTGGAGTTCGCGCTCCACCATCCCGACCAGCCGCCGGTGGTCCTGGCGGGCGCCGGCCCGAGCTTCAGCGCCGGCGGCGATCTCGATGAATTCGGCGCCGCCGCTGACGTCGGCGCGGCCCATCTGATCCGCAGCCTGCGCTCGCCGGTCCGCCTCCTACATGCGCTCGGCCCGCGTGTGACGGTAAAGGCGCACGGCGCCTGCATCGGAGCCGGAATCGAACTGGCCGCCGCCGCGGCGAGCCTCGTCGCCATGCCGGGCGCCCGCTTCCATCTGCCCGAAGTGACGATGGGCCTGATCCCCGGAGCCGGCGGCACGGCCTCGATCCCGCGCCGCATCGGCCGCCACCGCGCCGCCTATATGGCCATCAGCGGCCAGCCGATCCTCCCGGACATGGCGCTCGCCTGGGGGCTCGTCAATCGTGTGGAGACGGCCCCGTGAGCGCCGCTGCGCCGGCCCATCAGGCGCTCGCTGCGGAGATCGCCAGTCTGACGGCCCGCCTCGGCCGCCGGGTCGAGGTCGCCAGCCTGGGCGTCACCGATAGAGCCGACGAACTTGCGCTCGGCCCGGCTGGCGATCTTGTCTCGCCGAACCGCGCCTGCCGACTGGTGCGCGCCCGAGATGGTTGGGTCGCCGTCAATCTCGCCCGCGAAGAAGACCGGGAATTGATCCCCGCCTGGCTTGCGATCGAATTGGGCGACCTCGAGCGCCACGGGATCGAGGCGCTGACGCTGGAGCGCTGTGCGGCGGACCTGGCCGCCGGCGCCGCCGACCTCGGCCTGCCAGTGGCGATCGTGGGCGAGGTGACGGCGCAAACGATCGAGGCGCAGCGGCTACGGATGGCTCCCCCAGGCGCCCCGCGACAGACCTCCCTCAAGGTGGTCGACGCCTCTTCCCTTTGGGCCGGGCCGCTATGCGGCGCGGTGCTTGCAGCGGCGGGGGCTGAAGTCACCAAGATCGAAAGCCAGTCCCGCCCCGATCCTACACCGATGTCGACACCTGGGCTGGATCGACGGTTGAACGGCGGCAAACGACGGGTGGCGCTCGACTTTAGAGACGCCGACCACCGTGAGCGGTTGCGCTCGCAAGTGCGGGCCGCCGATGTCCTGATCACGAGCGCCAGACCTCGCGCCCTGATCGGGCTTGGGCTCGATCCGGCGGTGATCTTCGCTGACAATCCACGACTGGTCTGGGTCGCGGTGACCGGCTACGGCTGGGCCGACCCGCCGCCGGGTCGCGTCGCGTTCGGAGACGACGCGGCCGCGGCCGGCGGCCTTGTGGCCTGGACCCAAGAGGGCGAACCCCGCTTTCTGGGCGACGCCCTGGCCGATCCCCTTACGGGCCTCGCCGCTGTGGTGGGCGCACTCAAAGGCCTCGCTGAGGGCGGCGGAATCCTGGTAGACGCCGCCCTGGCGCGGTGCGCCGCCGGAGCCGCGGCCTTGCTGCCCCCAACGAGGGCCGCATGAGCCGCCGGCTGGTGATCCGGAACGTGACGATCGATCGCCGCCACGGACTGGATGTCGCCGTGGAGGATGGCAGGATCATCGATATTGCGCCCGACCTGCCCGGAGCCTCGGAGGAAATCGAAGGCCGCGGCGGGCGCCTGCTGCCGGGCCTTTGCGATCACCACATCCACCTCATGGCCTTGGCCGCCAAGCAGGCCTCGGTCGATCTGAGCCAAGCGCGCGATCTCCCGGGCGTCGCCGGTCGCATCGCCGAGGCGGCCGCCTCGAGCCCCCCCGGCGCGTGGATCCGATCCCTTGGCTATCACGAGCGCATCGGCGGCGAGCTGACCCGCGCCGACTTGGATCGGCTGGCTCCGCGCCATCGCCTGCGCATGCAGCACCAGTCCGGCGCCCTGTGGATGCTCAACAGCCTGGCCCTGGCGGCGCTCCCCCAAGGCCCGCTCCCGCCATGCGTGGAATGCGATAGCCGGGGCGCGCCCACGGGACGGATCTGGCGCGGCGACCGCTGGCTGCGGGAGCAGATCGGCGCTGAGCCGCCGCCCCTGGCC
Organism: Phenylobacterium montanum; assembly: GCF_018135625.1. Classification (NCBI taxonomy): domain Bacteria; kingdom Pseudomonadati; phylum Pseudomonadota; class Alphaproteobacteria; order Caulobacterales; family Caulobacteraceae; genus Poindextera; species Poindextera montana. The sequence goes on from NZ_CP073078.1 coordinate 2,520,506, forward strand.
CCGGTCGGGCGGATGCTCGCCGCCAAGGGCGTAACGCACCTGACCGACGCCAGCGTGACCACCGACGAAACAGCCGCCGACCTGCTCGCCGAGGCGCACCGCAGGGGCGAGTTGCCCCAGCATCTGACGCTGATGAGCGGCGGCCGCCTGGCTGCGCCGCAGGACGCCGCCTTCGCCGTCGGGCCGGTCAAGATCCTGCTGGACGATCATAACCTGCCCGACCTTGGCCATTTTGCGGAACGGATCGCCGGCGCGCGCGATCAAGGTCGGCGTGTGGCCGTGCATTGCGTGACGGCCGGCGAAATGGCCCTAACCCTCGCCGCCTTCGAGATCGCGGGCGCCCAGAGCGGCGACCGGATCGAACACGGCGGCGTCATCCCAGCCGCCGCCATTCCCTTAATCAGGGCTATGGGCCTGACCGTAGTGACCCAGCCGGTCTTCGTGCGCGAACGGGGCGACCGTTACTGGGCGGAGGTGAGCGAGCGCGACCAGGCGGACCTCTACCGCTGTGCTTCGCTACTGAACGCCGGCGTGCCGGTCGCCGGCAGCTCGGACGCGCCCTATGCCTCGGCCGACCCCTGGGCCGGAATGGCGGCCGCGGTCGAGCGCCGCACGGCCAGCGGCATGCCCTTGGGTGAGGGCGAACAGATCGGCTGGAGCGCCGCGGTGGATCTCTATCTGGGGTCGCCGCAAATGCCGGGAGGCCGGCGGCGGCGCGTCAAGCCTGGCGCCCCGGCCGATCTCTGCCTCATGCGGCCCTTGACGGCTGCAGACGCGCATCCGGACGCGGCCATGGTGGCCGCTACGCTCATCGCCGGTGAGATTGCATATCTTGCTGAAAACATCCCGATCTAGGCGAGGAAGGCGAGGCGCCCGCGCGCGGCCGGCCCGCCTCATAAGCTGACGCCCAGGGTCCGCTGTGGATCGATACGCCCATCCGAGCCCGCCCTTAAAGTAACCGATGGCATCGGCGGCGGTCAGCTGAACCGCTCCCGCTGCGCCCAGGCTCGCCAGGTCTGCAAGGCGGAACGTGAGCGCGGCGCTCGGCTCTGCGCCCGTTGCAAAGCGGACTAGGGCGCGAGCCTGCCTAGGCGGCCCCCACCTTGAGCGGCTCGGGCTTGAGGTGGGGGCGCAACTCCGCCTGCATGTACTCCACCTGTCGCTCGACGGTCCAATCCTGCGGGTCATAGACCGCCTGCACGGCCAGTCCCATGATTGAGACCAGGATTCGCCGGGCCAGGGCCGGCCGGTCGACGCCCTCGTAGAGGCCGCCGTGACGGTCGAGAGAGTCCAGGATCTTCAGGATGTCGCCCCGCGTGCGCCGCACGCAATCGCGCTGGATCGCCGCCACCTCGTGGTCGGCCGTGGCCTTGGCCCAGAAGGCGAACCAGATTTTCCAGTTTGTGCGGCGCTCCTCATCCAAGGGCAGCAGCGCGGCGATATAGCCCTTCAGGTCGTCCGCCCCCGGCCCCATGGCGTGGTCGGCCCGCGCCGTCGCCGATTCGATGGAGTGACGATAGGTGAACAGCAAAAGCTCGCGCTTGTTGTGGAAATAGTGCGAGACGATGGCTGTGCTGCAGCCCGCGGCCTGGGCGACATCGCGGATCGTCACGGCCTCGAGCCCGGCCTGGGCGATCAGCTTCGAGGCGACCGCAGCCACCTCCCTGCGACGAAATTCATGATCAACAATTAGCGGCACAGCGTTGACACCAACTTATGACAGTGGTTATATATAACGGCTGACACATAACAGACTTTGTCGGCGGAGGAAACCGCATGGACTGCAAAACGGCCGCCTGAGGCGGAATGGCGGAGCCCCGAATCGGGTCGCCGCCGGCGAACTTCCACACGTAAGCCAATTTCATAGGCGCGGGTCAAAGGCTCGCGGCGCGCCCGACGCGCTGCGAGATGGAAAAGCCGCGCCCCGATCCCAGGAGAGATCATGACCGCGGCTCCGGCCTTTGCTGAGGCGCTGAACGCCTATCCCTTGTCCGCCGCCGGCCGGGCCTTCCTGCAGGCCGGGGAATTCGGCCATGTCATCGAGGGGCGCGTCGAGGCCTCCGCCGGCGGCCGGTCGATGGCGCTGATCGACCCCGCCACGGGACAAGCCTTCGCCGAGTGCGCGATGGGCGATGCGGCGGACGTGGACCGGGCGGTGCGGTCTGCGCGGCAGGCGTTCGAAGACGGCCGCTGGCGCAATCTCGACGCCCAGGAGAAGGAGCGTCGCCTGCACCGGCTGGCCGACCTCCTGGAACAGAACCGCGCCGTGCTCTCCGATCTCGACGTGGTCGACGGCGGGGTGGTCCAGACCTATTCGGCCTTCATCGTCCAGTTCGGCATCGACACCACGCGCTACTATGCCGGATGGCCGACCAAGCTTGAGGGCGCCATGCCTGCCGCCCCGCCCGACTGCGTGGTGCAGCAACTGCGCGAACCGGTCGGGGTCTGCGGGGTGATCACCCCCTGGAACGGCCCTTCGGCCGCCCCCTGCGGCATCGTCCCCGCCCTCGCCTGCGGCAACAGCGTGGTGCTGAAGCCCGCCGAGCAGACGCCGTTGACCGCGATCCTGGTCGCCAAGCTGTGCCTGGAGGCCGGCATTCCCCCTGGCGTGGTCAATGTGGTCCAGGGCGCCGGCGAGGTGGTGGGGGCGGCCCTGGTCGAGCATCCGCAAGTGGACGCGATCAGCTTCACCGGCTCTGTGGACACCGGCCGGCGCATCCAGGCCGCGGCGGCGCCGAGCCTGAAACGCCTTAGTCTCGAATTGGGCGGCAAGAGCCCTCAGTTGGTGTTTGAAGACGCCGACCTGGAGGCCGCCGCCACCGCGGTCACCGGCGCCGTCTGGGGGCATTCCGGCCAGGTTTGCACGGCCGGAACCCGGGTGCTGGTCCAACGCCGCATCCACGACGCCTTCGTCGAAGCGATGGTCCAGCGCTCGCGGGAGATCCGCCTGGGCTCGGGCTTCGCCGCCGAAACCCAGATGGGCCCGCTGATCTCGCAGCAGCAGCTCGAGCGGGTGATGGGCTATGTCGCCGCCGGACGGCGCGAGGGCGCCAGGGTCGTGCTGGGCGGCGAGCGGCATGGGACGCGCGGCTATTTCCACCAGCCGACCATCTTCGCCGGCGTCGACAACAGCATGACCATCGCCCGCGAGGAGATCTTCGGGCCGGTGATGGCGGTGATCGCGTTCGACACCGAGGACGAAGCCTTCGCCATCGCCAACGACAGCGATTTCGGCCTTTCGGCGGGGGTCTGGACCCGCGATCTTTCGCGCGCCCACCGCGCCATCCAGGCGCTGAAGGCCGGCACGGTCTGGGTCAACACCTATCAGCGGGTCAATCCGTCGATCCCCTATGGCGGGATCAAGCAATCCGGCTATGGGCGCCACCTCGGCCACGCTTCGCTGGACCACTATACCAACCTCAAGTCGGCCTGGCTCAAGATCAGATGAGCTGATCTGGACCATACAGAAGCAGATCCGCCCGAAAAGCGGCCGCATCAACCAGGGAGAAGCAAGATGTCTTTGGAGCGGATCGTCCTTGAACTCAAGGCGCGCACCGAAATCCTGGAGACCATGTACGCCTATTGCCGGCATGCTGACAATCTCGACCCGGAGGGCATGGTCGCCCTGTTCACCGAGGACTGTATCGCCAACTTCGTCCCCGGCGGCGAGGAGACCATCCTGAAGGGCAAGGGCGCCTTGCGCAAAATGCTCTCCGACGCCCTGGGCGTGACGGTCAGCGGCAGCCACCACATCAGCAACGCCGAGCTGATCTTTGACGGGCCGGAACGGGCGACGCTGCACTGCTACATGTATTCCTGGCAGCGTTTCACAGGGTTTCCCGTGACCGCCGACTGCCACCGCTGGGGCCGCTACGAGAACCGCTTCCTCCTCACGCCGACCGGCTGGCGCATGGACCGGCTGAAGCTGATCTCGGCCGGGGAATATGGCGGGGCGCGCATCGGCGAACAGCTCGGCCGCCCCTTCCCGCCCCAGTTCCCATAGCCGCTTTCGACCACTGGCGTCGACCGGATCGCAGCCGCTCGCCGGCTCATAACAATGCAAAAAATCGGGGGAGTGAATTTGATGAATAGCCTGCAACCCGCGGCCCGCCGCCGCGCCAAGACGATGCTTTTGCTGGCCTCCTGCGCCGCAGCGGCCCTGGCGGTCGCGCCACAGGTTCGCGCGGCGGCGGCGGCGGACGCGGCCGCCGCGCCCAACTCGCTGGAAGAGGTCATCGTCACCGCGCGCAAGAAGGACGAGAACATCCAGAACGTGCCGGTGGCGGTCACCGCCCTGCCAGCCAAGGTCTTGGATCGCTACGCCCTGACCTCGGTGGAAAAGATCGCCGCCACCACGCCGGAGCTCAAGGTCGTGCGCGGCAACAGCGGCAGCGGCGCCGACATCAGCCTGCGCGGGGTGGGCACCAGCTTCACCAGCGTCGGGCTGGAGCAGTCGGTCGCCGTGGACGTCGATGGCGTCTATTACGGCCAGGGCCGGGTGATCAACGAAGCCCTGTTCGACATGAAGCAGGTCGAGGTGCTGAAAGGCCCCCAGGCCCTGTTCTTCGGCAAGAACGCCACCGCCGGGGTGATCTCCTTCACCACCGCCGACCCGACCCCGACGCTGACCGGCATGCTGCGGGCCAGCTATGAATTCACCGCCAACCAGCCGACCATCGAGGGCTACCTCTCCGGACCGATCACGGATCGGCTGAGCGTGCGCCTGGCGATCCAGTATTCCGACATGCTGGGCGGTTATGTGAAGAACCTGGCCCCGGCGACCACCTACACCACGCTCGACGTCTCCAACGGCTTCGCCGCCAGCGTGCACAATGTGCCGGCGCCGACGCGGGACGCGCCGCAGGAAAAGGACCTGGTCGGCCGCTTCACCGCTAAGTACCGCGTCTCGGACGCGCTCACCGACACGGTCAAGGCTACGCTCGACCAGTACCGTGTGGTCGACGCCACCTGGAACTCGCTGACCTTCTTCTGCCCGCTGGGCGCGCGCCAGACTGACCCCGGCGAGCCCTGCGGCAAGAATTACAACGTCTATCAGAACCCGCTGCCGCCCGAGATCGCCAGGACCAACTCCATCGCCGGCCGCCACGGCGGGCAGCTCTACCAGGACTATGACAGCGAAGCGGTCTCCAACGACCTGAAGTACGAAGGCTCCAAGCTGAGCCTCGACTGGGTCACCGGCTTCCACCACTTCATCAACTATTTCCTTGGCGACTACGATCTGACCGGCGCGGTGAATGCGCCGGCCGGCACCTGGGGCATCGAGAAGTCGGAATACCAGGCCTTCTCGACCGAACTGCGCGGCCAGACCAAGTTCGCCGGCCCGGTCAACCTGATGGGCGGGTTCCTCTATCAATCGACCCAGCTCAATTTCAATCAGTTCGTGATCTTCCCCGGCGGCCTGTCGGACCTGTCGCTGCACACCAACGACGAATACGCCACGGTCGAAAAGCGCTCGCGCACCAACGGCCAGACCTGGTCCGGGTTCGGCCAGGTGATCTGGGACATCGCCCACGACTGGAACTTCACCGCCGGCGCCCGCTACACGCACGAGACCAAGGATTCCTACTTCATCCAGCCCTATGTGGTCGCGCCGTACCAGGGCGTCTTCCGGCAATACGATCCGACCAACCCGGCGAGCTTCATCGGCGCAAACCAGAGCTTCGACAACACAGCGCCCGAAGCGGCGCTGACCTGGAAGCCCAGGTCCAACCTGACCCTCTATGCAGCCTACAAGACCGGCTACAAGTCAGGCGGTTTCTCCGGCAGCGCCCTGAACAGCGCCATCGCCAACACCACCGAGAAAGAGCTCGCGTTCAAGCCGGAAACGGTCAAGGGCTTCGAGGGTGGGGTGAAATCGACTCTGCTGAACGGCGCCCTGCGACTGAACGCCGACGCCTACGACTACACCTACGACAACTTCCAGGTCGACTTCTTCGACTCCGTCCACATCGACTACGTCACCAAGAACGTCGGCAAGCTGGAGACGCGCGGCTTCGAGGTCCAGGCCGACTGGGCGCCGGAGCAGGTGCAGGGCCTCCTGATCAACGGCGCCCTGGCCTACAACAACGCCTTCTACAAGAGCTTCCCCGACGCCCCCTGCTATGGCGGCGAGACCATCGCCGAGGGCTGTTCGCTGGAGGCCAATACCCACTCGAGCTCGTTCGGCCAGCTGGTGCAGAACCTGACCGGGGTCACCGCCGGCCAGGCGCCCATGTGGACCGGGACCTTGGGGGTCAATTACGAGCGCGACCTGCCCGGGAACCTGAAATTCGGAGTCTCCGGCAACGCCCAGTTCTCCTCCAGCTACCACCTCAGCCAGTTCGGCTACGCCTTCGACCATCAGGCCGCCTACGCCACCTTCGACGCCAGCCTGCGGCTCGGCGACCAGAAGGGACGCTGGGAGGTGGCGCTGATCGGCAAGAACCTGACCGACCAGTTCATCCTGACCAGCGGCCTCGACGTGCCCAGCACCGGCAGCGGCACCGGCACAGCCAACGGGGTCCATTCCGACCTCGGCGGAACGCCCATGCTGCCGCGTACGATCGCGCTCCAGTTCACCACTCGTTTCTGACGCGGAGGATCCGATGACCACGCCCCTCGCCGCCACCGTGCCGAACCCCACGCCGGCCGAGCGCAACGCCGAGCTGATGCGCGAGCTGGAGCGGCGCATGGTCGCCCACCTGGCCGCAGGGGGCACCACCGACATGGCGCCCAGCCCCATGCGCAATCCGGGACGGGCCTATACCGACCCGCTGCGCCTGGAGGCGGAAAAGCGCGAGCTGTTCCACAAGCTGCCGCTGCTGGCCGGCTTCTCGCGCGACATCGAAAAGCCGGGCGACGTGATGCTGTTCGACGCGGCCGGGCCGGCGATCATGATCGTGCGCACCCGCTCCGGCGAGGCCAAGGCCTTCCTCAACATGTGCACCCACAGGGGCGCGAAGCTGGTGCGCGAGTGCTCACGGCGCAACCTGATCACCTGCCCGTTCCACGCCTGGAGTTTCGACCTGGAAGGCCGCCTGGTCGCCATGCCCGGCGACGCTTCGTTCGAAGGCGTGGACCGAACCACCCGCGGCCTGATCCCTGTGCCGGTGGGGGAATGGCGCGGCCTGATCTTCGTCAAGGCCCACCCCGGCGAGGAGGTGATCGACGTCGAGCGCTGGCTGGGCGATCTGGCGCCGATCATGGAAGGGCTGGAGCTGGACAAGGCCGGCCCGGTCAAGCTCAGCCAGGTCGAGGTGGACTGCAATTGGAAGTTCGCCCTCGACACCTACGGCGAGGGCTACCACTTCTCGGCTCTGCACCCGGCCACCTTCGGAACCGAGACCTGCTCCAACACCATCCTCTACCAGCAGTTCGGCCTGCACTACCGGGTCAACTTCGTTCACAAGAGCTATCTGGACTTGGTCGACAAGGACGAGCGGGACTGGCCGGCCACGCCCTATGGCGGCAGCCATCTTTTGTTCCCCAACACCATCCTCTATTCCGCGCCGATGGAGGGCGGCGGGCGCATGATCGGCCTCTATCGGCTGTTCCCGGGCGAGGGACCTGGCAGTTCGGTGACGCTGATGTCCACCTATCGCGCCGCCGACGCGCCGGAAAGCACGCCGGACGAAGCCTTCGCCCAGGCGCACGACTATATCGAGCAGGTGGTCCGCACCGAGGACTACAGCGTCTCCAAGGACGGCCAGCGCAACCTGGAGCACGCGCCGGAAGGCTTCGAGCTGATCTATGGCCGCAACGAGGCGGCGATCCAGAACAACCACCGCAACATAGCCCGCCTGATCGGCCTCCCTGTCGAGTGACGCGCCCACGGAGACGCATTCCATGTCCGTCTATTTGCATGTCACCCTGGAGATCCGCAGCAAGGGCCTGCCGGATTTCCTGAAAGCGATGGAGGAGACCGCCGTCCCCTTCCTGGAGAAGCAAGGCTGGCGCCTCGCCGGGGCCTTCATCCAAAGCAGCGGCCGGCTCGGGACCGTGATCGACCTCTGGGAGCTGGACGACTACCAGCACTATGACCGCGCCCTCGCCGCGTTCAGGTCCGATCCCAGCTTCACCGCCTTCAAGGCGTTAGTGGACGAGACGGTGCTGAACGAAACGGTCGTGTTCGCCGCAAAGGCCCCCTACATGCGCTGAGCGTCAGATGGCGGCGCTTGTCCGAAGCACTTCGGTCGCTCTCGCCGCCCACGCCCTTGCGGCCTGCCTCGACAGCAAAGCGCCTCCGGTGTTCCGCACGCTTCTGCCGACCGGAACGCCCGCCGTGGAGAACGCGTAACTCTTTGGCCTCCAGGCCTCCAAGGAGGCTTCTTCGACCAGCCTCAGAGAAAGCGTCAGCCTTGGTCGATGCCGGCTTGCGGTGGGCCTCGTCCGTCAATTTCCCGGGGCCCGGCGAGGTTTACGGCGGAAAGCGCGGCGCAGCGCCTCCACGATTTCACATGGCCGAACTGGCTTTTGGAGGAATTCCGAGCGGTCAACGCCCTCGGACCGAAAGCGCGCCTCCGCTGTCCCAGAGATGTAGACGACAGGAAGATGAGGATTGGCGGCCCGCGCTCTACGGGCGACTTCAAAGCCGTCAGCGCCTGCTCCCAGATCAATATCGGTCACCAAGGCTGAGAAGTCGATGGCTCTGCCCACCGCCTCGAGGGCGGCCGCGGCGCAGTGGACGCCGACGACGTCAAATCCGCAGTCCTTCAATGTTTCGCAGTTGGCGAAGTTCAAAATGAGATCGTCGTCAACAATCAACACGCGGAAGGGCCTCATGGCGCCAATCTCCGTCTATGACAAATCTCGAAATCCCGAGTCAGTCGTAAGTGGTTCGCTCGCTTTAGCTGGGAATGTCTTTGTTGGCTTTTCCGTCGGCTTCTATTGTCAGGCGTAGTTCAGCACCGCTCTTGCGGCCTTCTCGATGCGCTGCGGCGAGGGCAGGTATTCATCTTCCAGGCTCGGCGCGAACGGCACGGGCGTGTGCGGACAGGTGACCTGCTTGATCGGCGCCTTGAGGAACTTGAAGCCCTGGTCGGCCACCATGCCGGCGATGTCCGAGGCCATGGAGCAGCGCGGCGGGCTCTCGTCGATCACCACCAGGCGGCCGGTCTTTTCGACGCTCTCCAGGATGGTGTCCTCGTCCAGCGGCGAGGTCGTGCGCGGGTCGACCACCTCGGCCAGGACCCCGTCCTTGGCCAGCGCCTCGGCCACGGCGAGCGCGCGGGGAACCATGGCCCCCAGCGCCACCAGGGTCAGGTCCCGGCCCTCCCGCGCCACGTTCGCCTCGCCGAAGGGGATGCGATAGGCCTCATCGGGCACCTCGCCCTCCGAGCCGAACAGGAACTTGGATTCCAGGAAAATCACCGGATCGTCGTCGCGGATCGCCTGGATCAGCAGGCCCTTGGCGTCGTACGGATTGGACGGCATCACCACCTTCAGGCCGGGCACGGCGGTGAACAGCGGGTGCAGGGTCTGGCTGTGCTGGGCCGCGGCGCGGAAGCCGGCGCCCGCGGTGGCGCGGATCACCACCGGCGTCTTGGCCTTGCCGCCGAACATGTACCGGAACTTGGCGATCTGGTTGTAGATCTGGTCGAAACAGACACCGACAAAGTCGACGAACATGATCTCGGCCACAGGCCTGAGCCCCGTCAGCGCCGCCCCGCCCGCAGCGCCGATGATCGCGCTTTCGGAGATCGGCGTGTCGAACACGCGCTCAGGCCCGAATTCGTGATACAGGCCCTTCATCTGCCCGAACACGCTGCCGATCCCGCCGGCCTCGCCGGAGGCTCCCTGGCCGCCGGCCACGTCCTCGCCGAGGACGATGACACGGGGATCGCGCTGCATCTCGAGGCGAACCGCCTCGTTGATGGCCTGGAGATAGGTCTTCTTGGGCATACTGGCTCTCCGGCTTCAGGCGTATTTCAGGTAGACGTCGCGGGTCAGGTCGCGGCCCGGATCGGGGAACGGCGCGGCCAGGGCGACCTGGACGGCGTCCTCGATCTCGGCCAGCACCGCCGCCTCGACGGCGTCGAGTTCGTCCTGGCTCAAGAGGCCCGCCTCGGTCACGCCGAAGCGAAAGCGGGGCAAGGCGTCCGCGGCGCGAGCCTCGGCCAGTTCTTCCGGCGTGCGATAGGCCTGGGGATCGCCGACGAAGTGGCCCAGAAAGCGCTTGCAGCGCGATTCCAGGGCGTAGGGGCCCCGGCCCGAGCGCGCATGTTCCAGCGCCCGCCCCATGGCCTCGCGCACAGCGAAGAAGTCCATGCCGTCGACCACTTCGCACGGCAGGCCGAAGCTCTGCACCCGGTCGGCGATCGAAGGCGCGCCGACCGCGTAGCTGGAGGCTGTGTGCTCGCCGTAGCCATTGTTCTCGAAGACGAAGATGGCGGGCACCTGCAGCACCACCGCCATGTTCAGGGCCTCGAACACGGTGCCCTGGTTCGAGGCGCCGTCGCCGGAGAAGGCCACGGCCACCTTGCCGGTCTTGCCCACCTTCTGGGTCAGGGCCGCGCCGACCGCGATCGGCGGGCTGCCGCCGACGATGGCGTTGGCGCCCAGCATGCCCTTGGACATGTCGGCGATATGCATCGAGCCGCCCTTGCCGCCGCAGAGGCCGCCGGCCTTGCCCATGATCTCGAGCATCATGCCCTTCACATCGCAGCCCTTGGCGATGCAATGGCCGTGGCCCCGGTGGGTCGAGCCGATCCAGTCCTCGTCGGAGAGGTCGAAGCAGACACCCACGCCCGAGGCCTCCTGGCCCAGATAGACGTGGGCGAAGCCGGGGATGTTGCCGAGGGCGAACTCCTTGTCGACCCGCTCCTCGAAGGCGCGGATGGTGAACATCAGGCGATAGGCGCGCTTCAGGTCGTCGCGGCTGAGCTGCATGGGCTGTCCCCTCTCATGTGGAGGCTTCCTGACTGAGGGCGGGCGCCTTGGCCCAGGCGAGACCGCGGCGCAGTAGGTCGTAGAACACCGGCAGCGCCCAGGCCCCCTTCTCCGGAACCGGATAGAAATCGATCAGGGGCCGCATGTCGTAGTGGCCGCGGCAGTGGCCCAGCGTGAGGTAGAGCACAGCGCCCTCGCCGACCCCGTGAATGTAGAAGACCGGGCGCCTGGCCTTTTCCCACCGCGACTCGACAAAGCCGGTCGCCTCGCCCTCGAACTCGGTGTCGAGCAGCACGTGCAGGTCGCCATAGCATTCCGACAGATAGAGCTCATCGTCGGCGTCGAACGGTTCGACGCCCTGGACCAGCGGATGGTCCGGATCGGCCACGCTAACCCGGTAGGGGGCGATGGGCGGATGGGCGATGAACATCGAGCCGAGCGTCCGCATGAAATGAGGCGCCCAGCGCGGGCTGTCGACGAGCCCACTCGACAGGAACCGCAGGATCGAATTGGTGCCGTGCAGGGCGTACCAGCGGCCCCCGTTTTCCAGCCACGCCCGCAGAGCCTCCTGCTCGGCGAGACTTGGCGTCACATCGCAGGTGTAGCTGACCAGGAGGTCCGCCGCCCGGATCGCTTCGATGTTCGAATAGTCCTCGAACACCCGGACCCGAACACGATCGTCCTCGGCCAGCAGCTTGAGGATCTCCAGCCGGGCGAAGTCGATGTCGTGAAACTTGCCACCGGCGATCAGCACACAGTCGACGCGGCGCTTCAGGTCGGCCATGGCGCGGCCTAGTACTGGACGCGCTTGGTGAGCCCGCCATCGATGACCAGATTGGTCCCGGTCATGAACGGCGACGCCGGCGAGGCGACAAAGGCGATGGCCCGCGCGACCTCTTCAGCGTCGCCGAGCCGGCCCATGGGGATGGCGTTCAACGTCCGCTCGTAGACCGGCGGCATATGGGTCTTGATCGCATCCCAGGCGCCGCCGTCGATATAGGTCGGCCCCGGCGAGACGGTGTTCACCCGGATTCCCTTGGGCGCCAGCTGCTGGCTGAGCGCCGAAGCGTAGTTGATCACGGCCGCCTTGGTCGCGTTGTAGGCTTGGGGGCCGAAAAACTCCTCCAGGGCCGCGGTCGTGCCTAAGGCGACGATCGAACCGGCCTTCGACTTTTCGAGATAGGGCATCGCGGCCTCAACCCCGCGATAGGTCGCCATCAGGTCGAGATCGAACACCGCCTTCCAGCTTTCCTCTGTGGCTGGGCCGCCACCGGCCGAGGCGAACGAGATAAAGATGTCGCAGCCGCCCAATTGGTCCGCGGCGCGGGCCACCCACGCGCGGTAGGCCGCATTGTCGGTCATGTCGACGGCCTCGCCGAAGGCCCGCGCGCCCATGGGGCGCAGAACTGAGACCGTCGCCGCGACCGCCACCCCGTCGCGCGCGCAGATCGAAACGTCGCAGCCCTCGGCCGCAAGCACCTGCGCCGTCGCCCTGCCGATGCCCTTGCTGGCGCCCGCGAGCACAGCCTTCAGGCCTTTCAGACCCAGGTCCATGAGCATGTCCTCCTCGAAGGGCCTCGCCGTGGAGCGTCAGGCGACCTTCTGTGCCGAGGCACTTTAGAGTCGCCCGACCACGTCTCCAACAAAAAAAGCATCAGTGCTGCAGATTTTTGGCCAACACCTGTATGCGCGCTCGTCGGCCCCGGGCGCTTCAGCCCGCAATGGCCTCGCAGAGCAGCTGGTTGACCTCGCTCGCAGCTTCCAGATGCGGCAGATGCCCCGCAGCGTCGATCCAGACCAGACGGAAGCCTTCCGGCAGCAAGGCCGGTTCAACCGGGCCGACGATCCGATCGCCGTGTGACGAGATCACCAGGGCGTTCGGAATCTTGGGAAGATCGGCGCACAGCCGCGCGAGGTCCGAGCCCTCGACCAGCCGATCCCGGATCAGGCCGAGGGCCTGCTCTACCCCGTCCAGGCGCTTGAACTTCAGCAGATCCTCGACCATCGCCTTGGTCACCAGAGCCGGTTCGGCGACGAGCAGTTCCAGGTGAGGCTTCAAGTCCCTCGCGCGCTCGGCTTCGATGACGCCGGTGAGGAACGCTTCCGAGACCGGCGTCCCCGAGAGACCGGCCGGAGCGATCAGGCTGACCGAGGCGGCGAGACCGGGCCGATCTGCTGCAAGCCGCGCGATCACGGCGGCCCCCAATGAATGCCCCACCAGATGGGCGCGACCCACCCCGAGCGCGTCGAGCGCCGCGCCTATGCCCTCAGCCAGCGTCTTCAACGAACCGTCGCCGACGTCCCTGGACGAAGCGCCATGCCCGGGCAGGTCAATGGCGATCACGGGCGTGGAGGCGGCGAGCGCCTCGATGTTGAACAGCCAGCCGTTCATGTCGCCCGCAAAACCATGCACGAACACGGCCGGCGTCCCCTCGCCCACCCCGGCGCTGCCGACGGCCAATCGCAGCGCGCCCGCTTCGACATGACTGATGGCCAATCCGCCGCCTTCGGCCCCCTCGCCCTGCGGAACAAAGCTCGACTGGAAATCGGCGACGAAGGCGTCGACCTCGGCGTCGGAGACGTCCGCCTCAGCCAGCACCGCGATCAGGGCGCCCACGGGCAAAGTCGCGCCGGGTGCGGCGAGGATGCGCCGTAGCGTGCCCGAGGCCGGGCTTTCGCAAACATTGTTGATCTTGGCGGTTTCGATATCGACGAGTTCCTCGCCCTCGCCGACGGCGGCGCCCTCGGCGCGCCACCATTCAACGATGGTCCCCTCCTGCATCGAAAGGCCCCATTTGGGCATTCGGATCGGCGTGACGGCCGGCATGATCGCTCCCTTTGATCGCATTGGTTCGAAGGCCGGGCCAGCCGGAGCCGGCGACGCGCCTAGTTCGAGGCGTCGCTGTGAAGCACGGTGTAGGCGCGCTCGGCGAACAGCCAGGCGCCATCCTGCTTGATCAGCTGGTCCTGGTAGACGCCCATGACGTTCACGGCAGAGCCTTTGTGATCGATCAGAATCTCGCGCGTGTAGACCCGGACGTCCGCGCGCAGACCATCGAGCCGAAGATAGCCGGGCGCACAGTAGAAGCCGACCAAGGCGTATGCCTCCATCGCCTTGAGCCAGGCGGACTGGATCTGCGGCCTGCCGCGGAATTCCGCGCCCAGCAAACGCCAGACCCCATCCTCGGCCCAGTTGGCGATCCAGGCTTCACTGTCACGACGGAACACGGCGTCGCCATAGGCCTCGATGCGCTCGCGAACGGCCAGACGGTCTTCAATCGATCCAAGCGACATGGGCGTCTCCCGGCGTTGGCCCGCTTCCGATTTCCTGGGCTTCCTGGTGGCTGATCGGGTGGTGGGCCTTCTTGTGATCTTCTTCCGCAAGAAAACGCACCGCTTCCAATGCGGCCATGCAGCCCATGCCGGCGGCGGTCACCGCCTGGCGATAGACGTCGTCGGTGACGTCGCCCGCGGCCCAGACGCCGGGGATGGCGGTCGCCGCCGTGCCCGGAACCACTTTCAGATAGCCGCCGGCGTTGGTCTCCAGCTGGCCAGCGAACAGCTCGGAGGAGGGGGCGTGGCCGATGGCGACGAACACCCCGTCGCAGGCGATCTCGCTGAGGGCGCCGGTGCCCACGTTCTTCAGGCGGACGCCGGTGACGCCCAGGGGCTCCTTGGTCCCCAGGATCTCGTCGATGGCGCTGTCCCACACCACCTCGATCTTCGGATGGGCGAACAGGCGCTGCTGCAGGATGCGCTCGGCGCGGAACTCGTCGCGGCGGTGCACCACCGTCACCTTGGCGGCGAAGTTGGTCAGGAACAGCGCCTCCTCGACCGCAGTGTTGCCGCCACCAACGACGACTACGTTCTTGCCCCGATAGAAGAAGCCGTCGCAGGTGGCGCAGGCCGAGACGCCGAAGCCCTGGAAGGTCTGCTCGGTGGGCAGGCCGAGCCACTTGGCCTGGGCGCCAGTGGCGATGATCAGGGTCTCGGCCAGAAACACCGCGCCGCTGTCGCACTCCAGGCGGAACGGACGGGCCGACAGATCCGCTTTCAGCACGATGTCGGCGACGAACTCGGTCCCCACGTGCTCGGCCTGGGCCTTCATCTGGTCCATCAGCCAGGGGCCCTGGATCACATCGGAAAAGCCGGGATAGTTCTCGACATCGGTGGTGATGGTCAGTTGCCCGCCCGGCTGGATGCCCGCGATCAAGACCGGCTCCAGCATGGCTCTCGCGGCGTAGATGGCGGCGGTGTAGCCGGCGGGACCGGACCCGATGATGGCGCAGCGGACTTTGCGGTCCGCCAGATCAGGCATGCGCCGTCGCCGCCTGCTGGATCGAGGCGGCGACCTCCTCGCGGGTTGGATTGCGCCGCAGCGTCAGCCCGCCGTTCACCTGCAGGTTCTGACCGGTCATGAAACATTCGTCGGAGGCCAGGAACACGACAGCCGCCGCCACATCCTCCGACGTCCCGATTCGCCCGAGCGGATAGCTGGGCAGGAACGCCTCGACCAGGCCCGGTATGGCCGTCGCGGTCGCCGTCATCGGCGTATCCGTCAGGCCTGGCGAGATGGAGTTGGCCCGCACGCCGCGCTCGCCGAATTCGTGGGCGATGCAGCGAATGATGTGGTCCGTCCCCGCCTTGGTCCCCATATAGGCGGCGTGGTCGTTCAGCATGATGGTGGCGGTCGCCGAGCTGATCTGGACCAGGCTGCCCCCGCCGAGCTCCGCCATGGCGGCCACCATGGCCTGGTAGAAGAAGACCGTCCCGACGAACTGCAGATCGGCGATCTTGCGCAAGTCGGCTTCAGTCATGTCCAGGAATGTTGACAGATATCCCCAACCCGTCGCATTGACAGCAATGTCGATACGACCGAACTCGGCTTTCGCTGTGTCGGCCAGCGCAAAGGAGTCTGCGCGCTGGGTTATGTCGCATCGCGCCGCCACGCCGCCGATTTCAGCGGCCAGGGCTTCCAGCGCCTCAAGTCGACGGCCCGCCACCAGGACGCGCGCGCCTTCCCGCGCCAACCGCCGGGCTATGACCTGACCCATGTTGTTCGCGCCGGCGGCGCCGAGCACGACGGCGGACTTGCCCTGAAGGCGTTCCATCCCGTTTCCCCCAATAGCCGGTCAGTTTCGACATCCATGCCCGCGAGCCGCCGCAAGGTCTCCGCCCGGCGCGCCGCGATACAGCCTCGGGAGATATTTTATGCAGCAGTGCTGCTTGTCAAGCGCGGCCTTAAG
The DNA here is from genome assembly GCF_018135625.1 of Phenylobacterium montanum. NCBI lineage: Bacteria > Pseudomonadati > Pseudomonadota > Alphaproteobacteria > Caulobacterales > Caulobacteraceae > Poindextera > Poindextera montana. Next base: position 2,536,639 of record NZ_CP073078.1, read on the forward strand.
CTTGCTGAGAGATCGTCATTGTGGGGAGAGGAGGTCCGCGGCCTGCTTGATCAGGGACAAGGCCTGGATGCGCCGCTCTTCGTCGAGAACCGCAGCGGTGTCACGGACCGGCAAGCGTTCGACACTTGGGCGCTCTTCGAGCACTTCGACGCCATGCGTCTTCCAGTAGGTGATGATGACCTCCGTCAGCATCTCGATCAATTCCCGCTGGCGGGCCGATCCTGCTGAGCTGAAGCGGAAGATGGCGAGCCCCTCCATGAACACCATGGTGAAGTCGCGCGCCCGGCGAAACGCCGCGTCGCCGTAGGCCGCAAGCTCAGGATACATCCTCTTGGCGGCGGCCACGGAAGCCTCGTCATTTTCGACCCCGAACTGCTCTAGCAGCACCCGAAGCTCCGGATTGGTCCTAGCGGTCGCCTCCAGCTCCTGCTTGGCCACGTGCAGCGGATCCTGAGTGACCTCCCAGAGCGCATTGACACCGGCCTCGATCCGGGCCGAAGGCCCTGAAGCCTGGGATATCAGGGAAAAGTACCGGCGCCGCCACTCAGCCAGCAGGTGGTCGATCGCCGCCCGGAGCAGGTCATCGAGCGTCGGGAAGTAGTATTGGATTCGGCCCCGGGTCATGCGCGAGCGGCGGGCGATCACCGACATGTTGGTTCCGCTCCAGCCATGTTCGGCGAAGCAGGCGACCGTCGCATCCAGGATCGCCCGGCGGGCGACATCGCTCTTCTCGCTGCCTTCTCCTTCGCCCGGCGCCGAATGAGGCTGGACGAGGCCGCCAGGCGACTGGCCGTATGACCTGGCGTTGCGGCGAACAGGTCCGGATTTGCTGGCGCTCATCATGCCTCCCAAGGCCGGCGTCGGCTCAAGTCGATCGACTTAAGGGACCGATCCATACCAACGCAACGATTTCGCGCTGAAAGCGAAGGTCGCACTTGAGCCTCGCCGATAAATCTGCATCAATGCTGCTTAATTGTCCGCAAAAATTTTACTTAGGCGAAGAAGGGAGAGTCGGCTTGGATTCGGGGGGGCTCCAGCGGCTGTTGGACGAGGCGGAATGCCGGACGCTGTTGATGCGCTATGGCCCCGCCGTGGACTGGCGTGACCGAACTGAGCTTGACCGCCTTTTTTGGCCAGACGCCGACGTCGATCTGGGAGTCTTCAAGGGTCTCGGCGCTGAAACGCCGGAATTCCTGATCCAGAACGCGGGCCAATCGTTGCGGCGCTGGCATGTCAGCAGCAGCCTGAGCCTTAAGGTCGATGGCGAAAGCGCCTATGCCGAAAGCTATGCTGTGACCCATGCCATCACCGGCGACGGGTCCGCCGAAATGGCGTCGCACCTGTTCTTGGGCCGCTACCTCGACCGGCTTGAGAAGCGCGGCGGCGAGTGGCGCATAGCGTCGCGCCGCTACCTTCTGCATGGCCAGGTCAGCGACGCCTACGTGGACAATCCGGCCCTGGCGCAGATGACCAAGGCGGACGACCTGGGCCCGGCCCATCCGCTGTTTTCCCGAAATCGCGCCTGACCGCCAGGCCCCGCGTGGCGTGAGCGCCCATCCAATCAGGAGGATCGATGACCCGGATCACCAAGGTGCCCGTCTCTGAATGGGATGAAGAACTCAGGACGATGGTGGCGGCCGATGAGGCCACTTCGGTCGAACAGGGTATGTACAGGGTGCTGGCGCATACGCCGGAACTCGGTAAGGCCGTCGCCGTGTTCGGTGGGAGCGTCTTTGGCAGCCGCACGCTGCCGCGGCGCCTGATTGAACTCGTGCGGCTGCGCATCGCCTTTCACAATCAATGCCGCAGCTGCATGGCGCTTCGCTATCACTCGGCCATCGACGACGGGCTGACGGAAGGCGCCGTCTGCTCGCTCGAAAAGCCGCAAGAGGCGGCCGACCTCAGCGAGGCCGAAAAGGCGGCGCTGCTCTATGCCGATCGCTCGGCGATCGATCACTTTTCGATCGGCGACGCCGATTTCGATGCGCTACGCAAGCAATTCACCGAAGCCGAGATCGTCGAGCTCGGGGTGTTCATCGCCTTCTTCATCGGCTTTGGCCGCCTGTCGGCCGCCTGGAGCATGACCGAGGACCTGCCGGAGGGCTACCAGGCCAGCGGCGAACAGATCCTGGCGCCATGGGCGCAGGAAGCGGTGCTGGTTCGGGGCTGAACCGGCGCCTTATTGCGGGCGCTGCCGCAGAGGCGCTCCCTGATGGGAGCGCCTCATTTTTTCGGCGTTCATCTGACTGGGTCAAACGAGACGTTCAGCGATCCCAGCGCGCGCAGGACGAAGCCCGGGACGTGCTCGAACGTGTTCTTGCCGGGCGTGAGCCGCAGATTCGGCAGGCGATCGAGGAGGGCCGCGAAGGCGATATTCTGCTCCAGCCGCGACAGGCCGGCGCCCGGACAGTGGTGCTCGCCCTGGCTGAAGGCCATGTGCCGGATCGCATTGGACCGGTCGAGGTCCAGCCGGTCGGGGTCCTTGAACACCGACGGATCCCGGTTCGCCGCCGCGAAGCGTAGATGCACCATGGCGCCTTTCGGTATCGGCACGCCGCGGATCTCGGTGTCGCGGGTCACGGTCCGATAGAGCCCTTGGGTCGGCGATTCCAGGCGCAGGACCTCCTCGGTGAAAACGCGGATCCTGCTCGTGTCGCTCTTGAGGCGCTCGTAGATCGCCGGCTCTCTCAGCATGAGCCACAGGCCGGAGGTGAGCGAAAAGGTCGTGGTCTCGTTCCCGCCGATATAGAGATGATCGAGCATGGAGATGATCTCGGCGTCCTCGAGCGGCCGGTCCCCATCGAATTTCGCATTGACGAGATGGCTGATGATATCGTCCTTCGGCGCGCGGCGACGCTCGTCGATATGCGACTTGAGATAGGCCTGGAAGGCCACGCCATGCTCCGCAACCCAGATCTCCTGTTCCAGGCTCAGCCCCCGCGCAAACGGCGCGGCCCAGGCGGCTGACCAGACCTTGAGCTGTGGGATGTCTTCGAGCGGCAGGCCCAGCAGCGCCGTGATGACCATGGTCGGAAGGGGCTCGGCGAAGGCGCTGACGAAATTGATCTCGCCGTCCTGCTGGAAGCCGTCGATGAGGTCATCGACGATCTTTTCGATCAATGGCCGAGCGCGCTCGAGCGACTCACCCAGAAAGAAGTGATCGACCAGCGCCCGGTACTTCTTGTGCTCTGGCGGATCGACGGCGAGGGGAAACTGCTTCGGCCACCCCCGCTCTGTGTAGATAGCCCGCGCCTCCGGATATTGCAGGAGAGATTCTCCGCCGTACTTCTCGCGCTCGTTAGAGAAGGTGTCATTGTCGCGCACCACAGCGGCGATGTCCTCATATCGCGTCAGCACGAACATGTTCAAGTCCGGCGTCTTGTACACCGGAGCCGCCACGCGGAGCTGGGTGTAGGTCTCGTACCAGGTCTTGTGGGCGTCTGGGCCGAACAGGTCCGGTGTGGGCGACTTCATGGCGTTCCCTCAGAAATTTTGTCGCAATCGCAACAATCGCTTGTCAAGCAGCACTGCTGCATGAAACATATGACCTCAATGAAGCCCGGTCAAACGAGAACCGGACAGGGAGGGCGTATAGTGGCGACCATCATCGCGCATATACGTGTGAAGCCTGGTCGAGAGGCGGCTTTCGAGCAGACGGCCCGAACGATGTTCGCGGCCTCGCATGGCAATGAGAAAGCGCTCAGGCGCTACGAGTACTGGCGCTCCCAAGAGCCGGGGAAATACTACTGCCTGCTCGCGTTCGACGACTATGTCGGATTCATGATTCATCAGTCCAGCCCACACCATGAGGCGGCCGCTGCGCCCCTGATGGACCTGATTGCTGAGCTTCGGCTGGAATGGATCGATCCCGTTCAGGGCGCCTCGCCGTTGCCGGCCACCCACGCGCGGCCGCTGCCGCCGGACGCCGGTCCCGTCATGCGCCGCTATGCCGAGATGATGCCGGTCGCGACAGCTGACTGGTGGGATCCGTTGCGCGAAGCCTGACAGCGCCGGCGATCGCCGGGCCAGACAACAAAGAAGGAGGAAGCCGCAGATGGGACGAGTCGCAGGCAAGGTCGCGCTGATCACCGGCGGCGCGCGCGGACAGGGGGCCGCCCATGCGCGACGCCTTTCCGAGGAGGGGGCCAAGGTGGTGATCAGCGATATCCGGGACCAGGAGGGCCATGCCCTGGCGGCCGCTTTGGACGCCGAATACCTGACCCATGACGTCGGCTCGGATTCATCCTGGCGCGAGACCATGGAAACCGTGCGCGCCCGCTACGGTCGCCTGGACGTGCTTGTGAACAATGCCGGCATCGCCATCATGGCGGGGCTGGCGGAGACCGACGCCGCCCTGTTCGAGCGAACCGTCCGCGTGAACCAGCTCGGCGTATTCCTCGGTATCAAGTACGGCGCGGAGCTGATGAAGGCCACACGCGGCGGCTCGATCATCAACATCTCTTCGATCACCGCCCTGAAGTCGGAGCCTCGCTATATCGCGTATACCTCGACCAAATGGGCTGTCCGGGGCCTGACCCGCGCCGCCGCGCTCGAACTCGCCCCCCTCGGAATCCGCGTCAATACGATCTTTCCGGGCATCATCGACACACCGATGCTGACCGACTCTGTGCCAGGCCTGGATGTCGCCCAGTTCGGGGCTGCAAACACGCCCCTGGGCAGGGTCGGCGTGCCGGACGATGTCGCCTCCGCGATCGTCTTCCTCGCCTCCGACGAAAGCAGCTTCATCACCGGCGCCGAATTGGCGGTCGACGGGGGCGTCTGCGCCTGAGGAGACCGGACAGATGCATCAAGCGCCCCTCCAGTATCGTCCCGACCGTCACCCGTCGGAATCCTATGATGACATCTTGAACCGCGACACGCGGCCGGTTCCAGATTTCCTGCGCCAGGGCCCGACCCCCGATCTGGGGAGCGCGCCCGTTCCGGCTGCGAACTACTTCAGCCCCGAATATTTCGCGAAGGAGGTTGAATGTCTCTGGCCGAGGGTCTGGCAGATGGCCTGCCGGGAGGAGGAGATCGCCAATGTCGGCGACGTCCAACTCTACGATATCGTGGGCAAATCCTTCATCATCGCCCGCACTGCGCCCGACGAGATCAAGGCCTTCTACAATTCGTGCCTTCACCGGGGCCGTAAGCTGGCGACCCTGAGCGGCTGCAAGCCGGAATTCCGCTGCCCCTTTCACGGCTTCACCTGGAACCTCGACGGCAGCTTCAAGGAGAACCCCATCGCCTGGGATTTTCCCCAGTGGCGAGACCGGGCGATGAACCTGCCTGAAGCCAAGGTCGATACCTGGGGCGGCTTCGTGTTCATCAACCTGGACCCCGAGGCTCAGCCCCTGGCCTCCGTGCTGGGACCGTTGGCGGAGCATTTCGAAGGCTACGGCTACGCTGATCGTTACAAGGTGGTCCACGTCGCCAAGGTGGTCCGTTGCAATTGGAAGGTGCTCGCCGAGGCTTTCATGGAGAGCCACCACTCGATCGCCACCCACCCGCAGATTCTGCCCTTCCTTGCTGACGCCAACAGCCAGTACGACGTCCTGACCGACTTCGTCTCACGACAGTTCTCGGCCGGCGGGGTTCCCAGTCCTTTCGTGGCCGAACGCAACTATTCCGCGGCAGACATTGTCTACGCGATGCGCTCGACCAGCGGCGGCGCGCGGCGCCGCGGCCAATCCGACGGGAATGTCCAAGTCCCCGCCGGCGTCTCCGCCCGCGCCTACGCCGCCGAACAGGCGCGGCAGGAGCTCTCCGCCGAGGACGGATGGGACTATTCCGCCGCCTCGGACGCCGAGATGGTCGACGCCCTGCTCTACAACGTCTGGCCGCATATGAGTTTCTGGGCCGGCTATGCGCCGAACCTGGTCTATCGCTGGCGGCCCGACGGCCTGGATCCCGAACGCGCGATCATGGACGTCATGATCCTCAAGCGGGCTCCGAAAGACGGCCCGCGGCCGCCACCCGCCGGCGTCCACGAACTGGGCGTCGATGAGCCCTGGAGCGATGCGCCCGAGCTTGGCCCGCTCGTCGGCATCTTCGAACAGGACATGGGCAACCTGCCCTTCGTGCAGGAAGGCCTGCGCGCCTCAGGCACGGGGCAGGTGCATTTCGGCCTCTACTCTGAACTGCGCATCCGCAAGCTGCACCAGATGATCGATCGCTTCATCGCGGCCGGCGAGCGCACCTGAACCAACACGATCCGGGCGGAAAACCGCCGGACTTCACACGGGGAATACCATGGGCATGCTCTTCACTGACCGCGCCGGACGCAAATGGGTCCGGCCCAGCCGCCATGCGCCTTCAGTCGTTGGCGCGCTGGGTTGCTTTCTTCTGTTGAACCTGGGAACGCCAGCGTTTGCGGACACAGCTGCGCCCGTCGCGGCGACCGCGCCAGACACGCTGGGGGAAGTTGTCGTCACGGCGCGCAAGCAATCCGAGAGCCTGCAGAAGGCCCCCCTTACCGTGACCGCGGTCTCCGGCGCCGAACTCGCCCGGTTTGGCTATGACAAGCCTGAAGATGTCACGAGCCGCATCCCGTCGCTGAACGTGTCGTGCTGTGGGTCGGGCTCCGGCGCACAGGTCAGCCTGCGGGGGGTCGGCTCGTCCTATCTATCGGCTGCGTTCGACTCGGCGGTGGCGCTCGATTTCGACGGGGTGGTCGTCAGCAGCATGCGTGTCCTGCAATCGGGTTTCTTCGACATGCAGCAGATCGAAGTCCTCAAAGGGCCCCAGTCTCTCTACTTCGGCAAGAGCGCCTCGGCTGGCGTGCTGTCCTTCAAGTCCGCCGACCCGACCAATCATTGGGAATACGGCGGCAAAGCTTCCTATGAGTTCGAGCAACGGGGCGAAACGCTCGAATCTTACGTGTCCGGCCCGTTGACGGACAATCTGGGCCTGCGCCTGGCCGCTCAATACAACAATATCGACGAGGTCCTGCACAACTCGGCGCCGGGGGTCGCCCATCCGGACCGCGGAGAGACCAACGCCAACGTCCGCGCGACCCTGCAGTGGAAGCCGAGCGATTCCTTTTCCGCAAACCTCAAACTCAATTTCGTCCACCACGATGCCGACGGCAGCATCCGCAACTCCGTCGTGGCCTGCGGAAAGAACGGGGTCGCCGATCCCATCAGCCTGGCCGGCGGCGCGTTTCTCATCCCCGCAGGGTACAACTGCGACACCTCAGGCAATCACTACGTCCTGCCCGACATAGCTCCGCCGCTGGCGATCAAGGCGCCGCTTGGGAAGGATTTCAACAACGGCGTGCCGTACGCCAATTCCGACATCTACTTCGGTCGGCTGAAATTCGACTGGAAGCTCGGCGAGCACCTCACGCTCGCCTCAGTCACCGGCTATCTTGACCAGCAATCCGTCGACTTTGACGCCTTCAGCTATGGCGGCGTGCTCAATGGGGCCAGCTTTGGGACCGGCGCCGGACTGGCCTACAACAACCTGCGCCAGTTCAGCCAGGAGGTGCGGCTGGCCAGCAGCTTCAGCGGGCCGCTGAACTTCATGGTCGGCGCCTTCTACGAGCAGCGCCATATCGAGTTCAACACTTCGCAAAATGCGATCAACATCGCGGCGTTGGCTGGCCCGGACCCGGTCACGGGCTATACATCCGACTGGTACAAGGAACACCTCACCCATACCGACGCGATATCGGCCTTCGGCAGCGTGAACTATGACATTACAAGCCAACTGAAGCTATCAGGCGGGGTTCGCTGGACCCACGAGAAGAAGGATCAGGAGATTTCTGTTCCGTACGACAGCATCATCCTGACCAGTTTGTATGGGTTTGCGCCGAGCGGTTTCGCCGCTGCGCCGATCTATTACAAGGACAGCAACGTCTCGCCGGAGGTTTCGCTCAGCTACCAGCCGACGAAGGACCTCAACTTCTATGCGGCGTACAAGGAGGGTTACAAATCCGGCGGCATCGACAATAGCGCCCTGCCCTCCAACGCCCTGATCGGCCTGTCCAGTCCGGACGCCGCCGTCCGCGCCGCGACGGCCGCCGCCCTCGTCTACAAGGCGGAAACTGCAAAGGGCGGCGAGATCGGGGTGAAGTCGCAATGGTTCGGCCGCACCCTCACGCTCAACGCCTCGATCTACGACTATGTCTTCCAGAACCTGCAACTGCAGATCTTTGATGGCGTGGCCGTTCAGTTCCACACCACCAACGCCGGCGAGCTGACCTCTCGCGGCGCGGACCTGGATTTCAGATGGCTGACCCCGATCGACGGCCTGAGCTTCTTTGGCGCACTGGCCTATACGGACGCGACCTACACCAAGTCCTTCGTGCCGGACCCCGTCAGCGGCGCCGACCTGAAGGGGCGCGCATCGTCAGGGGCCCCGAAATGGTCTGGCAACGTCGCCGCGAACTACCATGCGCCGGTGGGAAACAGCTACAGGTTCGACCTCACGGGTAATCTGCAGTTCAAGACCAGCTACTACACCCGTGACGGCAGCCCGTCGGACTATGTGCAGGGCTCATCTGCGACCTTCGACCTGGCAAGTTCCATCGGCCCGGACAGCGGTCGCTGGGCGCTGGCGCTGGTCGGCACGAACCTGACGGACAAGCGAACGGTGACCTCCAGCGGTCCGCGGCCGTTCCTGCCGGCAAGCGGGGACGACGTGATCCTCAACCTGAGCGAAGGGCGCAAGGTCTTTGTCCAGGCGTCGTTCAAATTCTAGGAAGGGAGGCCAGTCGCCACAGGCTGAAATCGCGATGCGGTTTGGTCGGGGCCTAACCGGTGCTGGCTCAGCTGAGTTCAGTCATGGTACTTGGCCGAAAGACTTGAGGCTGACGATGCCAAGTAAAATCGGCATCAACTCCGTGCGGCCGACCTCCCCGGTCGCGGTCAACCTTTGGCCGGGCTCAGGCTCGACCGCCTATTTTTACATGCCGTCGGCATTGAGGCCTGCAGGAAGGCTGTATCGGCAAGTTGAGGCTGGCGAACGGCTAGAGCGGTGTGGCTGCAGAACCCTTCGGTAGCAAGGTCCGCTCTAGGGAAACAAACGCGACCTTAGGCGGGACGGGGGATGACCGCAAATGGCGCCCCCTGCTCCTGAGGACCTCTTATGCCCCTCCTGCACACTACCCGCCCAACGCCATGAGAGAATCAAGACCTTCGCCTAGATTGTGTCGGCCCAAGGCCGTCGCGGCTGCGGCGATGGTCGAACCGGAGCACCTCGCCCGAGACGGATTTAAGGATTCTGCTGAGCCCGAAGCGTTCAGCAAGGAACGATCGACCTGCGGCGGATTGACCAGCCTCCCAACTGATATTCTCTTTTTAAGCTGCACATTCGAAAACGGATTCAATTTCATAGAGACAGAAGTGGCAGCCGTGGCGCCTTCATCGCAAACCGAATGCCATGAGCGTTGACAAGGACGGTCGCAGAGCCGCTCCCGACGCGCCGTTCAATATCGCGACCAGCGTCGAGTTGGCCCTGGTCAGCACGTCAGGACGGCTGACTTTCGCCGTCCTATACGCCCTAGCCTCAGGCTTTTTGCAGGCGTGGTGGATTTCGGCCGCCTGGCTGGTTCTCGTGGTCGCCTGGGAGCTGCTCATCCGCCCCGCCCTGGACCGACGGGTTCTCGCCTTGTCCTCAAAGGCGGCGATGAACGCCTATGCAGCGGTCAATCTGGTGGGCTCCGCGCTCTTCGCCGCCATGGGGCTGATGGGGCTCGCGAACGGTTCGCCGGCAGGAATCGCACTGGCGGCGACCTGGCTGACCGGAAGCTTCATTAGCATATTCACCTATTTCGCCGCGGATCGTCGGATCTTGCTCGGCTGCCTTGCGCCTCCGCTTGCGGTGATGCTGGCGGGCCCCTTCCTTGCGCACGGCGTCAGTTCGCAGGCGATCATGATCGCGCTTCTGATCCTGGCCTCGCTGGTGTCCGCTCGTGGCTATGCGCTGGACCATCGCACGCTGACACGCACCCTCGCAGATCGGCAGATGGCGTTCATCGACGTCGAGCGGAAGCTGGCGGTGGCGATTGAGGCTTCAGGCGACGGGCTGTTCGACCTCGACCTGCAACGCGACGAAGTGCGGTTCAGCGCGACTTGGGCGGCCATGCTGGGCTACGGTCCGGGTGAATTGCCCGACCCCGATCCCGGCTGGCGACGGCATGTCCATCCCGAGGATCTGCCCTTGGTCGAGCAGGCTTATGCGGCTCACTTCCGAGGCGAAATCCCACACACGACCATCGAGCACAGAATGATCTGCCGCGACGGCCAGGCGAAATGGGTCCTGGCGCGTGGGCGTTTGACGGAGTGGACGCCGGATGGGGCGCCGGCCCGGGTGGTCGGCACCATGATGGATCTGACCGCACGCAAAACGCTCGAGGGTGATCTGGAAGCGGCGCGGGACGCCGCCGAGGCCGCCAACAAATCCAAAGGCGCCTTTCTCGCCAATATGAGCCACGAGATTCGCACCCCGCTGAACGGCGTCATCGGCACCGCCGGGGCCTTGTCCCGCCGCCCTCTGCCCGCCGATCAGCGGGAAATGGTCGACCTGATTGTGGCCTCCGCGCAAACCCTCGACCGCCTGTTGTCGGATGTCCTCGACCAGGCCAAGATCGACGCCGGCCAATTCCAGCTGGCGATGGCGCCGTTCGATCTCCAGCGGGAGATTGAAGTCGCGGCCGAACTGATGCGGGCGCGGGCCGATGAGAAAGGCGTCACCTTCACGGTCCAATATGGACCGTCAGCGCGTGGACTGTTTCAAGGCGACGCCGTCCGCCTTCGCCAGATCATCACCAATCTGGCGTCGAACGCCGTTAAGTTCACCGCCAACGGTGAAGTTCGTATCGATGTTGCGGTCGAACAATCGCCTGTAGCCGATGCTCCGGAAGCCCTCGTCATCAAGGTCGCCGACACGGGCATCGGCTTCGACGCCGAGGTCGCCTCGCGGCTGTTCACGCGTTTCACCCAGGCCGACAGTTCGATCTCGAAACGCTTCGGCGGCACGGGCCTGGGTCTGGCCATCTGCAAAGCGCTGACGGAGTTGATGCAAGGCAGGATCGACGTCGCCTCCGAACTCGGCGTCGGAACCCTCTTCACGGTTGAGATACCGCTGCGTCGGGTTCTGCCGCTGGCCGACTACGATCGCGGGCGGACCGGTGCTGTACAAAACAACGAACCTTTGTCGATCGAGGAACTCGAGGGCCTTCGCATTCTCTTGGCCGAAGATCATCCCATCAATCAAAGGGTAGCGCTGATGATCCTGGAACCCATGGGCGCCAGGGTCACCGTGGCCTGTGATGGTCGCCAGGCGCTGGACGCCTATGCGCCCGATCGCTTCGATCTCGTTCTCATGGACATGCAGATGCCGGTGATGGACGGCTTGGCCGCCGTGCGTGAAATTCGTCGGGTCGAGCGAGACCAGGATCGCGGCAGAATCCCCATCGCCATGCTGACGGCGAACGCGATGGAACAGCACACGGTAATGGCGCGTGAGGCCGGCGCAGATCACCTGATCGCAAAGCCGGTGACGCCCGACGGGCTGCTCGCCGGGATCCTGCTGACGCTGAACGGCGCTGATACGGCCAAGGACACCCGGGTCGCACCGACCGCTGGCTATACCTGAAGCATCTTGTCGGCTCAGTACTAAAGGCGCGCACCAGATCATCACAGGGTTGGACTTCCCCGGATCGGCCCACGCCCCGAAGGCCCCGCCAGTTTAGGCATGCTCGGAGCGAGTTCGCCCACGATCAAGCGAAGCGTGACTGGCAGCGCATCTCGGCCGTCACCGGCCTGCATCAGCGTCTGCTGATCACCGCATCTCCCCGCTCGGCATGAAAGCTATCTGAAAGCCGGGTCGTCTCCCCCGCGCTGCAGCACTTCACCGATGGCCTGCTCTTTCATGAGGTCTGGCTGCGACCGGGCCTTACCCCCAGGGATCGCAGCCTGGCGATGATGATCGCACTGGCGGCGCTCGGACAGTCGAACTTCCTGCCGGTCTATCTGGGTCGCGCCATCGAACACCGGCTGACGCAGGAGGAGTTCGGCGGGGCGCCGGCCCATGTCGCCTTCTATGCGGGCTGGGGCGCGGCCATTCAGGCGGCGATTACCGCAAAAGCCCTGTTTACATGATCAAGCGGGCTCGCCCTCGACGCTTGCCCCAGCCCCAGGATCCGACCTCGTTCAGTGTTCCCGCTGCCGCCAACCAGAAATTTGGGAGGTCCCGAGCACGCCAACCGTCGAGTCTCCACGAGCAGCATCTGCCAGGGAGCCTCCATGCCGGCCAAGCGCGAAATTCACCCCATCGACCACCATGTCGGCCGCCAACTCCGAAGGCTGCGCAAGGCGCGCGGCGTTAGCCAGACCGACCTGGCGACCGCCCTCGCCATCTCGTTTCAGCAGATCCAGAAATACGAAACCGGCGCCAACCGGATGAGCGCCTCGGTCCTGGTCGAGATCGCCCTGACGCTGAGGGCGCCGATCACGGCGCTGTTCGAGGGATTGCCCGAATTGGCCGCCCTGGACACAGGCGAAGGCGGCGCGGACCTGGCCGTTGACCTTCTGGCCTCCCCCTTCGGCCGCAACGTTGCGGCGCAGTTCCCGAGGCTGCCCCTCACGGTCCAGGAACGCATCGCCGCACTGCTCCACGCCCTCGCCCCGCCACCACCGCCCATAGGGATCGGCTACCCTGATTGGACCATGCCGCCCCGACGCTCGCACCGCTCAAAGCTCGAGGCCGAGATCCCTGCCGAGACGCCAGGCGACCCCGCCGCCGACCTCGATCGATCCGACGACCTCCCGCCCTAGCCGCCGCTCGATCACGGGCCGCCAGGGGACCAGCGTGAATTCATAGGCGTTCTCGACGACGGCGAACTTCCCGGACGCCAGCTCGACGGCGCCGGTGAAGCGGCCGCGAAAGTCCTCGCCCGCTGCGAGGCGACGGAAGGGCACGGCCTTCTCCACCGCCAGGGTCGCGCCCTCTCGGTCCAACTCCCGGTCTCGCAAGGTCGCCAGCAAGCCCGCCCGAAAGCGGATGCCGCCATCGGCGTCGCGCCAGGCCAGCCCCTGATCGACAAGCCGATCGGTCCGTCTTACCAGCGCTTGCTCGACCTCCGCTCCAAATCCCAGCGACGCCAAGACCAGACGGCGGCGGGCGACCAGTTCGCGATCCAGCCAGGTCGCGCCGTCAGCCGTCACCTGCTGATCGAGATCGAAGGCGGAGAGCACGCGCATGGCTGACTGGCGTCCGCGGCGAGCATCCAAGGCCTGGGCTTGCTGTTCGAAATCCTCGGGAATCGCCCAACGGTCCTCGCTGAGCCGCTCGACGATCCCGGCCCGTCGCAGGGCCTCTAGTCTGCGCACGTGGCTTTCGACGAAGTCTCCGGGATCGCCTGCGGGGTTGCTGAGCTCGCCGCCCTCAATCATCTGTCGATGCCGGCTTGGCTGATAGAAGCCAGTCTCGCCCGCAAGCTCGGCGATAGTCCGGTCGCCTGCCCTTACCTGAGCCTTGGGACCGATTTCGACGATCGCCCCGATCCGGACCTCATCGGCGTCGACTGAGCCCACATGATGTATACGTCCATCGACGCCATCGACGATCAAGGCGAGTCGGTCGCCGAGTTCGTCGGTCAGGTCCTTGCCGATCACTCGGCCGATGATCGGCTTATCGCCGGCGTCCAGTTCGAACGACGCCGTAGCCCGCGTCACGCCGCTGGCTCCCAAGGCGCGGTGGATCGCTCTGATGATGTCCCCACGCTCGCCAAGCTCGCGCAGGGTGGGCTCGAGCCTCTCCGACAGAACCCACACCCCGGGCTCGACTTCCGTCGCCAGTCCCAGCCGGCGAAGCACGCCAAGCCTGGCTAGCCTCAGGCTGCGATCGATCATGCCCTCTGCATCCCCGCCCTGGCGAAAATCCAGAACATCGCCCGAAGCAGCGTCCAGCATCGCTCGATCGATGCGGGTTACGCGCTCGGCGTCCACCTCAGCGCGGAGCTTGGTCTTGAGTTCGAGTTCAGTCTCTGGACCGAGCTCAAGGGTCGCTCGTTCCTGAGCCCGATACCGGAGACCATCGGTGATGTAGTCCTGGGCGATGACAAGGTCGGCGCCCCGATCGTCCTTGCCTCGGATGACCACGTGGCTGTGCGGATGACCGGTGTTGAAATGGTCGACCGCGACCCAGTCGAGCCGGGTCCCAAGATCCCTTTCCATCTGCGCCATGACATCGCGCGTGAAGGCCTCCAGATCCGCGAGCCGGTCGGCATCGTCGGGCGCGATGATGAACCGGAACTGGTGGCGATCGCCCTCGCCTCGCTCGACGAACGCGCGGCCATCCCCCCCTTCGCCGCCGGGGCCATAGAGGCGCCCACGTTCGCCGTCACGCGTCGTCCCATCACGCTGCAGGTAGCGAAGGTGGGCCTGCGCCGCGCGGCTGGCCGCCTTCAGCCTGACGATGCGCGCCTTGACGATGACCCGCCGGAATCGACCGGACGGTCCGCGGGTCGCTGCCTCGCGCTTTAGGCGGGTCGCGATCGCCTGGCCGCGGCCGATCCTCGAACAGCGTCCCTTCACCATTCGCGATCGTCCATGCGGCCCTGAGGCGCCATCGCCGCGCGCGCCAGCCTTGGACGCGGCGGTTAGCACCTGGGCGATGAATCCTTTCGGCCGACGATAGCCGCTCTGGCCTCGGTCACGGATGCGACCTGGCCTCAGGCGCAACGCTCGCTCCTCGTCGGAGCCGCTCATGACTTCCTGCCCGAGCCTAGCCTCGGCGAAGCTGTTGGCGTCGCCCAACTGATTGAATTTCCGATCAGATCTCCGATCCTGGCGCCGCGCCGGCAAGCCGCGGGCCCAAATCCAGTGTGCAGACAAGGACTTACGGGCGGCGCGAGGCGGCCTTTAATCTTGCCCTCCACGACCCCTGAAATTCGCGGGGATTCAACAGGAAGCCGAATAGACGAGATGCTGCGCAAAGACGCTCTGGCATACGAAAGCCCGCGTCGGACGCTGGTCGTCATCATTGAGCGGGCCTCCTATCCCGTGGAGGCGCAAAAAGTGGGCTTCGCAGCGCATCGGCACGGCTTTCAGCGCGCAAGCTTGCCGTGTCCCGACGGGCCGTCAAAAAGCTCAGACCAGCACGGTCAGAGTTCAGCGCTGGAGACCCCGGCGCTGCAAACAATCTGCGGATAGGGCGCTTCCCAGCTTGTTCATTCGCCGTCCATTCCGCGCCGCCCGCCCCGTCCAAAGGTGGCGACCCCACGCGCGCGGAAATGCCGGCCGACGACCTGGTGCGTACAAGGAGACCCCATTCCTGCGGCGAGGCCCGACGCATCTCAATCCAAGAAATGTCGCCGATGTCGATCAAGGCGGCGAGGCGCTCAAGGTAGCGGACCGTCTCGTCTGGCAGAGGCCTTGCTCCCGACCGGAAGGCTTCCCATCGCGCCGGCCCGGCATTGTAAGCGGCCAGAAATCCAGGCGAGCCATAGCGATCGAACAGCTGGCGCAGATAGGCCGCCCCGGCCAGGACGTTGTCGCGAACATTGAACGGATCGGCGCCCAGGCCGAGTTCGGCGCGCAGGTCGGCGAAGGTTGTCGGCGTCACCTGCATAAGGCCGATGGCGCCGGCGGACGACACGGCGCGTGCATCGCCGGCGCTCTCCACGTGCATGACGGCCCGCAGCAGAGGGATCGGCGCCTGGAACCGCCGCGAGGCTTCGGCGATGGCGAGCGAAGCTGCGCCTGCGCCAGATATCGGCGGTGAAGCTGCGCCGATCTCGCACGCCGCTACCGCGATAGCCGGGGCGGCCAGCAGCCAAAGCGCAGCGAGCAGAACGGACCGGAAGGGAGGGGTGGGACCCATGTCAGGCGCCTCTTCGGATCCAGATCGGGCGCGCGCGGCCGATGATGTTGCGAGCCGAAACCGGGCCGAAGTAGCGCCCGTCGAGGGAGTCGCGAACCGATCGATTGAGCAGGAACACCTGGCCCTGGCTGAGGGCGATGCAGCCCTGCCAGACTGGCAAGGTCCGCCCCATTCGATCCCGCGCCAGGGCCCATGCAGCGGCTTTCGCATCGACGCTCACCAGGGCGCCGATCCGGCAGACGGTTTGCCCAGGGCCGGCGGCGATGGTCTTCACCAGCGGCACGCCGACCGGCAGATAGCGGCGGTTCGCCAGAAAGGTCGCAAGGCCCGCTGGCGGGTCGAACACGACGAAATCTCCGACCGTCGGGCGCGCCATGGGATCGACCTGGTAGAGCCCGATCGGAACGCTGGCGCTCGCATTCCACAGCAGGAGGGGCTTTGGGTGGAACCACAGCCCGACGCTCATGAGACCGGCGCCGGCTGTGGTCATGGCCAGCCGCATTTGAACCGTCTTCATGGCGTGATGACCCGTCGGCCGATCCAGGCGGCGTGGCGGCACGGGGTGTAGTCTCGGGGCTCATCGCCCGCGGCGAGGCGCGCATGGACGTGCCGCCAATGGTCCGGACAGGCGTCCTTGGGATCGACGCCGAGCGCTTCGACCTGGTCGACGGCGGCGAGCACGCGCTGGACCTTGGGCCAGCCGTGAACGCGCAGCAGGCTGACGCCGCCTGGGTCCACCCAGGGGACGGTCACGATCGCTTCGCCCGGCGCGGGGGCGATCAGGATGTCGATGCGCGAGATGGCGGCGCCAAAGTCGTTCGCGGCCCAGCGCACGACGGCGAAGACGTCACCCGGCGCGAACCAGAGCGCACGCCGACGACGGTCCAGCATCTCTTCCTGAACAGAACGGCCGAAGCGGATCCAGCGCTCGATGCGCTCAGGGACCTGGAGCAACTCGACCCGGGTGAGATGTGAAGCGGCCGGTTTCAAGGCGCGCCATCCTCGTCGGAGGGCCTAGGCGATGGCGACAGGCGCGCTCTACTGAGCCGGCCAGAACGGCGAAGAACGTAAGGGTTAGACTCTTTGTTAGAGTCTAGGTTAGCGCGCCGAATTTGTGTGGCGACTCTGGGCGTTAGGCCCCGTTCGGGTTCCTGATGGCACGATAGGGTGGTTCCCGATAGCACGCGAGCTGGAGTTCCCGATGGCACGAGGCCATCCACAGGCGCAGCGGACTGAGCCGGCTCGAAGGCCAGGAAGAACCGCCGCGCCGCATCGACCTCGATGAACAGCTGATAGCCTGGGAGGGGCTGGCGCCTGACGATCTCGCGCAGCTCGAAAGCGAAGCGCTTGAACGGTGACAGCGCACCGGATTTCTGATGCAGGTGGACAAGGTCGAAGCGCCAGCCCTGCGCCTGGCGCCCGCCATGTTTGCGCACGAGCCGATAGAGCCAGCGCTCGAGTCCACTGGTCAGGGCGAAGTAGGTGCGATCGATGGTGAGCACCAGGCGCTCATCAAGCACGGCGCCGTAGAACCAGTCCGGAAGGATCAGTTCGACGCCGAGCGGGCGCCCGGCGCGGTCGAGCCGTTCCGTCCATTCGTTGAGCCACGAGAAGCGGTGCAGGCGCCGTCCCTCCGCCTGGCGAATGGAGGTGGCGATGGTGGTGGACTGCAGGCGATCGAACGCCGCCTTGATGCGGACGTAGTCGCGCACGGAGGATCGGCGGCCGATGAAGCGGAGAATCTCGTATGGCGTGGCGGTCATCAGCCGCGACGTCGCAAGGCCCTGGTCGCGCGCCTCGACGATCTGCGAGGCCGCCCAGATCAGGACATCGGCGTCCCAGATGGTGGCCATGCCATGTTCGGGCACCGCCTCGACGCGGATCACGACTGGGCCGCTGCGAAAGTCGATCGGCTGCAGGCGCGGCGTCTTGGCCAGGGAGAAGAACGGATAGGCCATCAGGTCCTGAAGGTCGCGCGGCGCAGGCGTCCCCGGACGAGGCGTGAAGCGGCGCAGCGGTTCGGCGGGGGGCAGGAAGTTGCGCACGGGGGGCGTCTCAGCGGACCACAAGACCGCGGAGCGAGGCCGACCCCGGCGTTTGCGGCTTAGCCGGCAGGACGCGCTGGCCGGTCTCGTCCGAAGTCGAGGATTTGGCGCCGCGGTCGACCCAGGCCTGCAGATCCTCGATGCGGTAGACCACCCGACCGCCGATCTTCGAATAGCGGGGGCCGGTGCCATAGGTGCGATGCTTTTCGAGCGTGCGCCCGGAAAGACCTAAAAAGCGCGCCGCCTCAGGCGTGCGCAGGCAGCGCGGCGGGATGCCGGGAATGGCGCCATTGGACATGAAGCGAGCCTTCGGTGTTTGACGGCGCCGCAAGGGGGCGCGCGGCGTTCGAGGGCGAGATTGGCGTAGCAGGCTGACCGCGAGGCGGGTCGAAAAAAGCCCTGCCGGCTTTCGACCCGGCGAAGGCGACATTTCAAACGGCCAGCAGCCTGCGATAACCGCCGGCCACCATGGCCTGGCCGTCACGGATCAGGCGCGCGGTGCGGCTTTTCAGGTGGTGGTCGTCGAAGGCCGCGCCGGGCGGGACCGCCGAGCGGCCGAACAGGGCTGCGGCGATATCGCGCCGGCGCGCGCCTGAGGCCCTGGCGTCGAGCGCCCGCAGCATCAGGACGAGGCGCTGGCGCTGGAGTTCGGTCAGTCCATCCTTGGGCCCAGCGGCGCTTCGCGCCGTCAGCGCACGCCAGAGGCGCGCGGCGCTAGCCAGGCGGACCGTGAAATGGTCATCCAAGGCGATGACCACGGCGATCGGCTGGCTGGCTGCAAGACCGGCCGGCGCCACGGCGACCACGGGATCGGACCGCTCGCCGAAGGTCAGATAGCGGCCGTCCGCCGCGATACGGTCATCGAGCGGCGCAAGGCTGGCCAGGCGAAGCGCAGCAAGCCCGGCGGGATCGCCCGCGAGCCGCACGGTGCGAGGGTTCGCCTCGGCGCGCCAGACGACGCCGGCGTCGGCGAAGGCCAGGGCCGGGTCAGCCGGGAAATCGCAGGCCCCAGGCCTCGCAGAGATTATCGGCGGCGCCGGCCAAGCCGCGCGCACTGGCGCGCCAGGCTTGGCGATAGCCTGGATTGCGACGCAGAAATTCCCAGGCGAGGCCGCACGCCGGCAGGGCGCGGAGCCGCTGGTAGACCGCCGCGTCCTGCCAATCCGTAGGGGTCGTCACGGGACGCCTCGCCAAAAGCGCGCCCTGGTTGAGCGCCGGGCGAGGTTCGCCACACACGGCGTGGACGAGTAGCCGGCCGAGCCCGAACAGGTGTTCGGCCTTACCGAACACCCGCCGCCCCAGCGGCGGCGCTATTGCGTTCAGTTGGCAGGGAGGGCGCCCGCTCCTGGGAGCGGGCGCCCATGTCGTCAGTCCTTGTTGGACTTGGAGGGGCGGGACCAGATCAGGTTGTGGGTCTCGCCGGTCTCGTCCGCGAACAGGTTGGCGAAGATGGGTCCGGTGAAGCTCGGATCGTCCAGCTTCAGGCCGAGATAGTCGCGGCCCTCGTTGGAGCGCTTGCTCCAGGCGGCGCCGATCTCGGCCCGGCCGACGAACACACGGTGGGTGGGGGCGCTGTCGCCTGAGCGGCTGGTTTCCGGAACGATGCGCACGCCCTTGGCCTGGACACTGAGGGTGACGATTTCGCCGGTGTACTGGTCGCCGGACTTGGTGAAGGTGCCGATGGTCGCCATGGTAGGTCTCCTTGAGGTTTGTCCCGAGCGCCGCGCCCATCGCGGCCTCGATGGCGATCGAAGGACCGAAGGCGATCGGCGCCGCACCCCAGGCCCGCCTGCGGGCGAAAGGGGCCGCAGCGACAGCGAAGGGGGCCGGGCGGACGGGATTCTTGGCCCGCGAGGAATGGGCGAAGCCCAGGGGAAGAATCTCGTCCGCCCGGCGTTGCGGTCCCAGCCGATCGAGGCGAAGCCGGCCTTCGGTCAGATCAGGCCATCCAGAGGCGGCGGGATGCGCGCATCCGGGTCTGCCGATCCAGGGCCACGCTGTCGACGCGCTCGACGCCCGGGCAAGGCCTAACGGCCACTTGGCGCGCGCTCGGCGGCTGCCGCGTGCAGATAGGACGGTGCTGCATTCTTCGGTTCTGCCGGCCGCGGGATCGCCGCGGCCCTTACCCTCGGATTATCGGTGCGCCGGGTCCGCCATCAGCTCGGGCTTACAATGCTCGAACAGGCTGCGTCCTGGTCGCAGGCGGCGGGCCGACCTTGCGGCGCCATCACCCTCAGCCGGCACAGCCTAAGCCCGCCGCCCAATGCGACTTGGTCTGGTCCGCCCCTCAGCGTCCAAAATGGCCAGACGAACCAAGCGCCCGTCGTGAGGGGGCTGTCGCTCTCCATGACGCCAACCGCATCCGGGCGGCCGCGCCGGTGGCGATCGCCCCCAAGGCGGCGAACAGCGCACGCCAGACGGCGCCGGAGGCGTACGGCGCAAAGCTCCGGCCGGCGAACCAACCCGCGAGGACCGCGGATGACATAAAGATGAGGGCGGCGATCAGGCGCAGACCGAGCCAGGGCGCCGAGCCATAGGCAAGGCGGATCAAAGCCAGGCCGAAGACGCCCGCAGCCAGGCCGATCGCCATGGCGCCAATTGGGCCAAAGCCGGCGTGCAAAGCCGCGGCGGCGGCGCTGAGCCCGATGAAGAACGGCGCCGCATAGACAGCGAGGTTGAAGACGATCCAGGCGACGGCGCCGAGCCCCGCCATGCAGGCGAGCAGATTGAACAGGGTCATGGTGGAGGTTCTTTGCAAAAGCGGGACGAGCCGCGCCTCCACCACCACCGCGGCGCAAGACGAGTCTCGCCTGACGCCGGTTTGGGCGCAATCGGCGAAGGCGGTGCTCGCGGAGGCTGGTGGGGCGGGACGTGCGCCGGGGGAGCGTTGGCCAGGCGCGCGCCGACGAACGAAAGATCGACGGCGGATCGTCCTCGCGCGCCATGGCGCCTGGGTGTTGGAGGGACGCATGAAGCCCGGGGAAGGCAGAGCTATGCCGGCGCTTCCATCCCGCGAGACGCACCTGATCAAGAAGGCGGTGGACGATCGCCATCCAGGTGATCGAAGAGCGTCCGAGCCCCTTTCCATCCTTCTCCGACATGGCCGAGATGAAGGCATTGCTCGCCGAGCGCTCGCCGTCCGAAGTCGAGCTCATGACCTATAGGCGCTCGGCCGCGATTGCGATGTCTGGCCGAGCGCCGTGACCTGCGGCGCCCTTTAGGCGCCGCCTCGCCTGCGAAAGTCGAACACCGGCACGCCGAGCTTCCTGGCCTTGTCGGCGAGGTTGTCCTGGATGCCGCCGCCAGGGAAGACCACCACCCCGATCGGGCTTTGCGCCAGGACCACATCGTTGCGTTTCATTGGCGCGGCGCGTTTGGAGTGCGTCTTGAAATCCGGCCGGAAGGCGACTTCGACGACGCCCCGCGTCGCGGCCCATTTGGCGGCGATCAATTCGGCGCCGGTGGAAGCGCCCCCGTGCAGGAGCACCATGTCGGGATGCTTGGCATGCACCCGGTCCAGCACGCTCCAGATCAGGTGGTGATCGTTGCAGTCGGCTCCGCCGGAGAACGCGATCCGCGGTCCCTGCGGCAGCATGATCTCGGTCTCGGCGCGGCGGCGAGCGGCCAGGAAATCGCGGCTGTCGATCATGGCGGCGGTCAGCGTGCTGCGGGTCACGAGCGAACCCGCGCGGGGGCGCCAGGCCGAGCCGGTGTGCGCTTCGAAGTGCTGGATCGCCAGTTCGCGCATGGACTCGAGGGCGTTGCGCCGGTCGATCAGGCCCCGTCCCTCGTCGAGGAGGTCTTCGAGTTCGACCGAGCGAACTTCCGAGCCGTCCTGCTCCGACTGGCTGCGCTTTTGCGCATGCTCGTTCTGGTCCAGGCGGCGTTCGAGCCGATCGACCGTTCGATGAAACAGATTGACGGCGGACCAGAGGAGTTCGCCAAGATCCGTCTCCAGGCTGGTGTCGACGCAAGCCGTGACCAGGGCGTCGAAGATGTCGCTGATCGCCGCCTGAACAGTCTTTTCGTCCGGTACGCCCGCCGCATGGCCGGAAGTGTTTGAGTTCAGCCCGAACAGCTGCGCGCGATCGAGCACGGCGGCCGTTTGTGAAACCTCGTGCTCCGGCTCCTGATCGATGAAGTCCAGGGGATCGTCCATAGTGCTTGCCCTTCGCGTCTGGCCGCGCCCATCGCGGCCGTTTGCGGCGCGGCGAAGAGCGGGGGCGCAGTGAACCGGCACCCCCGGCCACGGGCCGGTGGCCGGCGGCCGGAGCGGCAGCGAAGGACGGCGTAGCCGCGCCATTTTGCCTGGCGATGCAAAGGCGGCCCTCTTTCGGCCGCCGGCGGAAAATGGCGCGGCGCAGCCGTTGCCGGACCGCTGCGCCTCCGCTCCGATCGCAAGCTCAAAGAAAGGCAGCATGGGGCGGTCGGGCGCGATGGCCAGCCTTATCGCCGCCAGGCCGGACGCGGTCAGCCCGAAATCAGGTGCGGCGCAGCAAAACGGTTCAGGTCGGCCGGGTCGATCTGGGTGGCAAGATGGGCATGGAGTCCCTTCGCGCCATGCCGGGCGAGATCGGCGTTGAAATCATCGAGCGCGGGCTCAAGGACGAGCACACCGATTCCAGCCTTTTGCGCGCGCAAGGCCAGACGATCCGTGGCCAGGAAGCCCGCCGAATCGGCGTCGCGGGCGATGTAGAGGCGCTTCAGGCCAGGCGACCACTCGACCAGCGCGAGATGGTTGGCTGACAAGGCCGCGGCCATGGGCATGCGGGGAAGGACTTGCCGCAGAGACAGGACGGTCTCGATTCCCTCGCCAACGGCCATAACCTCATGGGCCAGGCCGAAACGAACAGCGTTGCCAAGCAGACGGCCCATGGCCCGGCGCGGTGATGGCACGTCGGCCTTGTCCTTCGTGCGCCAGTCGAGCCAGGTCCGGTGAACACCGCAAATCTGGCCCTCCAGATCGGTCACCGCGGCGATCATCGCCGGCGTCACCCGCCGCTCGCCCGGGAGGGCCTCGCCAGGTTCCGCGACGCGCCAGCACCGTGGATGGAACCGCAGGCTCGCGCAGCCCCGCAGATCAAGTATCCCGCGCCCTCGCAGATAGTCGGCCGCAAGCGTGCCTTGGATCGGCCCCGCCATGGCGAAGAGCCGTCGGCTCGCCGCCGAGCGATCCTTGGCCACGCTTGCGTACCCGCTCGCCTCTGTGATCGGCGTTGGTTCTGCTTCGCCAAGGAACCTTCGGGCTTCGGCCAGGACCTCGTGAAGGCTCGCCAGGGCGAGCCGCCGGCCGATCAGATCGAGCAGATCGCCATGCTCGCCGGTCGCCGCGTCGGTCCACTTGCCGGCCGGCGCGCCGTCATGCGTCTTGTGCAGCCGAACATAGAGGCTGCGCCCCGGTGAATTGGCGACATCGCCGACCACCCAATAGGCGCCTGCCCGCCGGCCCTTGGAGAGGTAACAGCGGCACACCGCCTCGGCGCGATCCGCCAGACGCTTCGAAAGTTCGGCTGCGCTGTCAATCATGAGCCGGCCCTCAAAATAAACTGGGCCCGCCGGCGGCGGCGGGCCCAGGGAATAGTCCGGATGCTCTGTCGGCTATTCCGCCGCGATCGGGGGGGCTTCGATCGGGACCTCGGCATCATCACCGGCTGCTACGGCTTCGACCATGGCCGTTTCGCGGCCGTCGGCCGCCATCTCTTCGACCGGCACGGCCAGGGCCACCCGGACCCAGGCCGGCGCGCGGCCGGGGGTGCGAAGCGGCTCCGGCAGCCAGCCGAGGCCAGCGAGCAGGCCCTCGGCCGCCTCCGCCATATCTGTCTTCTTCAGCGGCTCGATCCGGCTGGCCGCCGCCGCGCCGCAGGCCTCGGCCACTGCGCCGAGGATGCGGGCCTTGGAGACACGGCCCAGGAAGGAGGAGACGGTCGGCGCCCAGCCGGCGGCGACCATGTCGAGATCCAGGGCCTCGGCCAGGCGATCGGCATGGGCGAGCGCGCGGGGTTTGCGATTATAGACCTCGTAGACGGCGTTGACCGATTGGGCGACGCAGTGGGCGAACAGGGCCTGACGGCTGTCGCTGTCGAAGGCCTGGAGCGCGCCCCAGAGATGTTCGGCCTCGGTCGGCAGCGCCTGAACCCAGGCCTTGCGCCGCGTCTCGATGGCGACCGCGGCCGAACAGTCCGCAAGGTCCGGCGCCTGGGCGGAAAAGGTCGTGTGTTTGACGTCCAGTTCCAGGCAGCTGTCCTGGCCATAGCGGTAAAAAAGCTTGAGGCACAGGGCGTGCAGCGCCGCGAGGAAGGCGACGTCCGGGTTGGCGCCGAGGGCTTCGCGAAGCGCCACTGTGCGGTGAGCGGTCAGTTCGGTCAGTAGCCGGTCGGGGATCGGCCGGACGCCCTCATCCTCTTCGGCATCGACTGCGCTGGCCGGCGGCGCTACGCCTTGCTGATCGCCTTGGCCGTCCTCATCTTCGGCGGCGCCGCCGACCGCGGCCACCGGCGGCTCATCCTCGGGACGAACATAGCCGCGCTCGACCCGCAAGGCGCCAGAACCGTCGATGCTGACGAAGGCGCCGGCGATGGCGATGTCCGCGGGATCGAAGGTGGCGGGCCGTTCGTCGAACGCCGCCAGCGCCGCCTCCAGTTCGCCCAGCCGCTCATCGACTTCGGGCGGCAGGTCTTCGGTGTCCGCCCACTTCGCCTCCAGTTCGTCGAGTTCGGTCTGCAGGGCTGTCCGCGCGGCCTCTTCCTCTTCGGTGAGCGGCGGTACCTCGCCCCGCAAGGACCGCAGACCGAAGGTGCGGTCGTAGGGCAGGTCTGATGCGACCTCGATCCACCGCCACCCCTCGGCGCGGACGGCGTTGGCCTCCCGGTCGAGCTTCTCGGCGACCAGGCGGTCCAGCAGGGCCGCATCCTGCAGCCAGCCGCCGTCATCACGTTCGAAGAGGTCGCGCAGGATGTCGCCGCCGGCCTCCAGATAGGCTTCAGGCCCTATGAACAGCACCCGCTTGTCGCCGAAGCGGACCGCGCCCTCCGTGAGGATGCGCCGGATCATATAGCCCGGCATGCCGTGGGATTGGCGAAGGCGGTCGAACACCTCCTCCTGGCGCTGATGGTCGGCGCTGACCGTGAAGGCCATCAGCTGCTCGAGGGTCATGCCGTCTTCGGCATAGACCTCCAAAAGCTTCGGCGAGACAGAGGCCAGGCGCAGACGTTGCTTGACCACGGCTGCGGTCGTGAAGAACGCCGCCGCAATGTCCTCCTCGGATTGGCCCTTTTCCCGCAGCGCCAGGAACGCCCTGAACTGATCCAGCGGATGCAGTGGCGCGCGCTGCACGTTCTCGGCCAGGCTGTCTTCCTCTGCGACGCCACCTTCCCGCACGACGCAAGGCACCGGCGCCGTCTTGGCCAGCCGCTTCTGCTTGACCAGCAGCTCCAGCGCCCGGTAGCGCCGACCACCCGCCGGCACCTCGAACTTGCCGGTCTCCTGGCCGTCGGCGCCGACGACGGCGCGCACGGTCAGGCTTTGCAGCAAGGTCCGCCGGGCGATGTCCTCGGCCAGCTCCTCGATGGAGACGCCGGCCTTGATGCGCCGCACGTTCGACTGGGACAGCACCAGCTTGTTGAACGGAATGTCCCGCGAGGCGGAGAGGACGATCTTGGAGGATTGGGTCATGGACTTCGAGCTCCACGACGGGCGGCCGGGAGACCTCTCTCGGCCTTTCGAACCCGTCACAGAGCTCAGCCCACCCTTTCCTCTCGAAGGCTGCAGCCGCAACGGACCTTGGCCGCGGGATCTGCTGGCGAGTCCCGCGGCGCCGGTGTCAGCGAACGCAGGCGAGAAGCTTGCCGGCCCGCCCTTCCAGCTCCAGACGATCATCCTGGTGTGGCTTGGTCCGAGCGAACGCGGTGATGCCCTGCACGAAATCGAACACAGACTCGGGCGGGCGTCCCTCCTCCTTCAGGACGGTGGCGATGACCTTGTCCGCTTCACCCTTGGAGAAGCCACGGGTGCGTAGGAAAGTCTTACGCTCCTCGTCCTTGCGCGCCACGATGCGGTCCCGGGCTGCGCGGATGCCTTCGACGAACGGCGTCGTCGAGGCGTTGGCGAAGCGCTCCAGCGCCGGCTCGGCCTCATGGGCGAAGCGGCTGGCGGCGAACTTGCTGTGGCGGATGGAGATCTCCTCAAAGCCCTCGGCGCCCCAGATGTTGCGGTTCATGCAGACCCCGCGCAGGTAGAAGGTCGCCATGCCGAGGGTCTTGGAACCGACCTCGGAGTTCCAGCAATAGAAGCCCCGGAAATAGAGATCCGGCTCGCCGTTCGAGAGGCGCCCAGCCTCGATCGGGTGGGTGTCGTCCACCAGGAACAGGAAGACGTCGCGGTCGCTGGCGTAGAGGGTGGTGTTGTCCTTGGTCACCTCGACGAACGGATTGTGGGTCATCGAAGACCAGTCGAGGACGCCCGGCACCTTCCAGCGGGTTTCACCGGCGCCATCGCCGGCGAGTTTCATCACCGCGCCGACCAGCTCATGGTCCCAAATGCGGCCATAGTCCGGCCCGGTGACGGCGCGAAGCTCGGTCCGCCCGTCCGCCATCTCCAGGGTCTTCACCAGCTCCGCCCGGTTGGAAAGCAGGCCGTGCTGGAGGTTGATGCCGGCCAGTGCTGCGGGCAGTTCGCGCAGATAGCCGGACGGCGCGCCGGCCAGGCCACAAAGCTGGCCGAACGACCAATGGGTGGGCGCGAGGGGCTCAGGCGCGCCCGGTGCGATGAGGGTCAGCCCCTCGGGGTTGTCGCCGGCCGCTTCGACGCGGAGGCTCGTCGCTTCGATGGTGCGGACGGCCGCGCGTTCGGCGCGCGATCGCACCGCCTGATAGAGGTCGGTGAGCGAGAGATAGCGCTCATCGTCCGGCCGCGAAAACCATTCGGATGAGACCCGACCGATCCGCTGCCCGCGGCTGATATCGACCTTGAAGCCGCTCTGGACGGGCGCGCCTTCGCCCCACAGGGCCCTGTCGTCGTAGGTCATGGTTATACTCCCTAATGACGGGCGGCCGAGAGCCTCTCTCTCGAGCCCAAACCTCGTCGCTGGGAACCCAGCCGCCCTCCTCTCGCCCCAGATCAGCGCCACCGCCTTGCCCGATCGCCCCAGGGCGTGCAGCAGCCCGGGGCGAAGCCCTGCAAAAGGAAAATGAAGACCGCCAGGAGCCGCGCATGCGCGGCGGGAAGCGTCGACGGTCGGCCAGCGGCGGCCCAAAGGCCGCCCGAAGGGTCGAACCCGCAGGAGGAGCAACGCGACGGGACCGAGCGCGACCGCTGGACGATCACCGTATAAGATCGGGCGTCATCGCCGAGCGTGGAATTGCGCCTGTTGTTTGAGGCGCGCGCACCTTTGCGAAGGCCCCTTCATAATGTAAACATCTGTTTGCGTAAACATCATTTGGCGCAAAGGGATGTTTACATGCCAACGCCTCATCATCCGCCTCTCGCGGTCCGCCGCGCGCTGCGCAAGCTTGGCGGGGACATCAAGGACGCCCGCAAACGGCGGGGTCTTACCGCTGAGATCGTCGCCGAACGAGCCTTCACCACGCGCCCCACGCTGCAGAAGATCGAGGCGGGCGAAGAAGGGGTTGCGATCGGCATCTATGCTTCCGTCCTCAATGCGCTCGGCCTTCTCGACCATCTGGGCCAGATCGCCGATCCGTCGCTCGACCTGGTCGGTCAGCAGCTGGCCGCCGGCGCATTGCCGATCCGCGTCCGGCGCCGATCGCTCCGGCCAGGCTCCAAGTCATGACGGACATCGAAGTTCACCTCGATCGCCGCGGTGTTCCGATGCGCGTCGGCACGCTTCGTCGCACGCCTCGCCGGGGCGGCGAGACGGTCGTGTTCGAGTATCACCCCGATGGGCTGGCCGATCCTGACGGTTTCTCGCTCGAGCCCGCCCTGGCGATTGGCCCGGGCCCATTTGTTCCGGCCGCAGGACAGAGCTTCTTCGGCTCGATCGGCGACTCGGCTCCAGACACATGGGGTCGCCGCGTCATGCAGCGGGCTGAGCGCCGCAGGGCGGAGATCGAGGGCCGGCCGATCCGGACGCTCAGCGGCAGGCCTGGGGGCCCTTGAGCCAAGCCCCGGCTCGCGCAGGTCCGGGAAATGAAAGGCGCCCCCCAGACCTAGGTGAACTTTCCCGCCGACAGCGCCAGCTCCAGCGGCCAACGACGGGGCGCAGGTGACTGCGCAAGTCTGGGGCAGACGCCCTCAAGGGTCTCGCCCCGCCATTCCCCGCCCTTGGCGCCAGATTGCACGATGCCGAGTTGGCTCGACTTGAGGTGAGCCAAAGCCTGCGCATCATTCCAAAGCGGATGACCGCAGCTTCAGTAGCGGGGGCTTATGCAGCCCACGATCGGGTCCGCCACGCAGGACAAGAGGGCGTCGCCATGGCCCAGGCTAAGCCGGAACACGGCGCCGTAATTGGTGTAAGGACCGAGGCTCGCATCGACCATGCATTCGCGGACAGGGCCCTGATCACCGCGCTGGCCGCCGCGGCGCTGCTGGGGCTCGATGTCAAAACGCTGCGAGCGCTCACAGATGCTGAGGTCATTCGCGCTGTAACCGTCAATAGAGTTCGCCGCTACTCGGAAGCGGAGATCCGTCGCTATCTGATCGAAGGACCGTCAGCACCGTGTCCGTCTACAAACCGCACACGAGCCCCCACTTCCAATACGACTTCCAGCTCAAGGGTCGTCGGTATTTCGGAACTACGGGCGAAACGTCTCGCCGCAAAGCAGAGACCTTCGAAGCGGAGCTGAAGCGGCGCGTCCGCCTCGGCGAGCCCTTGGACAAGCCGGTCCCGACGTTCGATGTGGCGGCGGCCCGCTGGTTTTTGGAGGTCGGCCAGCATAACGCCAGCGCCAACGATGCGGAGCGGCGGCTTGCGACGGCGTCATCGCTGCTTGGCGGCCACAGACTGCTGACGGAAATCGACGGCGACCTTCTCGCCCACGCGGTCCGCAAACGCCGCGGTCAGACCACCCGCCGAGGCCGCAAGCCATCGAACAAGACCGTCAATGACGATGTCGTGCGCGCTGTGCGCCCAGTGCTCCGGCGCGCTGGACGGGTGTGGGGCGTTCGCAACCTGCCCGAGATTGATTGGGGCTCGCTGCTCCTGCCCGAGCCGAAGCCCAAGTCGCGCGAGTTTAGCCCGGCGGAGATGGAGGCCTTTCTGACGGCCCTCCCCGAGCACTGGCGCGACTTCGCCGCCTTCATGTCGCGTTACGGCTGCCGCTTAGGCGAGATGTTCTTCAGCCTTGCCGATCTTGATCTGCAGGGCGGCCGCGTCACCTTGCGGGAGCGGAAGAACGACGAGGACCATGTCATCCCGCTCCTCCCGGAGGATGTGAGCATGCTGGCCGCGCGGGCCAGCCGCGCACGAGCCTTGTCCAACCGCTTCGACACGGTCTGGTTTCGGGAGCTCAAGGGCGGTCGGCTGAAGGCGCTCACCTATTATGGCGCGCTGGCTGCGCTGCATAAGGCGCTCGCCGCCGCAGGCTTAAAATCAACCGGACGCCGGGCGCGTGTCCATGACCTGCGTCACCATGCCGGCACGGCCATGCTCCGGGCGACGAACAATCTTCGCACGGCTCAGCGCCTCCTCGGCCATTCGAGCATCCAGTCGACGCTTCGCTATGCCCATGCCTCGGAGACGGATTTGCGCGAGGCCCTTGAAAAGGTGGCATTGCAAAAGTCCCGGCCCAGTCCCGATCCAGGATTTTCGGAACCCATTCAAACTATTGATAAAAATGATCAAGCGGGACGCTCGCCAAAAGCTTTTAAGTCCGTTGCGTCTACCAATTCCGCCACGCCCGCGCGGCCTGAGGCTATAGCGGGCCGCGTCGGGTGGGCCAACGGTTTCCGCGGGCTACTGCTCCTTCATCCCGTGCCGGAAGGCTTCGGTGATTGGCTCTGCCAGGTAGCTGAGCGCTGTGCGCCGCCCGGTATTGATGCCGACCTCGACCGGCAGGCCGGGGATCAGGCGCATCTCGGGATAGTCCTTGAGCGCCTTGGCGTCGACCGACAGCATCACCGCGAAATAGGGCTGCCCCTTTTCATCGACCAGCCGGTCGGCGGAGACGGTCTCCACCGTTCCCGTGATCACCGGCAGGCGCCGCTGGTGATAGGAGCTGAAGTTGATCCGCGCGGTCATGCCCTTGGTCACCCGGTCCGCGTCCTCGGGCCGCACGCGGGCCGAGACATCCAGGGTGTCGTTCTGCGGCACGATCTCCATCACCGTCTCGCCGGGCTTGATCACCGCGCCGACCGTATGGACCGCGAGCCCCACCACGGTCCCGTCGACAGGCGCCGTAAGGGTGGTGTGGGTGACGGTGTCCTGGGCGGCGTGCAACCGGTCGATGGCGTCGAACTTGCGCGTCTCCACATCGCGCAGGTCCTTGACCACGTCGCTCAGCTTCTGGTCCTTGAGGGTGATGCCCTGCAGGCGGTTTTCGCCGTTGCCAGCCTCCATCTGGGCGATGCGGCCGGCCAGCTGGCCATCCTGGCCGTCCAGGTCGGCGGCTTGGCGCTGCAAGGCCAGCAGGCGGCTGATCGGGACGTAGCCCTGGTTGTACAGCCCCTCGACCGCGTTGAGTTCCTGCTTGATCAGGGCGCTCTGCTTCTGCACCGCCACCCGCTCGGCCTTCATGCCGTCGATGGTGCGGTCGTTCTCAGCGGTGCGCTGGCCATAAACGCCGATCTGCTGGCTCAGCGAGGCGTTGCGCACCTTGAAGGCGTTGACTTCGCCGGCCATGGCGGCGGCCACGGCCGGATCGGACCGGCGGGCCATCAACTCGGGCGGGAAGGCGATCGCCGATTTGCCGTCGCGTTCGGCCTCCAGCCGCGCCTCCTCGGCGGTCAGGGCGTCGACCTGGCCCTGCAGCACCGACAGGTTGGCCTTGGCCAGGACATCATCCAGCAGCATCAGGGTCTGGCCGGACTTCACCACCTGGCCCTCGCTGACCAGAATCTGTTTCACGGTTCCGCCCTGCAGGTGCTGGATGGTCTTGCGGTGGGTCTTCACGACCACCTCGCCGTGAGCAAGGATGGCGCTCTGCAGCGGGGCGAAAGCAGCCCAGGCGAAGGCGAGCAGCAGGAAAACCAGAAGGATCCGTCCCTGGCCGATCACGGCGCCTGTACGCATGAAGCCGAGATCTTCCCCCGTCATAACCGGGGCTTCGTCCTGCGAGGGATCCAGGCCGAACAACCGCAGGGTCCTGCGCCAGGCGGACGATCCGCCAGACGTGGATGCGGACAAGGGAGGCGCGGGCTCGGCGCTCATTCGGCCGCTCCCTTCTTGGACTCTCCCGCATCGGGCCGGGGACGGGTGAACACAGCGCCCTGGAACGGCGCGGGCGAAGGTTGGGGCGCGACGGGAGCGAACTGGGGCATGACCTCCTGCACAGGCCCAAACGCGGCCATGGCTCCGTTGGGATGCATGACCAGGATCTTGTCCACATTGACCAGCACGTTCGGCCGGTGGGCCACCACCACCACAGTCACGCCCATCTGCTTCAGCTGGACCAGGGTCGCCACCAGCGCCTGCTCGCCGATGCTGTCCAGATTGGCGTTGGGCTCGTCCAGCACCACCAGACGCGGGTCGCCGTAGAGGGCGCGGGCTAGGCCGATGCGCTGGCGCTGGCCGCCTGACAGGAAGTGGCCGGCCTCGCCGATCTCGGTCTCGTAGCCCTTGGGCAGGGCCAGGATCATGTCGTGGGCGTGGGCCAGCTGGGCGGCGCGCACGACGGAGTCGGGATCGGGTTCGGTCATGCGGGCGATATTCTCGCGCACCGTGCCTCCGAACAGCTCCACGTCCTGCGGCAGATAGCCGATGTAGGGGCTGAGCGCGGCTCGCGGCCAGGCGAAGATGTCGGCGCCGTCCAGGCGCACCGAACCGCTGGAGCAGGGCCAGGCCCCGACCAGCAGCCGGGCCAGGGTCGACTTGCCCGAAGCCGAGGGGCCGATCAGGCCCATGGCTTCGCCCGGCGCAAGCTCGAAATTGACCCCGGCGACGACGATGCGCCGGGTTGCCGGCACTACGTACTGAACGCCGCTGGCGCGCAGGCGCCCCTCCGGCGGCGGCAGGGGCATGCCCTCCTCGCGCTGCGGGGCGTTGTTCAGAAGGTCGTTCAGCCGGGTCTGGGTCAGGCGCAGGCCGACGATGGTCTTCCAGCTGGAAATCAGGATCTCGATCGGCGAGACGGCGCGCGCGCCGATGATGGTGGCGCCGATCATCACGCCGCTGCTGGCGTGGTACTCCAGAATCAGGACCGCGCCGACCGTCATCAGGGCGATCTGCAACAGCACCCGGATCGACTTCGACACCGCGGCGAGCCTGGCGTCGCGCTCCGAGGCGGCTGCGTTCAGCCGAAGGCCGGCCAGCCACTGCTGGCGCCAGCGGGAAATGAAGGCGCCGGACATGCCCATGCCTTCCAGAACCTCGGCGTTCTGGATGCCGGCCTCAGCGAAATTCTGGGCGCGCAGGTTCTGGTTCAGCGCCTGAGTCAGGGGCCGGTTGGTGACGGCGTTGTTGAGGAAGGCGATGCCGGTCAAGACCAGGCCGCCGACCAGCACCACCACCAGGTAGGCCCAGTGCAGGAAGAACAGCACGACGAGGTAGATCAACAGGAACGGCACGTCCATCAGGGCGCCGCTGGTCGGACCGCCGATGAAGCCGCGTACCGTGTCGACGTCGCGCGCGCCGTTGCGATAGGCGGCCGAGCCGACCTGGGAATTCATCGCGATCATGGCGCGCAGCACCCGGTCCGACAGGGCGTCGGCCACCTGCATGCCGGTGCGGAACAGGAGCCGCCGGCGCAGGGAATCCAGAACGCCGCCGACGGCGATGGCCAGGGTCGCGGCTATGGCCAGCAGATAGAGGGTCGCCTCGCTGCGGCTGGTCAGCACGCGGTCGAACACCTCGAGCATGAAAAACGAGCTGCTGAGCGCCAGGATCGCCATGACCGCGCTGAAGGCCAGGGCGAACCCGAACGCCCGCTTGTGCGTGCTCAGGACCTCCAGAACTGGATCGGCTTTGACGCTGGCTGCCACGCTGATCGGGTCTCCCTGGCGAGCTTTTAGGGCGCATTCGGCGGAACCGCCGCTTGGACACGGACAGGAACGGCGAACCCGGCATGTCGTCAAGCGACTTCTGACGCGGCAAGATCACGCCGGCTCACGTCATCGTGCGGTCATAATCATGCCGATCGAATATTCGTCGCCCTGCGAGCGCGGCGAAAGTGCAAAGCTTGCTTTCCCGCTGTGAGCAGCGCAATCGCCTATTCACTGGCCGCAGCGTTTGGGGTTGCATATACCTGGAATTTCTGGTTTGGCCGCGGCCCAGAGCCGTGAGGGGAGATGCGAAATGCCGGTGGCCCTGGTTGCTGATCTGCACCTGCCGTCGTGGCTGGGCCACCCGGTCGAACTGCACCGGCGGCCCGCCCCTCCCGGAGTTCCCGAAGACGCCCGCCAGCGGTTCGGCCCGTGGACGCTGAACGTTAAGCACGACCGCTTCACCGGCCAGGTCAGCTGTGTCCTGAGCGCCCCGCGGATGAGCTTCGACCGCGCCGCCGTCACCTTCCAGTTCTCGCCGCACACAGAGACCTACGACGCCGTATACCGTGTCGACACCGGCCCAGCCTTTTCCTGGCGTCTCAGCGCCATGGCCCTGGCCTCACATGGGGTGAAGCTCGAAACGGACGATCCGACCAATCCCAGCGGCGGGCGGGTGATCCTGCCCTATAGCGCGGTGGTCGGCGGCAAGACCGTGTGGATCCGCCCCTCTGACAAGAAGCGGGCCTGGCCTTTCCGCATCGATGATCTCGCGCCGGCCGTCGCCGCAGCCAAGACCGCCGGTTGCGGCGCTGGGTTCGTGGGCGCTGTCGCCGAATGAACCCGCCTGGGCGAGGCTGGGCCGCGCCCCTCTCGGCAGCCCTCCTGTCGGCCCTGGCCGCCGCGGGCGCGGCGCGGGCGGAAACCCTGGCCGACGCCATCGCCCTGGCCTACCAGACCAACCCCGCCCTGCTGGCCGGCCGCGCGGACCTGCGCGCGCTGGACGAGCGCTTCGTCCAGGCCCGCGCCCAGCTCGGGCCAACGGTCCAGCTCAGTGCGTCGGGGGACCGCAACGCCTCCAAGGTGCGGGAGTCGAGCCTGTTTTCAAATGGCCTAGTAAAAAGCCGCTACTACGGCATCGACAGCGAATCCCTGCGCATCGTCCTCAGCCAGCCGCTCTACACCGGCGGCCAGGCCGGGATGGAGATCCGCGCCAGCGAGGCCGACGTGCTGGCCGGCCGCCAGGTCCTGCGCCAGCAGGAAGCCACCATCCTCGGCCAGGTGATCACGGCCTATGCCGACGTGCTGCTGAACCGTGACCTGGTCACCATCGCCCAGCAGAACATCGACATCCTGCGCGACCAGGACAAGGAGATCGAGGCCAAGTTTGCGGTCAGGGAAGTCACCGCCACCGACCGCGCCCTGACCCAGGCCCGCCTGATCGCCGCCCAGGTCGACCTGTCCCGCGCCCGCGCCAATCTCCAGGACGCCGAGGCCGCCTATGTGGCGGCCGTTGGCCAGCAGCCGGGGCAATTGGAGCCCCTGCCCGACCTGCCCGGCCTGCCGCAGACCGTCGACGCCGCCTTCGACGCCGCCGACACGCTGAACCCCCAGGTCCAGGCGGCCCAGTTCACCGAGATGGCGTCGCGCCTGCGCGTCGCCGAGGCCAAGGCGGCCGACGGGGTCCAGGTCAGCATCGGCGGCAGCTATTCGCGCGAGCCCCTGGCTCCCTACCTGCGCGATCAGCGGATCATTTCCTATGACGCCACCTTCCAGGTCTCGAAAAACCTCTACACCGCCGGGACCCACGACTCCCGGGTCCGCCAGGCGCTGGAGGACAACAACCGCGACAACCTGAAAATCGCCGACGCCCGCCGCCAGGTGGTGATGAACCTGGCCAAGGCCTGGAACGACCTGGCGCTTCGCCGCTCGATCCTGATCAAGCTGCACGACCAGCTGGACCAGGAGGCCAAGTCCTACCAGGGCTCGAAACTGGAGGCGCGCATCGGCATCCGCACCACCTTCGACACCCTCAACGCCGAGCAGGAATACCAGGCGACCAAGGTCTCGCTGTTCCAGACCTTTCACGACGAGTACCTGACCCGGGTGGCGGTGCTGGCGGCGATGGGCCTTTTGCAGGGCGAGGATATCGACCCTTCGATCAAGCCCTACCGACCCGAGGCCTCGTTCAAGAAGG
This sequence comes from Phenylobacterium montanum, assembly GCF_018135625.1. Classification (NCBI taxonomy): domain Bacteria; kingdom Pseudomonadati; phylum Pseudomonadota; class Alphaproteobacteria; order Caulobacterales; family Caulobacteraceae; genus Poindextera; species Poindextera montana. The sequence continues at coordinate 2,571,802 of NZ_CP073078.1, forward strand.
TCTCGGCCAGGGCGGCCCTGCCCTGGGAGGGCCTGGTGCAGGCGCTGGACGGCGCCGCCGGCCCCTGGCCCAAGCGGGAGCCCGCCTCGCGCGACGTGCTCGGCGTCAACCGCCCGTCCGCCACCGACGGCCTACCGGCGCCGCCGCGGTGGAGCGATCTCGCCGCCTATCTGGCGCCGCCAGCGTTCAAGTGAGCCGTCGCCTCACGCCGTTGACACCGGCTTTCGCCTGACCGACCTTCGCGCGCCGTTACGGGAGAGACCGGCCCAAAAAGCCGGCGCCGAAGGAGCAACCGCCCCGGAAACTCTCAGGCAAAAGGACCGTTCGGCGAACGAACTTCTGGAGAGTGGCGCCCCTGAGCGTCCGCCGACGGGATAACGATCTCAGGCAAACCGACAGAAGGGGCGCTGTTTAGGGCCGGGCATCCGGCCCGGATTTGGGACGCGCCATGCCAGAAGCCTCCGCCCGGCCGCAGCTTTCGCCCTCGCTCAGCGTGCGCGACCTGTTCACCATCGGGGTCGGCCCGTCGAGCTCGCATACGGTCGGGCCGATGCGCGCCGCCCGCGCCTTCGCCGCCGTCGCCACGGCCGGCGCCAAGCCCCAGCGGGTGCTATGCGAGCTCTACGGCTCCCTGGCCCTGACCGGGAAGGGCCACGCCACCGATGTCGCTGTGCTGTTGGGCCTGGCGGGCCACACGCCGGAGGAGGTCGATCCCGACGCCATCCCGCTGCTGGTGGCCGCGATCCGCAGTTCGGAAGTTTTGCCCCTGGCCGGCCAGCAGCCCATCGTTTTCAAGGAAGAGACCGACCTTCTGTTCCGCCGCGGCGAGTTCCTGCCCGGACACGCCAACGCTGTGCGCTTCACCGCCTTCTTCGAGCGCGGCGAGCCATTGTCGCGGGTCTATTTCTCGGTCGGCGGCGGGGCTGTCGTGGAAGAGGGCCAGTCGGCCGCACGGGCCAATCTGACCCTGCCGCACGCCTTCGCCTCGGCCGCCGAATTGCTGGAGATCGGCGAGCGCACCGGGCTTTCCATTGCGGATATCGTCTGGGCCAACGAGGAGGCCTTCCGCCCGCGCGCCGAGACCGAAGCCTTCATCGACCAGGTTCGCGTGGCCATGTTCGCATCCATCGACCGTGGTTGCCGGCAGGAGGGGCTGCTGCCCGGCGCGCTCAAGGTCCGCCGGCGGGCCCAGACCCTGCGCCAGGCTCTCCTGGCCCGCGGCCCGCGGCCGGACCCGGCCGCGGTGTTCGAGTGGGTCAGCCTCTACGCCCTGGCGGTGAACGAGGAAAACGCCGCCGGCGGTCGGGTGGTCACCGCGCCGACCAACGGAGCGGCCGGCATCCTGCCGGCGGTGCTGAAATACTACGAGGCCTTCGCCGCCGCCCCGACCAAGGCCGGCTCGCAGGCGTTCCTGATGACCGCCTCGGCGATCGGCTTCCTCTACAAGACCAACGCCTCGATCTCGGCCGCCGAGATGGGCTGCCAGGGCGAGGTGGGGGTCGCCTGCTCCATGGCCGCCGCCGGCCTGACCGCCGCCCTGGGCGGCAGCAACGCCCAGGTGGAGAACGCCGCCGAGATCGGCATGGAGCACAATCTGGGCCTGACCTGCGACCCGATCGGCGGGCTGGTGCAGATCCCCTGCATCGAGCGCAACACCATGGGGGCGGTGAAGGCGATCAACGCCGCCTACCTGGCCCTGCAGGGCGACGGTCAGCACGTGGTCTCGCTGGACGCAGTGATCGAGACCATGCGCCAGACCGGTGAAGACATGCGCTCGAAGTACAAGGAGACCAGCCTGGGGGGACTGGCGGTCAACGTTGTCGAATGCTGAGTTTGCGGCTGGGGCCGCGTTGACTTGTTCAGTACCCAAACAAATTCACTCGGTTTTGGAATGCAGATTCCAATATTTTGAGGAACTGGGCGGCGGAAGCCTGCGCTTCGCGCCGCGCGTCGCTTTGCGCCTTGATCTTGAATGCGACCCAACGTCGCAATTTACACCATAAAACACTACCATAAGAATGCATATGCGAGGAAAACCCCGTCAGAACAACCCCAGCAATGCTTGAGGGAAATTTACCGTAAACCTTTTCTTCGGCCGCCCCGATTTAGGTACCTGGCGACCCGACGAGCCCGCTCCCAGCCCGCTTCGCCGCCTCGGACCAGACCCCTATCGGCAGGAACATCCATGTCACTCAAGGACGCCCGCATTTCGCGCAAGCTGACCATCGCTTTCGCCGTCGTCGTTGCGACGGTCAGCGCCGCGGGCCTGGCGACCTGGTCGGGAATGGCCTCGATCAGCAAGGCGACCGCAGAGAACCAGGCCTCTTACGACCGACTCGATTCCCTCAACCGCACGCTTTCCGCGCTGGTCGAAGAGCAAAACGCCGTCCGCGGCTACGTGGCCACCCTGGACCCTTCCTTCCTGCCACGGATCAAGGGCTTCCATGAAGACTTCGCCAAGGCCCTGGACGAGTTGAAGGCCAAGATCGACAACGCCGACGAGAAGGCCGACGCCGAGTCTATCGCCGCCGCGGTGGCTATCTTCGAGGCCGATTGCCAGACCCAGATCGGCGACGCCGGCGCGCCCGCCACGCTCGACAAGGCCCGCGGCGAGATCAAGACCATCGGCCGCCTGACCGACACCCGCAAATTCGTCAAAGCCATCTTCGATCGCGAGCATGCCCAACTCGCCGCGCGCTCGGCCGCCCAGGCCCGCGCCTTCGCTACCGGCACGACCATGCTGGCGCTGGGCGGCATGGCCGCTATCGGCCTGTCGCTCTTCATGGCCTGGCTGCTGACGGATATGATCGCCAAGCCGGTCGCCGCCATGACCCAGGTCATGCGGCGGCTCGCGAGCGGAGACACCGCGCTCGAAGTGCCGGCCCAGGATCGCCGCGACGAGGTCGGCGAGATGGCCCAGGCCGTCACCGTATTCCGCGACGCCGCCATCGCCAAGGAGCGGCTGGAGGCCGAGAGCATCGCCTTGCGCGACCAGTCGGAAGCCGAGCGCCGGCAAGCCGAGGCCGCCCGCGAAGCCAACGCCCGCGAGCAGGCACAGGTGGTCGAGGCCCTCGCCAGCGGCCTGGAACGCCTGGCCGGCGGGGACCTGACCTATCGCCTGAACGCCCAGTTCGCCCCCGCCTATCGCAAGGTCCAGGGGGACTTCAACGCCGCCATGGAGACCCTGCAGGACGCCATGGGCGTGATCGTGGCCAACGCAGACGGCATCCGCTCGGGCTCCAACGAGATCACCAGCGCTTCCGACGACCTGGCCCGCCGTACCGAACACCAGGCCGCCACCCTGGAGGAGACCGCCGCCGCCCTGGACGAGGTCACCGCCACCGTGCGCAAGACCGCCGACAGCGCCCGCGACGCCCACCAGCTGGTCTCCGACGCCGAGCAGGACGCCGAAAAGTCGCACCTGGTCGTCGGTGACGCCGTGGCCGCAATGGGGCAGATCGAGGAGTCCTCGCGCGAGATCTCCAAGATCGTCGGCATTATCGACGAGATCGCCTTCCAGACCAACCTCCTGGCTCTGAACGCAGGCGTCGAGGCCGCCCGCGCCGGCGAGGCTGGCCGCGGCTTTGCGGTCGTGGCCCAGGAAGTGCGCGCCCTGGCCCAGCGCTCAGCCGACGCGGCCAAGGAGATCAAGGGCCTGATCAGCGATTCGTCGCGCCATGTCGACACCGGCGCCGGCCTGGTGGGCCGCACGGGCGAGGCGCTCAAGCGGATCGTCGAGCGGGTGAAATCGATCAACGGGCTGGTCGCCCAGATCGCCGCCTCGGCCCAGGAGCAGGCCTCGGGCCTGACCCAGGTCAACACCGCAGTCAACCAGATGGACCAGGTGACCCAGCAGAACGCGGCCATGGTCGAGGAGGCCACCGCCGCCAGCCACAGGCTGCGCCAGGGTGTCGACGAGCTTTCCAGCCTGATCCGCAAGTTCGAGGTCGGCGCGGCCGCCACCCAAGCCCCTGTTCGCAGCTCGCCCCGCGGCGCCGCTCCGGCACGCCGCCGCGCCGCCGGCGGAGCCGCAGTAGCCGTGGCCACCAGCGAGTGGGAAGAGTTCTAAGCGCACCGCCAATTCCGCGGCCACGTTTGCAATCCGTCCGGGTTTCGTTTTCGATCGCCTCCACAAGAAGGGGAAACACCCGGGAGGACGGACATGCGAACCAAACTTTTTGGCGCGGCCATTGCGGCGCTACTGCTGACGGCGGGAACGGCGGGCGCGGCCACCCTGACCTTTTCAGCGCCTCTGAAGGGGGGCGACGAGGTTCCCGCCAACGCCACCACCGGCTCGGGCCAGGTCGAGGCCAGCCTGGACACCGACGCCAAGGTGCTGAGCTACAAAGTCACCTATTCCGGCCTGACCGGGGCGGCGACCATGGCCCACTTCCACGGCCCGGCGGCAGCCGGCGCCAATGCGCCGCCGGTGATCACCATGATGAGCCTGAACAGTCCCATAACCGGGTCGGCCAAGCTGACCGATGCGCAGGTCGCCGACCTGAAGGCCGGGAAGTGGTACTTCAACGTCCACACCCAAGCCCATCCCGGCGGCGAGATCAGGGGGCAGCTGAAAGCGGCGCCTTAGCCCCGGGATCGGCGGCGGGCGCAACGCGACGCCGGCCAGCGCGTTGATGAGGGTAGAGCTCGGGGGCCAACCCGCCGAAAGGCTCGAAGCCATGAAGCTCACCACCCTGACCGCCGCAGCCTTGCTGTTCGCCGCGCCTGCCGCCTTCGCCCAGACAACGACCGCCACGTCCGGCGCCGTGAACCCTCCGGCCGTAGCGCAGACGCCGCCGGCCGCTGAGGCGACCAGCCCGACCGCGACGCCGGCCCCGACCGCCAGCGATGTCGCCACTCAGACCGTGGCCAATGCGCCCATTCCAGATACGCAGGCCACGCGCGCCAAGTACCCACCGCTGAGCCATGCCGGTAAGGCTACCGACCCAGCCGGCAACTGAACCCGCTTCGCGCCGCTCCGCCAACCGCGGAGCGGCGTAAATCGCGGCGGGACTGCGGCGAACGGCGCCCTAGATTGATCACAAACCCCGCCTAACCATGCTGGCGGGGGGCGAATCTGAGCGTCGAGCAAACTTGCGCGCCGACATGTTCGCCAAAATCTGCCGACTTCAGCCGCGGCTGCGACGCTCTGCCAACACTGGGCGAGGTCACAACCCGACATGAAGAAGACGCAGTTCATCGCCGGCGCCGCCGTCGGCGCGGTCGCCACCGTGCTGGCCGGCGCGGGCGGCTATTGGGCGCGGGGCGCCGAAGCCGCGACCGCCGGCGAGCCGGCGGCTCTGGCCAGCGCTTCCCCGTCCTCCTTCGCCGACATCGTGCAGAAGGTGTCCCCGGCCGTGGTCTCGATCGATGTGGAGGGCAAGGCCAAGCGCGACCCGGCCGCCTTCCGCGGCCAGGCGCCCCAGCTGCCGTTCGGCTTCGAGTTCCGCCAGCTGGTTCCCGAGGATCCGGAAGGCGCGCCGGCGCCCAAGATGCGCGCCACCGGCTCAGGCTTTCTGATCTCCTCCGACGGCTACATCGTCACCAACAACCACGTGATCGACGGCGCAGACGACATCAAGGTGCGCCTGACCGACGGGCGCGAACTGAAGGCCCACCTTGTCGGCCGCGACGCCGCCACCGACATCGCCGTGGTCAAGGTCGAGGGGCACGACTTCACCTATGTCAGCTTCGAGGATCGCGCCAAGCCGCGCGTCGGCGATTGGGTGGTGGCCGTGGGCAACCCCTTCGGCCTGGGCGGCACGGCTACAGCCGGCATCGTCTCGGCCCTGGGCCGCAAGAACGTCAGCGATTCCAACTATGTCGACTACATGCAGATCGACGCCCCGATCAACCGCGGCAATTCCGGCGGCCCGACCTTCGACGTTCAAGGCCGGGTGGTTGGCGTCAACACCGCGATCTTTTCTCCGTCCGGCGGCTCGGTGGGCATCGGCTTCGACATTCCCGCAGACGTGGCGGCCCAGGTCAGCAAGCAGCTTATCAGTGGGGGCAAGGTTGTGCGCGGCTATATCGGCGCCGCTATCCAGGACGTGACCCCCGAGATCGCCGACAGCCTGGGCCTGGCCCAGCCCAAGGGCGCCCTCGTGGCCGAACTGACCCCCGGCGGCCCCTCGCAGCGCGCCGGCCTGCAGCCCGGCGATGTGGTGCAGAAGATCAACGGCCGCGAGGTCGCCTCGGCCTCCGACCTGACGCGTCAGGTGGCGCTCGCTAGCGCGGGAGAGACCCTGAAGCTGGACGTACTGCGTAACGGGCGCGTCCAGGCTATCGACGTGCATTCGGGGATCCGTCCCAGCGAAGCCCAGTTGGCCAGCAACGACACGCCGGACGAGGCAGGCGCCGGCGGCGCCGAGCCGGCCTCCTCCAAGGTCCTAGGCATGCGGCTGGAGCCCAACGCCTCGGGAGGTGTGACCATCGACGGCGTCGGCCGCGGTTCCGACGCGGCGGACAAGGGGCTTCAAGCCGGCGACGTGATCCTGTCGGCCGCCGGACGCCCCACCGCAACCCCAGCAGACCTGTCCGCGGCCGTCGCGCAGCAGAAGCGCGAGGGGCGCAAGGCGGTGCTGCTGATGGTCCAGCGCGATGGGCGCCGCTCTTTCGTACCGCTGAGCCTCAGCGAGGCCAAGGGCTAAGGCTTGTCCGGCTTCATCTGGGCGATATAGGCGCGGATGAGGTCCAGGCCCTCGTCATGGACCACGCTTCGGCCGATCTGGGGCATCATCACCCCCGGCTCGGTCGAGGCCATACGGTAGGCCAGGATCGACTTGTCCGGACGGCCGGGATCGATGGCGACCTCCAGGTCGCCTGAGCCGCGCCCAGCCGCCACCGGCCGCTTGCCGACGCCCAGGCGATGGATGTCCTGCTCCTCGAGCGTCAGATAGAGACCGCTGTTGCTGGCCAGGCCCGCGAGGCTGTGGCAGTGGCCACAATTGACGTCGAGATAGGCGCGCGCTCGGGCCGCCACCGGCTGGGCAGGGTCGTCCCAACGCGGCGTCGCCAGGATCGGACCTGACGGAAGACCCGTGAGCAGCCCCGCCTTGGCCCAGGTCTGCAGCTGGCCGCCGGCCGGGGTCTCAATGGCCAGATTGCGCGCCTTTGGCCCGATCGGGGTGATCGCGCCGTTGCTCGAATGGCATTCCTTGCACTGGTTCACATTTGGCACGGCGTAGTCGATCTGGCGCGGCCGGCCCGCGGCGTCGATGAAGCTGACCGGCTCGCGCAAGCCGGCGCGCTTCAAGACGGCCTCGGTCTGTTCGGCGTTCCAGACATAGGTCAGGGCGGTCCAGCCGGCCTGGCGATGGATCAAAAGCCGTGTCTCGATCAGGCGCACGTCCTGGTCGGGCCGGCGGAAATCGGCGGGATAGGCGAAGGTCTTCACCAGCACCGAACCCACCGGCAAGTCCAGCAGGCCCGCTCCCTGGTAGCGGGCGACGGCGCCTGGCGGCAAGTAGAGGTAACGGCTCTTGGCCGCGTAGTCGCTGAACAGCGGCGTCGCCAGGCCGTAGGGCGTGACGCGGGCGCTGGGAACCCGGGCGTGGGCGTCAGCGAACAGGTGATAGTCGGAAAGCCGCGGCGCCGGCGTCTCGTCCATCAGCCGCGCCAGGTCGACGGCCGGCCGCCCATCGGCCTTGCCGCGCGACATGGGGCTGAACACCAGGAGGCAGGCAAGGGCGAGGCCGCCCAGAACTCTACCGAAACCCATGGCCGCGCCGTCAGCCGCCCTGGCCAGCCGGCAGAGTGACGGGCGCTGGCTCCGGCAGCGGCGCCGAGCCTAGGTTGGGCGTCACCTCCGGATTGGCGCTGGTGATCGGCGTTCCCTGGGTGACCAGGCGCAGGTTGGCCACCGGGCCGTCGGCGATGTGGAATTGAGCGGGGATGGTCTCGGGATTTCCGCCCGGATGGGTGTAGGTCACCACCCCGTCCCAGACCACCGGCGGCAGGGTCCCGCCCAGGGCCTTGGCCAGCTCGGCCCCGCCGGGGAAAGCCGGCGCCCAGCCGTTCTTGCCCATGCGGTTGCCGTGGATCGATATCTCCCGCGGCAGGGGATTGTAGGCCGGGTCGGTGAAGGGCTGCACATAGGCTACCAAGAGCACCCCCACCGTGGCGTTGCCGTCGATATTGTTGGCGAATACGTGGATGTCGCGATTGGCCATCACCATCACCCCGGTGCCGGTCGGCACGCCGGCCACGATATTGCCCTTGGGCGCGAAGTTGGGCGTGTCGTTGTCGATCGAGGCGTTGTTGAACACCTTGGTCGAATGCCCGCCCATCTGCGGCAGGCCCGGCAGGTCGAACACCAGGATGCCGCCGGCGTTGTGGGTGGCGAGGTTGTCGCGCACCTCGGCGTCGTAGCAGTTCTCGATCTCGATCCCAGCGACGTTGAACTCGGCGCGGCTGTGCTCGACCACCACGTTCCTGGACTGGCCGACATAGATGCCGGCGTCGCTGGCCCCGCGGACCAGCACGTGATCGATCAGTACGTTGGTCGAGGAGACCGGATAGACGCCATAGGCGCCGTTCGAGGACTTGGGCCCGCCGGTCCACTCCACGATCAGGTTCTTCATGGTGATGCGGTCGACGCCCTTGGCCTTGACCCCATTGCCATGGGCGTTCTGCACCGCCAGGTCGCGCACGGTAACGCCATTGGAGGTGACCAGCAGCCCCTCGGCCGAGCCCTTCTGGGCGTCGAAGGCCAGGATGGTCTTGTCGGCGCCGGCGCCGGTGACAGTGACATTGGCCACGTCCAGCGACAGGCCGTCGGCGAGATCGAAGCGGCCGGCGCCCAGGCGCACCACGTCGCCCGGCTTGGCGTCGATCAGAGCCGACTGGATGCGCTCCTGAGCGTCGGGACCCGCCGCGACGTCCAGGGTCTTGGCCAGCGCCGGCCCGGAAAGGGCGGCGCCCACGAGGGCAAATAGAATCGAAGTCCTGAACATGGTCTCCCCCTGGACGCCTCCTGTTTGTTGGTGGCTTGAACGACCGAATATCCAGAAAACCTAGCGAGCGCTATCGGAATTCATCGGCGGCGCGCCCGACGGTTGCAACCGCAAGCTTGGCTTAACCCACGGCTATGTTAGCGTCCCCATCAGTGGCGATTCAAAACAAGGGGGGACCCCACCTATGCCGCTGATGTTTCAACCCTATACGAAGTATGCGGATTTCAGCGGCCGGGCGCGCCGTATGGAATTCTGGATGTTTGCTCTTTTCCAGATGATCGTCAGCTTCGTGCTGAGCGCCATCACGGGCGGGGCCATGATGAGCGCCATCATGACCCATACGCCGCCGAGCGGCTTTGCCGGCCTGATCTTCATGCTGTGGTCCTTGTTCGCGCTGGCGAGCTTCGTCCCCAGTCTGGCTGTCGCCGTCCGGCGACTGCACGACTCCGGCAAGTCGGGCGCCTGGATCCTGGTCGCCCTGGTCCCCGTGATCGGCGGTCTCGTGCTGCTTGTCTTGTATCTGCTGGACGGGACGCCGGGCGACAACCAGTACGGCCCGGACCCCAAGGGGCGGGCTTCCCTGGCTACAGTCGCAGCCTGAACGCCTGATTGTGCGAGCCGGTCTATGGCCGGCTTGCCAAGCCATTCTGCTAGGCCATGCTGGCGGCGCCATCACCTCATGTGAGCCGCCAGCATGACTAGCCTGTCCGCACGCCTCGATCGCGCTATCGCCGAACTGCCGCGCGTTTTTCCAGGTCCAGGCGGCGCCGTGGCCGTGCTGCGCGAAGGCGAGGTTCTGCTCCGCCACGCCTGGGGTTTCGCCAACGCCGAACGGCGCATCCCCTTCACGCCGCGCACCTTGTTCCGCATGTGCTCGATCACCAAGCAGTTCACCTGCGGGGTGGTCCTGGACGCCTTTCCCGACCCGACCGTGCTGGACGCCGAGGTCCGCGCACGCCTGCCGCGGCTGGAGGAGACCGCGCCGGGCGCCCTGCACCTCTGCCATAACCAGTCCGGCCTTCGCGACTACTGGGCCGTGGCCATGCTGCACGGCGCCCCGGCCGAAAGCGGCTTCGGCGACCATGAAGCCGCCCAGGTGATCGCCGGAACCCGCTCGCTGCAGTTCACGCCGGGGACCCGCTATTCCTACGTCAACCAGAACTTCCGCCTGCTGGGCGACATCGCAGAGTCGCGGACGGGGCGCAGCTTCGCCGAACTGCTGCGCACCCGCCTGTTCGAGCCAGCGGGCATGGAGACCGCTTTCCTGGCCGCCGACACCCGGGCCATGCCGGACGGGACCGAGGGCTATGAGGGCTCGCAAGGCGCCGGCTTTCGCGCCGCCGAGAACCGCATCGTCTGGACCGGCGATGCGGGCATGGGGGCCAGCCTGGACGACATGATCGCCTGGGAGCGCCACATCGACCGCACCCGGGACAACGCGGGGTCGATCTATCGCCGCCTCTCCGCACCAGTGACCTTCGCGGACGGGTCCCCGGCGGCCTATGGCTTCGGCCTCGCCCGCGGCGAGGAATTGGGCCGCGCCGTCACCGGCCATGGCGGCGCCCTGCGCGGCTGGCGCAGCCACCGGCTCTATGCCCCGGCCGAGCGGATTTCGGTGGTGGTGATGTTAAACCACCTGTCCGACGCCCACGAAGCGGCGGTGAACCTGCTGGCCGCCGTGCTGGACGAGCCCCAGGCCAAGGTCCCGGCGGGCGACGGCGAACCAGCCTGGCTGGGCGCCTATATCGAGCCTGAGACCGGCCTTTCGGTGCGGGTCGAGACGGCGGGGCCAGGACAAGTCCGGCTGCGCTACGGCCATCGCCCCGAACTTCTGGCCCTGACCGGCGATGGCGCGGCCAGCGACGCGGCCAGCCTGCGCCATGCGCCCGACGGCCTGTGGCTCGACCGCCTGGGCGAGAACCAGAGCACCCGGCTCCTGCCCCGCGTCGGCGAGCCCTCGCGCGACGTGGCCGGCCGTTACCACTGCGCGGAGCTGGACGCGGACCTGACCGTGGTCGACGCCGGCGGCGTGCTCTACGGCGGCTTCTCCGGCTTTCTCGGCCAGGGGCGCATGGAAGTGCTCGATCCGATCGCCGCCGACCTCTGGGCCCTGCCTTGCCCCCGCGCCCTGGACCATACCCCTCCTGGAGACTGGACTTTATCCTTCCAGCGCGGCGCGGATGGGCAAGTGACCGAAGCGCAGGTGGGTTGCTGGCTAGCGAGACGCCTGCGCTACGCGCGAACAGGCTGAAACTTCGCCATTCAGAAAAACTGCATCCAATTCCCCCAAAACTCTATCGAACTAATAGAGATTCTGGCTAGCATGACCCCACCTTAGACGATCTGAAGGGGAAGAGCCCGTGCGCCACGCCAGAACCGACCGCCGCGCCGTATTGACGGCCCTGGGCGCGGCCGCCCTCGCCGGCCCGGCCCTGGCCCAGGACCGGCCGCCGATCCGGCTGCTCAATGTCAGCTACGACCCGACCCGCGAGCTCTACAAGGACATCAACGCCGCCTTCACCGGCTTTTGGAAGTCGCGCACCGGGCAGGCGGTGACCATCGACCAGAGCCACGGCGGCTCGGGCGCCCAAGCGCGGGCGGTGATCGATGGCCTGCAGGCCGACGTCGTCACCCTGGGCCTGGCCTACGACATCGACGTCATCGCCGAGAAGGCGCAGCTCCTGCCCACCAACTGGCAATCGCGCCTGCCCGACAACTCCACCCCCTACACCTCGACCATCGTGTTCCTGGTGCGCAAGGGCAATCCGGCCAAGCTGCATAGCTGGGCCGACCTGGTGCGTCCTGGTGTGACCCTGATCGCCCCCAATCCCAAAACCTCGGGCGGGGCGCGCTGGGCCTATTTGGCTGCGTGGGCCTCTGCGCTCAAAGCGCCGGGCGGCTCCGACGCCTCGGCCCGCGCCTATGTGGCCGAGTTCTACCGCCATGTGCCGGTGCTGGATTCCGGCGCCCGCGGCTCGACCGTGACCTTCGCCCAGCGCGGCCTGGGCGACGCCCTGGTCTGCTGGGAGAACGAGGCGCACCTGGCCCTGGCCGAGTTCGGCGCCGACAAGTTCGACATCGTCATCCCGCCCAATTCGATCCTGGCCGAGCCGCCCGTGGCCCTGGTGGACAAGAACGTCGACCGCAAGGGTGTGCGCACCGTCGCCGCAGGCTATCTGAACTTCCTCTACAGCCCCCTGGCCCAGGACCTGATCGGCAAGAACCACTTCCGCCCGCGCAACGGCGCGGCTGTGGCCAAGTACGCCAAGGACTTTCCCAAGATCCCGCTGGTGACCATCGACGACACCTTCGGCGGCTGGCGCAAGGCCCAGGCGACCCACTTCGCCGATGGCGGGGTGTTCGACCAGATTCACAAGGCCTGACAGACCATGGCCTTCGTCGCCGCGACCGCGGACGCCGCGCCGCCCAAAGCCGCCTGGCGCTGGCGCCAGCCCTCGGTGCTGCCGGGCTTCGGTCCGGCCCTGGGCGTGACGCTGGCCTATCTCGGCGCGATCGTGCTGATCCCCCTGCTGGCCCTGGCCCTCAAGCCGTGGCAGCTGGGCCTCGCGGGCGTTTGGCATGTGCTGACCGATCCCCGGGTCCTGGCGGCGCTGCGGCTCAGTTTCGGCGCCTCGGCCCTGGCCGCCCTGGCCAACGCGCCCATGGGCCTGGTGGTCGCCTGGGTGCTGGTGCGCTTCGAGTTTCCGGGCCGGCGGCTGCTGGACGCCCTGGTCGACCTGCCCTTCGCCTTGCCGACCGCGGTCGCCGGCATCGCCCTGACCGCGCTCTATGCGCCCACCGGCCCCTTCGGCGCGGTGGCCGCCCATCTGGGGATCAAGACCGCCTATGCGCCGGCGGGGGTGTTCATCGCCCTGCTGTTCATCGGCCTGCCCTTTGTGGTGCGCCAGTTGCAGCCGGTGCTGCAGGACCTGGACCCCGAGGTGGACGAGGCCGCCCGCACCCTGGGCGCCAATGACGGCCAGAGGTTCGCGCGCGTGATCCTGCCGGCCGTGGCCCCAGCCCTTTTGTCCGGCGTCGGCCTCGCCTTCGCCCGGGCGGTGGGCGAGTACGGCTCGGTGATCTTCATCGCCGGCAACCTGCAGATGAAGACCGAGATCGCGCCCCTGCTGATCGTGATCAAGCTGGAGCAATACGACTATGCCGGCGCCGCCGCGGTGGGCCTGGCCATGCTGGTGATCTCCTTCCTGTGCCTGGTCGCGGTCAGCGGCGCCCAGATGCTGCTGGCGCGGCGGGGGCGAGCATGAGGATGCGGGTCCATCTGCCGGGCGCGGCGCCCCTGATGCTGGCGGGCGCGGTCCTGGTCCTTGGCCTTCTGGTCGCCGCGCCCCTGGCGGTGGTGTTCGAGGAGGCGTTCCACAAGGGCCTCTCCGGCTATCTCGCCGTGTTCGGCCAGCCCGACACCTGGGCGGCGATCCGCCTGACCCTCCTGGTCGCGGCCATCGCCGTGCCGCTGAACGCCGCCTTTGGCCTCGCCGCCGCCTGGTGCGTCGCCAAGTTCGAGTTCGTCGGCAAGAGCGCCCTCCTGGCCCTGATCGACCTGCCCTTCTCCATGTCGCCGGTGGTCTCGGGCCTGGTCTGGGTGCTGCTGTTCGGGGCCCAGGGCTGGTTCGGCCAGGCGCTGGCGGACCACGGCGTGCGCATCATCTTCACCGTCACCGGCCTGGTGCTGGCGACCATCACCGTCACCCTGCCCTTCGTCGCCCGCGAGCTGATCCCGCTGATGCAGGACCAGGGAACCGATGAGGAGGCGGCGGCCGTGACCCTGGGCGCCGGCGGCCTGACCGTGTTCCGCCGGGTGACCCTGCCCAATGTCCGGTGGGCCCTGCTCTACGGGGTCCTGCTCTGCAACGCCCGCGCCATGGGCGAGTTCGGCGCCGTCTCGGTGGTGTCGGGCAAGATCCGTGGACTGACCAACACCCTGCCCCTTCATGTCGAGGCGCTCTACAATGACTACGACTTCGTTGGCGCCTTCGCGGCCGCCTCCCTCCTGGCCTCGCTCGGCCTTGTCACCCTGGGTCTCAAGAGCGCCCTCGAATGGCGATATGCCGACCAGCTCGCCCACGCCCGCCGCCGCTGAGGGACCGAGCCTGGCCCTCGACATTCGCGACATCCGCAAGTCGTTCGGCCGCTATCCGGCGCTGAACGGGGTCTCGCTGGCGGCGGGAGAGAAGGAATTCCTGGCCCTGCTCGGCCCATCTGGCTCGGGCAAGACCACGCTCCTGCGCATCCTGGCCGGGCTCGAGCGGCCCGACGCCGGCGAGGTCCGCTTCGGCGGCGAGGACTTCCTGGCCCTGCCGGCCCGCCGGCGGCGGGTGGGCATGGTGTTCCAGCATTACGCCCTGTTCCGCCACATGACCGTGGCCCAGAACATCGCGTTCGGCCTCAGCGTGCGGCCGCGCGCAGAGCGCCCCGACCGAGCCGAGATCCGCCGCCGGGTCGGCGACCTTCTGAGCCTGGTCCAGCTCGAGGGGCTGGACGGCCGCTATCCGGCGCAGCTGTCCGGCGGCCAGCGCCAGCGGGTGGCCCTGGCCAGGGCCCTGGCCATCGAGCCGCGCATGCTGCTGCTGGACGAGCCGTTCGGAGCCCTGGACGCCCAGGTGCGCCGCGACCTGCGCCGCTGGCTGCGCGAGATTCACGACCGGGCGGGGGTCACCACGGTCTTCGTCACCCACGACCAGGAGGAGGCGCTGGACCTGGCGGACCGGGTGGCGATCCTGAGGGACGGCCGCCTGGTCCAGGTCGGGGCGCCGGGCGCGCTGTACGAAAATCCAGGCGACGCCTTCGCCTTCGAATTCCTCGGCCCATCCTGTCGCCTGCCGGGCGTGGTGGAGAACGGCGCCCTGCGGATCGGCGACTGGCGCGTTGCAGCGCCCGGAACCCCTGGCGGTCCAGCCGATCTCTATTTCCGGCCCAACGAGGTCGATGTCGCCGATGCGAGCGGAACGGGCCTGCGGGCCGAAGTCCTGGCCGCGGTCACCCGCGGCTCAGAGTCGCGGCTTCATTGCCGAATCGCCGGCCAGGACCTGGAGCTGCGGCTCCGCTCGGCGAGCGTTCCGGCCAAGATCCATGACGGCGGCATCGCCGCCGTTACGCCTGCGCGCTGGAAAATCTATCCGCGCGCCACTTTGCGGGAGGGCATCTAGAGCGCTTGAAACCGACGGTGAGAACGCCCCAGGACGGGCCTTCGCACTGTGATGCATTTGTCACTCGCGGGCGGGAGCGGACTGCTGTCGCAAAAGCGTCACCGCTCCGTCGCCGGATTGTTATGCCCTGCGCATAGTCCGGCTCCCGCAAGTTCCGGCTGATCAGCCGGGGGAAGATTGGGGAACATCTGATGCGGACTAAATCGTCGCTGCTCTGCAGCGTGGCCTGCGGTGTTGTGCTCGCCGTCGGCATGGGCGCCGCCGCGCAAGCCAAGACGTCGAAGAAGCACCATCACCACGAAGCCGCCGCGCCCGCGCCGGCCGGCGCCACCGCCGAAGAGGTCAAGGCCCTGGCCGATGAAGTCGAGTCGCTGAAGGCTCGCCTCGACCAGGAGCAGATGGCTCGCGAGCAGACCGAAGCCAAGGCCCAGGCCGCCGAGGCCGAAGCCTCCGCCGCCAAGGCCGACGCCAGCGCCGCCCGCACCCAATTGGCCGAGCAGATCCAGACCCTGCCCGGCGAAGTGAAGCAGGCCGTGGTCGCCAACACGCCCAAGCCCGGCTGGTGGGGCGACACCAAGGTCGGCGCCACCGTGTTCGCCGACATCAGCGACATCAACCAGAAGACCCCGGGCGCACTCGCCGCTACCGGCACGACCGCGGCCTCCAACGGCTACCCGGCCGACAACGGCTATGGCTTCGACATCAAGCGCGCCTACCTGATCGTCGACCACAAGTTCAACGATACCTACTCGGCCAACCTGACCACCGACTTCCTGTACGATGGCACGACCAAGGCCACCCAGCTGTTCATGAAGAAGGCCTACCTGCAGGCCAAGTATTCCGACGCCCTGGTGGTTCGCGCCGGCATCACCGACATGCCCTGGGTGCCGTTCGTCGAGAACATTTACGGCTATCGCTACGTCGAGAACGTGCTGATCGACCGGCTCAAGTACGGCACCTCGGCCGACACCGGCATCACCGTCTCCGGCAACTTCGACTTCAAGCCGGTCAAGGTCGGCTACTCCCTGGGCGTGATCGACGGCAGCGGCTACAAGGCGCCGGACGTCGGCAACTTCAACCGCACCAAGAAGATGGACCTCGAAGGCCGCCTGAACGTATCCTACGAGAACTTCACCGCGGCGATCGGCGGCTACGAGGGCGACCTCGGCAAGGACGTCAACGGCGTGACGGTCAACCACACCGCCAATCGCTTCGACGCCCTCCTGGCCTATGTCGACACCCGCTTCCGCGTCGGCGGCGAGTACGTCTCGGCGAAGGACATCACCGGTGTCACCACCGCCAAGCCGGTGAAGGCGAACGCCGACGGCTATTCGGCCTTCGGCTCGTTCAACATCACCGACAAGATCGCCCTGTTCGGCCGCTACGACTGGGTGAACCCGGAACGCGACGCGACCACGGCCTCGAACAAGACCAACTCGGCCTCGCGCGACGAGTATTTCAACGTCGGTCTGTCCTACACCCCGGTCAAGGGCGTCGACGTGGCCATGGTCTACAAGCGCGACTCGGTCACCAACGGCCTGCTGGTCACCTCGAACGGCGCGGCGGCCCCAGCCTCCGTCTCCGCGGTCCAGAACTCGACCACGTTCATCACCACCGCCAATGCTTCGCCCCAGGGCAGCGGCATCATCGGCGGCCTGAACGGGGGCAACGGCGCCTACGACGAGTTCGGCATCTTCATGCGCTACCAGTTCTGATCTGGAGCGCGGGGGTCTTCGGGCCCTTGCCAAACGGGAAGGGGCGCGCCGCGGCGCGCTCCTTTTTCTTTGCCGATTGGCCGTACGGTCAAACCGCCGGGACGAAATCCCGCTGGGCGACGGGAATGGCGTCATAGCGGGTGGCCGGGGTGATGTTCAGCCGGCGGCGGGCCGCTTCCAGGGGCTCGTTCAACAGCCGCTCGTAATCCTCGCCCAGCAGCCACGCGGCCGCCTTGCCGCGCCGATAGCCCTGCCAGATGGCGGCGACATAGGGCCCTCGCCGGCCCCGGCCGGGCCTCAGCGCCGCGCTGAGCGCGATCGCCGCCCAGCCCAGCCCCTTGGTCTGGGCGTAGGAAAAGGCCACCAGGCAGGCCTCGCCCAGCCCGTCGCGGTGATAGCCGGTCAGGATGTGCCAGATGTCGTGAACGTCGCGGGTGCGGCGGCCGAACCAGGCATAGGGGTGGCGCTCCTCCTCGCGGCTGCGGTTCTGCCGGCTGACCTCGGCCAGGCCCTCGGCCGATAGGTTCTCGCTGCGCACGAAGTCGCGATAGGCCGCGCCCACCGTGCCCGGCGCGAAGCTGTCCAGCCAGGCGTCGTCCATCAGCCGACCGGCCAGCTCGGTCCGCTCATAGGCCATGCGCCCGCCCTCGCGGGTCTCGATCAGGCGGTGATAGCCGCGGGCGGCCGAGCCTGCATTCAGGGCGCGCATGATCTCGAACACCTGGCCGGTGTCCTCCTTGTCGGCCATCAGCCGGTTCAGGGCCCTCAAGGCGACGCCCCACTGGCGGCCCTGGCGCGGGCTGGCGAAGTCGGCGGCCGGAGCGGCCTCGATCGTCTGGGTCATGGCCATGGGTCTTTAGGCTCCTCTGGCGGCACGGGTTCAGTCGGCGCAGGCCGAAGCCGCGGCGCGGCCCTGGGGCGTCAAAAGGGTGTTTGTGATGATCTCGCGCATCAGAAAGCCGTGCTCGGCCTTGCTCGGCGCCTCGCCCCAGGCCGCCTGCAGCACCAGGCCCTGATAGATGGCGATCAGGGTCCGGGCGACCGCCTCGGGATCGAGGTCGTCGCGCACGTCGCCGGCCAGCTGACCTCGCTGGACCAGGCCCATGATCGCCTTGCGCACCGCCGCTACGCCCTCGACCACGCTGTCGTGGATCGCCGGGCTGCGCAGCGCCTCGGCCCAGCCTTGAATGCCCACCCGGCGCTCGTCGGCCCGCTTGGCGTCGCCCAGGCTAGGACCATAGAGCTCGACCAGCATGAACAGGCCCCGCACCGGGTCCGGCTCGCTCTGCGCCAGGGCGGTCAGGAAGGTCTCACCCTGATGCCGGTCGTCGGCCAGGGCCACCACGATGTCGTCCTTGGTGGCGAAATAGAGGTAGAGCGCCCCCTGGCTGACCCCCGCCTCGCGCACGATGTCGGCGGTGGTGGTGGCGTGGAAGCCGTCCCGCGAGAAGCAGCGCACGGCTGCAGCCAGGATCTGCTGGCGGCGGGCTTCCTTCCTCTCGTCGGTGATCTTGGGCATTGGCTCAAAATAAAACTGACTGGTCAGTCTTTTTTATCTAGAAATGCGCGAATGTCAAGGCGAGGCGCCGCAAGCCGCAGCCGCCGGTCGTCAGATCGTTTCGGAAAGCGCCTTGCCGGCGTCGCGCAGCCCGGTCAGGCGCGCCCGCTGGCCCTCTGCCGGCGGTGGGCCGACATCTCGTCCAGGGCGTGCCTGCCCTCGCTGGTCAGGACCGGCCCCTGGGCGGACTCGGTGATCCACCGGATGGTCTTGAGCGCGCTGATCCACTCCGCATGGTCCTCGATCTCGGACCATCCGCCGCGCTTGACGGCGTCCAGCATGAAGTAGGCCTTGTCGTCCATGAGCCCGCGGGTTCGTCGCTATGCCCACCGATCATGCGGGCGGGATGTCAATACCGTGACAGCCCTGTCGGCGCCAAGGGCTCGCTCGAGGAATAGCCAAGCTTGTAATCAATCGCGCGCCAGGGTCCGGATCGCCTGTTCCACGCTGGGAAAGATATGGTCGGCGCCGAGGGCCTCGGCGATCCCCAGCCTGTCGAACGCCGCCCGCGCGCGCACCGACTCCAGCCGGGCCACAGCGAAGTCCATGCCGGCCGCGCGGGCCTTGCCGATCACCTCGATCAAGGCCGCCGAGGCGGTGAAATCGATCTCGACCACGCTGGACGCCTCCAGCACCACCAGCCGCAGCCGACCCCGCCCTTCCTCGATGGCGCTCAAGAGGCCTCGGCGGAAATCGTGCGCATTTAGGAACGAGAGCGGGGCCTGAAACCCCGTCACCAGCACGCCCGTCTCGGTCTCGCCGGTCGCATGCGGCGAGGCCGGCCACCAGACCGTGCTGCCCGGCATGCGCTCGAACGGGATCGGCTGGGCGCGGGTGACGGTGAAGACGCCGTGGGCCAGGGACAGGAAGACGCCGATCGCCACCCCGGTCTGGATCGGCAGGGCCGCGATCAGGGCCATGGTCAGAAGCGCAAGCCCGAATTCGGCGCGCGTGCGGCCCCAGAGTTCGCGCAACTCGCCGACATGAAAGATCCGCTGGGCCACGAACAGCAGAACCCCACCCAGGGCCGCGACCGGGATGGCCGCCAGGACCTTCGTGCCGAAGGCCGCCAGCAGCAGCACCGCCAGCACCGCCGTCAGGCCGGCGACCTGCGAGCGCCCGCCGGACTCGGCCACCGCCGCGGTGCGGGGCGGGCTGGCGTTGACCGGAAAGGCGCCGGCAAGGCCCGACAGCGCATTGGCGACGCCGAGGCCCACATAGTCGCGGCCTATATCCGGATCGCCATCCTCGCCGGCGAAAGACCGGCTGGTGACGGCGGTCTGCATCATCACCACCAGGGCGATCAGCACAGCCAGGCCGAACAGCCGCGGCAGGTCGTCGAACACGATCGCCGGCAGGGCCGGCGCCGGGACGCCCGCCGGCACCGCGCCCAGCAGGCGCACGCCCAGCCGGTCGGCGCCCAGCGCGCCACAGGCCAAGGTCGCCGCGACCAGGGCCGCGAGCGCGCTGGGTATCCGCGCGCTGACCCGCTCGCCGAGCAGGATGGTGGCGAATACGCCCAGGCCGATGGCCACCGCCGCCGGGTTGACGCCGCCGGCCTCCGCCCACAGCCTGGCCAGGCGGTGATAGACATCGCCGGAGCCCTCCGACAGGCCCAGGATCGCCGGCGCCTGGGAGATGACGATGTGAATCGATATCCCCGCCAGGAACCCGGTGATCACCGGCCGCGACAAGAGGTCGGCGATCCAGTCCATCTTGAAGGCCCCCGCCAGGACCAGGATCAGGCCGACCAGCAGGGCAAGGGCCGCCGCCAGGGCCAGGTAGTGGGCAGACCCCACGGAGGCCATGCCCGCCAGGCTTCCGGCGAAGATCGGCGTGATGGTCGAATCCGCCCCCGCCGACAGCCGCCGGCTGGAGCCGAAGGCGGCGAAGCCCAGGCCGGCGACGATGAAGGCGAAGAAGCCGAGCTGAGGCGGCAGCCCGCCCAGCTGCGCGGTGGCGATCTGTTCGGGAATGGCGATGGCCGCCAGGGTCGCCCCGGCGATCAGGTCGCCGCCCAGTTCCGCCATCGTCACGCCCTGCAGGGCCTGGAAGACAGGCCAGGCCGGCCGAGCCTTGGGGGATTGCATCGCCATCGCCTGAGAGCCTAGCCCGCAGGCGCGGACTGCACAAACCCATGCCCGGTCCGGGTTGGCTGCGTGGCGGGGGCCGCGGTTTGCGCGCATAGTCCCCCGCGCCGTGACCGACGCATCGCCGCCGCCCGACGACGTCCCGGCCCTGCTGGCCGAGGCCCAGGCCCACCACGCCGCCATGCGGCTGGATGAGGCGGAGGCCGGCTATCGCCGTATCCTCGCGCGCGAGCCGGACCACCCGTTGGCCCTCGGCCTTCTCGGCCTGATCCTGGTGGATCGCCCCGGGCAGGAGGCCGAGGCCCAGGCCGTACTGGAACGCCACCTCGCCCGGCGCCCGAGCGACAGCGCCGGGCTCTACAGCCTGGGACGGCTCAAGGCTCGCCAAGGAGACGACGCCGGCGCCGCCGACCTGTTCCGCCGCGCCATGGCCCAGTCGCCCGGCCTCGCCCCGGCGCACAACGAGCTGGGCGTAGCGCTGAACGGGCTCGGGCGGCCGGACGAAGCCCTGGCGGCGCTGGACCAGGCGATCGCCACCGACCCGGCCTATGGCGCCGCCCACGCCAATCGCGGCGCGGTGCTGGCCGGGCTCGGCCGCTTCGGCGAGGCGACGGACGCCCAGCTCGAGGCCCTGCGCCTGGCGCCGGCGGAGCCCGTCGCCCTGCGGACCAGTCTGCTCAAGACCCTGACGCGCACCGCGGGCAAGGCCGGCCGCCTGGATGTGGCCGAGGCCGCGGCCAGGGCCGAGCACGCCGCCCACCCGCGCGATCCGGACATTGTCGAACTGCTGGCCGAGGTGCTGGAGGCCGAGGACCACGCCCGAGACGCCCTGGCCCTGCGCAACGACCATGCCCGTCAAACCGGCGCCCAGCCCGGCGGAGCGACTGATCCCGAGGCGCCCCGCATCCTGCTGCTGGGCGCCGTCGGCGGCGGCCACGTGCCTCTGCGCTATCTGCTCGATACGAGCCGCTTCGCCACCCTGGCGCTCGGCATGCTTTCGCACGGCCAGCCCGACGCGCCTCTCGGCGGGGTCGCCCTTGCGAGCCTGCAAGCGGTCGACGTGGTGTTCAACACCCTTGGCGACGCCGACCGCGACGCCGGCCAACTGGCGGCGGCGAAGCGGCTATGCGCGGCGATTGGCAAACCGGTGATCAATCCGCCCGCCGCCATCCTGAAGACCGCCCGCGATCAGGCCCCCCGCCTGTTCGCCAGGATCGAAGGCCTGGTCACGCCCGGTGTCCGCAGGGTCAGCCCGGCCGAGCTGGCGCACCTTTCGATCGAACGCCCGCTGCTGGCGCGACCAGCCGGAGACCACGGCGGCGAGAATCTGGTCCTGCTGCGGGGCGACGCCGATCGAGACGCCTATCTGGCCTCAGAGCCGCCCGACACGCTGATCCTCACGGATTTCCACGACTTCCGCTCGCCCGACGGGCTCTGGCGCAAGCACCGGATCATCTTCGTGGATCGCCGCCCCTATCCCTACCACCTGGCCATCGGGCGGGACTGGCTGGTGCACTACTGGCGGGCCGAGATGGCCCGTTCGGCGGACAAGAAAGCCGAGGAGGAGCGGTTCCTGGACGACTGGCGCGCAGTGTTCGGCCCCCGCGCCGCCGCAGCGACCGAGGAGATCGGCCGCCGCCTCAACCTCGACTATGCCGGCATGGATTGCGCCCTCCTGCCCTCGGGCGAACTCCTGCTGTTCGAGGCCAACGCCTGCATCCTGCTGCATCTGGATGAACCCGAGGCCGCCTTCCCCTACAAGCATCGCCATGTGCCGCAGATTCGCGAGGCCTTCAGCCGCCTCGTGATCGACCGCGCCGCGGGGCGTGGCTGAACAGGGAGGAACGGGCCTTGGCGGCCTTGATGATCCAGGGCTGCGGCTCGGACGTGGGCAAGTCGGTGCTGGTCGCGGGCCTCTGCCGCCTGTTCGCCAACCGCGGCCTGAAGGTGCGCCCGTTCAAGCCGCAGAACATGTCCAACAACGCCGCCGTGACCGCGGGCGGCGGCGAGATCGGCCGCGCCCAGGCCCTGCAGGCCATAGCCTGCCGCACACCGGCGACCACACGGATGAACCCGGTGCTCTTGAAGCCCCAGAGCGATGTCGGCGCCCAGCTGGTGGTGCTTGGCCGCATGCAGGGGACCTGGCGCGCCGCCGACTTCCAACGCCGCAAGCCGGAGTTGCTGGGTACCATCGTCGAAAGCTTCCGCGGCCTGGAGACCGAGGCCGACCTGGTGCTGGTCGAGGGCGCCGGCAGCCCCGCGGAGACCAATCTGCGCGCCGGCGACATCGCCAATATGGGTTTCGCCCGCGCAGCCAATGTGCCCGTGGCCCTGGTCGGCGACATCGACCGAGGCCATGTGATCGCGGCCCTGGTGGGCGCCCATGCGGTGCTGGACGAAGCCGACCGGGCGCTGATCAAGGGTTTCCTGATCAACAAGTTCCGCGGCGATGCGGCCCTGTTCGACGACGGCCGGGCCGAAATCGTGCGCCGCACAGGGTGGCGCGACCTGGGCATGGCCCCCTGGCTGTCGGCGGCGCGCAGCCTGCCGGCGGAGGATGCGGTGGTGCTGGACCGCACGGCGGGCGGGCGGCGCGCCAAGGTGCGGATCGTGGTTCCCATGCTCCCGCGCATCGCCAATTTCGACGATTTCGATCCCCTGCGCACGGAGCCCGAGGTCGAGTTCGCCTTCGTCCCGCCCGGGACCGCCCTGCCCGGCGACGCCGACCTGGTCATCCTGCCCGGGACCAAGGCGACCCTGGCCGACCTCGCCTTCCTACGCGCCCAGGGCTGGGACATCGACCTTGCGGCCCACGTCCGCCGGGGCGGGCGGGTGCTGGGGGTATGCGGCGGATACCAGATGCTGGGAAAGCGGATCACCGATCCGGAGGGCGTCGAAGGCCAACCCGGAGAGGCTGCGGGGCTAGGACTACTGGACGTGGAGACAGTGCTCACCGGCGACAAGATCACCCGCCCGGTCACTGGAACCCTCGCCGCCGCCGGCGCTCCCTTCGCCGGCTACGAGATCCACATCGGCCGCACATTCGGCGCCGACACGGCCCGCCCATTTGCTCACCTGGCCGACGGCGCGCCGGACGGGGCGACCTCGAAGGACGGCCGTATCGCCGGCCTCTACGTCCACGGCCTGTTCGACCGGCCCGAGGCGCGCGGGGCGATCCTGGCGACCCTCGGCGCAGCCTCCAACGGCCAGGATCAGGCGCAGGCCGTGGACAGCGCCCTCGACGAGCTGGCGAATGCACTGGAGATGGCGTTCGACATCCCAGCGCTCAGCGAGATCGCGGGGCTGGGCCGGGGATAGCGGAATTCTGGGGTGAGCCGGGATTGGCCTGAGCCGCCGCCAAAGCCCGCTCATCCCGGCGAATGCCGGGACCCAGATCACAAAGCTCCGAGCGCCGGATATTTCGTCACGACCGCCGACCGAAAGCCCGCGCCATAGGATCTGGGTCCCGGCATTCGCCGGGATGAGCGGTTGATATCTCAGATCATCCTGAATTCAGCAGGCTCCGTATCCCGCCCCCGGCCCTGCGTCCGCTACTCGACCCGGCTGCGCCCGATGGCGTCCAGGCGCGCCAGCACGCCTTCCGACAGGACCAACTCCGCCGCGGCGAGGTTCTCGCGCAGGTGGGCCAGGGACGAGGTGCCGGGGATCAGCAGGATGTTGGGCGAGCGGTGCAGCAGCCAGGCCAGCGCCACCTGCATCGGCGTCGCGCCGAGTTCGGCGGCGACCTCGGCCAGGGCGGAGGACTGGATCGGCGAAAACCCGCCGAGCGGGAAGAACGGCACATAGGCTATGCCCTGGGCCGCCAGGTGGTCGACCAGATCGTCGTCGCCGCGCTGCACCAGGTTGTACAGGTTCTGCACGCAGGCCACCGGCGCGATCGCCTGGGCCTCGGCGACCTGGGCGGCGGTGACGTTGCTGAGGCCGAGGTGGCGGATCAGCCCCTTCTGCTGCAGGGCGGCCAGGGCCTCGAAGCGGCGCCCGATCGAGCCCTCGCTGGGGCCATGGACCTGGCCGGTGATGCGCAGATTGACCACGTCCATCGCCTCGACGCCCAGGCGGGCCAGGTTGTCGTGCACCCCCCGGACCAGCTGATCGGGCTCCTGGGCCGGGTTCCACGACCCGTCAGGTCCACGCACCGCGCCGACCTTGGTCACCAGCATCAGGTCCTCAGGGTAGGGATGCAGGGCCTCGCGGATGATCTCGTTGACCACATGGGGGCCGTAGAAGTCGCTGGTGTCGATGTGATCGACCCCGGCCGCCACCGCCTCGCGCAGCACGGCGATAGCCTGACCGCGGTCCCTGGGCGGCCCGAACACGCCGGGCCCAGCCAGCTGCATAGCCCCGTAGCCCATGCGTTTGACGCTGCGATCCCCCAGGGCGAAGACGCCCGCGGCGGCGATGTCGGTCATGGGCGGTTCTCCTGGCGGTGGTGTCGTGCAGATAGGGCGCTCAGCACGCCCGCAAAAGGCGGGACCTATTCAAGGCAAGAGCGCGCCCCTCCACCGCTCATCCCCGCGCAGGCGGGGACCCAGGGGCCAACGCGCTGAAATCTGTGGATAAATCTGGAGCCCCGCCTTCGCGGGGATGAGCGGAAATTTGCTAGGCCATGCCTACAATCAGCTGCCAGGCCCGACTCTAATTCGATGATCATCCGGCGCGCGAACACGAATAAGACCGCTGAACCCAGCAGCCGATCCAGTCGAGTTCGCCTTCATGTGCGATCCCGAAACAGGCAGCATCAAGGTATCGCCGTCACAAGTGGCACTTCCAAACTGAAGATGGAGATGCTTCTGGCCCGGCCATCGCGCCCGGATGGCGAGATCAACCAACGGCACAAGGTCAATTGCACTGTTCCGGTCGGTGAATAGCACCTGGGCTTGATCCTCGATCACGCCACTACCGTGAACCAATAGCTTGTCGAGACAACTCGCCGTCGCCCACCCGTGGCAAACGTCATTCATTTTCAACACCGGTTGCGCGCCAGCTACGCCAGCCCGAATTTCCGAGCACTGCCCTCCGCGCTCTCGCTCGATCATGAGGGTGGTCGCGACGGTCGGCTTCTCCAGGGGCTCGGCAAACGTTGGCGCGGAGACTCCAAGAAGCCCGGTGACGAGAATCAGAGACAAAGATCCCATGGGAGACCTTTGTGGCTACGTGCAAAGGTCTGCAACAGCTAGCCGCTGCTTCACTCCCTACGCAAACACCACCGTCTTGTGCCCATTGACAATCACCCGGTGCTCCACGTGCCAGGTGACCGCGCGCGCCAGGACCGAGCATTCCACGTCCCGCCCGATCGCCACCAGATCGTCCGGG
This sequence comes from Phenylobacterium montanum, assembly GCF_018135625.1. Lineage (NCBI taxonomy): Bacteria > Pseudomonadati > Pseudomonadota > Alphaproteobacteria > Caulobacterales > Caulobacteraceae > Poindextera > Poindextera montana. Next base: position 2,597,617 of record NZ_CP073078.1, read on the forward strand.
GTCTGGCGATGATCCACCCGCTGGGCGCCCTGTTCGATGATCGGGCCTTCGTCGAGGTCGGTGGTGACGTAGTGGGCGGTGGCGCCGATCAGCTTCACGCCGCGGTCCCAGGCCTGGTGATAGGGCTTGGCGCCCTTGAAGCTGGGCAGGAACGAGTGGTGGATGTTGATGCAGCGGCCGGACAGCTGGGCGCAGAGGTCCGGCGAGAGGATCTGCATGTAGCGGGCCAGCACCACGAGGTCGGCCCTCAGTTCCTCGACCAGGCCAAGGAACTGCGCCTCCTGCGCCGCCTTGGTGTCCTTGGTGATCGGCAGGTGGAAATAGGGCACGCCATTCCACTCGACGAACGAGCGCATGTCGTCGTGGTTGGACATCACGCCGACGATCTCGACCGGCAGAAGGCCGCTCTTCCAGCGGTGCATCAGGTCGTAGAGGCAGTGGCCGAACTTGGAGACGGCCAGCAGCACCCGCGGCTTGATCGAGGCGTCGTGGAACGCCCATTCCATGTGGAAGCGATCGGCGATGATCTCGAAGCCCTGGCGCAGCTTGTCCAGCGAGGGCATGCCCGGCCCGTCGGCGCGGAACACCGTGCGCATGTAGAACATGTCCTCGATGGAGTCGTTGAAGTGGTTCGACTCCAGGATCGAGGCGTCGTTGTCGGCCAGGTATCCGGACACCGCCGCGACCACGCCCTTGCGATCCGGGCACTTGAGAATGAGGATGTAGGGGCTCGCGGCCGCCGCCTTGGTCTTCGCCATTCGCTTCTATCGTTCCCCGACTACATGCCGCCCTCAGAGGGCGATGTAGGGCCGTCCGAAGGCGAATCTAATTTTCGCAGGCCATGATCTAATTTTACCGCTGGCCGCACGGTATCTGTGGCCCATCCTGGCGGCCTCGGCGAGGACAGAACCGACAAAATGAAGCGCTATTCCGCCCTCGGGCTCCTCAGGGGCGGGTTCGACGGCCACAAGTCCTGGGAGCGGGCCTGGCGCGCGCCGGAGCCCAAGGCCCGCTACGACGTGGTTGTCATCGGCGGCGGCGGCCATGGCCTGGCCACCGCCTACTACCTCGCCAGCCGTCACGGCGTGCGCAACGTGGCGGTGCTGGAGAAGGGCTGGATCGGCGGCGGCAACACCGGGCGCAACACCACCATCGTCCGCTCGAACTACCGCCTGCCGGAGATGCAGGATCTCCTGGAATTCTCGCTGAAGCTCTGGGAGGGGCTTAGCCAGGAGCTGAACTACAACCTGATGTTCAGTCAGCGCGGGGCGGTGTTCCTGGGCCATTCCGACAGCGACATGACCCTGCTGGCCCAGCGCGGCGACGCCCTGCGGTGCAATGGCATAGATGCGGAAATTCTTACCCGCGAGCAGGTGCGCCGGCTCTGCCCCCTGCTCGATTTCTCGCCCGCCGCCCGCTACCCGGTGGTGGGCGGCCTGATCCAGAAGCGCGGCGGCACGGCGCGGCACGACGCGGTGGCCTGGGGCTACGCGCGCGCTGCGGACGCCCTGGGCGTCGACATCATCCAGAACTGCGAGGTCACCGGCATCGAGGTGGAGGGCGGCAAGGCCGTGGGCGTGCAGACCAGCCGCGGCCGTATCGCCGCGGGCCGCATCGGGATCTGCGTCGCCGGCAACTCCAGCCATGTGGCGGGGTTGGCGGGCCTGAGGCTGCCGATCGAATCCCACATGCTGCAGGCCTTCGTCTCCGAGCCGGTCAAGCCGATGATCGACACGGTGATCATGTCCCAGTCGGTGCACTGCTACATCAGCCAGTCGGACAAGGGCGAGATCGTGCTGGGCGGCGACCCGGAGCTCTATCCCAGCTATTCCCAGCGCGGCATCCCGATCCGCATCGAGGAGGTGGCCGGCCAGGCCATCGGCCTGATCCCCGCCCTCTCGCGCCTGAGAATGCTGCGCTGCTGGAGCGGGGTCACCGACATGAGCTTCGACGGCGCCCCGATCATCGGCCCGACCCCGGTGGAAAACCTCTATCTCAACGGCGGCTGGTGCTATGGCGGCTTCAAGGCCACCCCAGGCTCCGGCCGGCTCTACGCCCACCTGCTGGCCACCGGCGAGCCTCACCCGATCACGGCGCCCTTCCAGCTCGACCGGTTCGAGCGCGGGGCCATGGTCGACGAGGCCGCCTCTGGCCCATTGCCGCAGTCCCGCTGATGTTCCTGATCACCTGCCCCCATTGCGGCCCCCGGTCCCAGGCCGAATTCGCCTATGAGCGCGCCGAGGAGGCTGTGGTTCGGCCGACCGACAGCCTGGAAGCGACCACCGCCGCCCTCTACACCCGCGCCAACCCGCGCGACTTCGAATGGGAGCTGTGGCGCCACGCCTATGGCTGCCGCGCCTGGATACGGATGCGCCGCCATCGGGTGACGCATGAGATCGCCGAGGTAGAACGGGTCGGGGCCGGCGCATGAGCGGGACCATGCGCGCTCCAACCGGCGGCCTCATAGACCGCAGCCGCCGGGTCCGCTTCACCTTCGATGGCCAGGCCTTCGAAGGCCATGCCGGCGACACCCTGGCCTCGGCCCTATTGGCCAACGGCGTCAGCTTGATGGGCCGCAGCTTCAAGTACCACCGCCCCCGCGGCCTGCTCGCCGCCGGGGTCGAGGAACCCAACGCCCTGGTCGGCGTCGGCGAGGGCGGCCGCTTCGAGCCCAACACCCGGGCCAGCGACCTGTTCCTCTACGACGGCCTGGAAGCGGTCAGCCAGAACCGCTGGCCCAGCCTTTCCTTCGACCTCGGCGCGGCCAATAGCCCGATCGCCCGCTTCATCCCGGCCGGCTTCTACTACAAGACCTTCATTGGCCCGCCGTGGCTGTGGAAGCTCTATGAGCACGCCATCCGCGCCGCCGCCGGCCTTGGCCGCCCGCCTAGCGAGCCCGAGGTCGACGCCTTCGAACACCGCGCCGCCTTCTGCGACGTGCTGGTGGTCGGCGCCGGCCCCGCGGGCCTGGCCGCCGCTCTCGCCGCCGCCGAGGGCGGGGCGCGGGTGATCCTGGCCGAACAGGACGCACGCCTTGGCGGCTCGCTGCTGGCTTCCGACGCCACCATCGACGGCCATGCCGCCCCGGACTGGATCGCCACCGCAGAGGCGCGCCTGGCGGCCCTCGGCGTCCGGGTGCTGAAGCGCGCCACGGCCATAGGCTACTACGACCACAACCAGCTGAGCCTGGTCGAACGCCGCGTCGAGGCCGGCCGGGCGCCGGGCCCTGCGGGCCTCGCCCAGCGGCTTTGGCATGTCCGCACCGGCCGCGTGATCCTGGCCCAGGGCGCCATCGAGCGGCCGATGCTGTTCTCGAACAACGACCGCCCCGGCGTGATGCTGGCCGGCGCGGTCCAGGCCTATGTCCGCCGCTGGGGCGTCCTGCCGGGCCGCCGCGCCGCCATCGCCACATGCAACGACGCCGCCTATCACACAGCCTTCGCCCTGGCCGAGGCCGGGGGCGAGGTCGCCGCCATCCTCGATAGCCGCGAGGCGCCCGACAGCCCGATCGTCCGCGCCGCCCGCGGGCGCTTCCCCGTCCATGCCGACGCCCGCCTGGTCGCCGCCCGCGGCAAGACCCGCGTCACCGGCGCCGAGGCCCTGATCGCCGGCCAAACCCGCACCATCGACGCCGACCTGATCTGTGTGAGCGGCGGCTTCACGCCCGTGGTCCACCTGCACATGCAGGCCGGCGGGACCCTGGACTGGAACGAGGCCGCCGGCGCCTTCACGCCCGCTTTGGCGCGGCAAGGCCAGGTTTCGGTGGGGGCCTGCGCGGGCGTCGAAGGCTTGAGCGCCGTTCTAGCTCATGGATGGGAAGCCGGCGGAGCGGCGGCCCCCTCCACCGCTTCGCGGTCCCCCTCCCCCGATGGGGGAGGAATAGTCGCTGAGGCCTCCGCCGCAATTCCTCCCCCATCGGGGGAGGGGGACCGCCCGAAGGGTGGTGGAGGGGGCCAGCCACGCGCCCAAACGAAATTCGACGGACCCACGAACACAGAAACCAACTTCGCCCCGCCCCCCGGCGCCAATCTCAAGACCTGCTTCGTCGACCCGCAGAACGACGTCACCGCCGCAGACCTCGACCTGGCCTGGCGCGAGGGTTACCGCTCGGTCGAGCACCTGAAGCGCTACACGACCCTCGGCATGGCCACCGACCAGGGCAAGACCAGCAACCTGATCGGCCTCGCCCGGCTTTCGGCCAACGAGCAGCGGCTGGTCCCGGAGGTCGGCCTGACCACCTTCCGCCCGCCCTATACGCCCACAACCTTGGCCGCCTTGGCCGGCGAGGCGACCGGCGCGCACATGGCCCCCCTGCGCCGCACCCCGCTCGACGCCATTCACGCGGCCGAGACCCCGCCCTGGCAGCCGGTCGGTTACTGGCGGCGCCCCCGCGCCTATCCACGCTCGGGCGAAAGCCTGGCCGAGGCCGGCCTGCGTGAAGCCCGCACAGTCCGCCAGGCGGTCGGCATGATCGAGGTCTCCACCCTCGGCAAATTCGAGATCGCAGGCCCCGACGCCGCCGCCCTGATCGAGCGGGTCTGCGCTACGCCCCTCGCCAAGCTGGCGGTCGGCCGCGGCCGCTACACCTTCATGCTGCGCGAAGATGGCATGGTGGTCGACGACGGCACCGTCTGGCGCCTGGCCGAGCAACGCTGGCTGATGACCAGCTCCACCGGCGGCGGCGACCGCATGGTCGGCCACCTGTCCTATGTGCGGAAGATCCTCGATCCGGGCCTGAAGGCCGCCGTGGCCAGCGTGCAGGAGCGCTGGGGCGCCATCGCCCTGGCCGGCCCGCGCGCCAAGGCCGTGCTGGCGGCCCTGGGCGCGGAGGCGCCGGCGCACATGGGCCTCGCCCACGCCGAGATCGACGGCCTCGCGGTACTGGTCCTCGCCGCCAGCTACAGCGGCGAGCGCGCCTTCGAACTCTACGCACCCAGCCACGACCTGCCACGGCTCTGGGCGATTCTTGACGCCGCTGTACGAGCCGAAGGCGGCGCGCCCTATGGCCTGGAGGCCCTGGAACTGCTGCGCATCGAAAAGGGCCACATCGAGACCGGGGCGGAGATCGACGGTCGCCGCACGCCGGGCGACCTTGGCCTTTCCGTCCGCGCCAAGGGCGGCTTCGTCGGCGCCCCGGCCCTGGCCCGCCCGGCCCTGCACTCGCATGACCGGCAAAAGCTGGTGGGCCTGGCCTCGCTCGACGGCCCGATCCCCGAGGGCGCCATGCTCTTGACCGCCCGGGGCAGCAAGCCCGAGGGTCACGTCACCTCGGCCGGTCGCCACATCCTCGACAACGGCGCCATAGCTCTCGGCCTGCTGCGCGCCGGCCCGGAGCGCCTCGGCGAAGCGCTGCTGGCCTCGTCCCCCACCCGCGGTCGTACGGTGCGGGTCGAGGTGGCCGCGCCGCATTTCTACGACGCCGAAGGAGCGCGCTACCGTGACTGAGGCGCCCGTCACGATCGCCCGCCGCGAGCCCGAGGCCCTGCTGCGCCTGGGGTTCTGGGGCGAGCCGGGCGCCGGCCTGCCCGCGCCTTTGCGCTCGGCCGACACCCCTGACGGCCGCCTGATCTGGATAGAGCCTCAGGCCTGGATGCTGCGCGCGCCACTAGCCAGTTTGGACGCCGCCATCACCCAGCTCGAAGCCCTGGCGGGCGACGCAGGCGCGGTGATCGACATCACCGGCGGCCTCACTCGCTTCACCTTGATTGGCCCTGCCTGGCGCGAACTCCTGACTATCGGCGGGGTGTTCAACGTCGAAAACCTCGCCTTCACCGCCGGCTGCACGGCCGCCACCGTGCTGCACCACGCCGCCATCTGGATCGACGTGACCGCTGACGAGGCCGCAGACGTCTATTGCCTGCCAAGCTACGCCGAACACCTCGCCGAGCACTGGGGCGACGCCCTCGCCCGCATGGCCGCCGCGGCCTAGTTCGTGGCGCGCCAGGCGGTGTAGGCGGCGACCAGCAGGATCAGGCCCGCGAACAGCCGCCGCGCCACGGTCGCATGCTTGGCAAGCCGTTCCGCGCCGCGCAGGCCCAGGGCGCCGCCGATCAGACCGCCAAGCACGAACAGGCCGGCCATGGGCCAATCGACCAGCCCCGACACCGCATAGTTGAGCGAGGTCACCGCGCCGAACAGGGCGACCGAGACCAGCGACGAGGCCGAAGCGCAGGCCAAGGTCATGCCGGTCGCCGCCATCAGCCCCGGCACGATCAGGAACCCGCCGCCGATGCCGAAAAAGCCGGCCGCAAAGCCGGTCACCACGCCTACCGGCGCGAGCCGCGCGGCCAGGGGAAAATTCAGCCGCACGTCCGGATCGCCCTCGCTCCGCGGCCGCCGCAGCATGGACAGGGCGATCGCCGCCATGGCGAGGGCGAAGAAGACCAACAGACGCTTGCCGTCGACCGCCTTGGCCAGGCTGGACCCCAGGAACGACCCGACCAGCCCCGAGGCTGCGAACACGCCGGCGCAGGGCCAGCGCACACGGCCGCTGCGCCAATGGCCGACAACGTTCGCTGCGGCGTTGAAGGCCACCGCAGCCGCCGAGGTGCCGATCGCCACGTGCGGGTCCGTGACACCAACGAAGTACAAAAGCAGCGGCGTGGCCAGCACCGATCCGCCGCCACCGAACAAAGCCAGGAAGGCGCCCACGACCGCGCCGCTGAGCAATGCGGGCAGGGCGGCCTGGGCCAGGGCTGGCGTCAATCGCTTCGGGTCCAAATCGGCGGCGAATTGCGGAATCGCCAGCCAGCGGGGCATTGCACACCCGCCCCAATCGCGTGACAAGTCGAACAGGGCAATGACGGAGATCAAGGCATGAACCGGCGTCACATGGCCGCGACCGTTTTGCTCGGCCTTGGCGTACTGGCCGGCGCGGCCCGCGCCGGCGACGTGATGACCGACCCGGTTCCGGCCGACTACTACGCATTTCAGAAGGTGGTCTATCAGAACGATAGCGGACCTCCCGACGACCACGCCTATTTCGAGCGGCTGCTGCGCCATGTCGGGGCGCACCTGGCCGCGACCGGCGGCAAGGTCGAGATTCGCGTCGTCAGCTTCGCCGCCGGCGTAAAGCTGTTCCAGATGGCCAAGACCGACCACGAACTCGCGAGCGAGTTGGACGGGCTGAGGGCCAAGGGCGTCCGCTTCATGGTCTGCCGCAACACGATGAAGGGCATGGGCCTGCGGCCAGAAGACCTCTATGGCGTCAAGGACGCCGACGTGGTCCCGAGCGGGGTCGCAGAGATCGCCCGCCTGCAGGGCCTGGGCTTCGTCTATATCCACCCCTGACGAGCGGCGAGGCGCCTTGAGCGGACAGCGATATGGACTTCTGGTCGCCGGCGCGGTCGCACTCGCCTGTGCGGCGCTCGGCCCTGGGGTCGCGCTCATGGCGGCCCCGGCGCCGACCTCAGCGGCGGCGGCCTATGATGACGAGGTCGAACTGGGCCGCCAGATCTTCACCGATACCGGCCGCCTGGCGCCGGACTACGTCGGGAACGACCTCAAGTGCTCGAACTGCCATCTCGACGAAGGCCGCAAAGCCGACGCCGCCCCGCTGTGGGCGGCCTGGGGGCTTTACCCGCAGTACCGCGCCAAGAACGGCCACGTGAACACCTTCGCCGAGCGGATTCAGGAGTGCTTCAAGTACAGCATGAACGGCAAGCCGCCGCCGCTTGGCGGGCGCGAGGTGGTGGCGCTGGAGACCTATGCGGCCTTCCTCGCAAAGGGCCAGCCGGCCGGCGAGCACGTCCCCGGCCAGGGCTATCTGAAGCTGCCCAGACCGCCTGAAGCGCCGGACTACGCCCGTGGCCAGGCGGTGTTCCAGGCCAACTGCGTCGCCTGCCATGGCGCCGACGGCGCGGGCCAGCGCTCGGGCGACCAGGTGCTTTTCCCACCGCTCTGGGGGCCGCGTTCGTTCAACTGGGGCGCGGGCATGAGCGACATCAACAACGCCGCCGGCTTCATCAAGGCCAACATGCCCCAGGGCCAGGAGGGCAAGCTTTCGGTGCAGGAGGCCTGGGACGTGGCCGCCTTCGTCGACAGCCATCCGCGGCCGCAGGACCCGCGGTTCACCGGCTCGACCGATGAGACCCGCAAACGGTTCCACGACAATCCGCAGTCCATGTACGGGCTGACGGTGAACGGCGTGCGCCTGGGCGGGGACGGGAAGTGACGCCGTGAGGCTCGCCCTCGCGCCGCTGGCGACGGCGCTGGCCTTGGCCGCAGCGCCGCTGGCGCATGCCGCCCCCCCTCTGGCCAAGGCCGATCAGGCCTATGCCGACTGGCTGGACGCCGGCTACGCCAAGTCGACGATCGAAGCCGGGACCCTGACAAGGATCGACGGCCGCGGCCTGACTGCATGGACCCGGCTGAAGGTGGTTCGCGGACGAAGGCTGAAACGGCTGCTGGGCGAAACGGCCAAGATGAAGCTCGCCGGCGAGGACGCCCGGGCGCTGAAGCGGATGCAGGCGGCGCTCGGCGCGGCCTCGACCACCCCGCCCGCCTCGACCGAAGAGGCCTCGGAACGGCTCTGCGCCACGGCGAGCGACCAGGCCCTGGCCGAGACGCGCCTGTCGGATGCGCTCTACGCCTGCTTCGAGCGTTGGGGGAACCACGTCCCCTTCGAGGGCCGCAGCATCGCCCGCGCCACGGCGCTGGAACTGTTGCAGCAACTGGACGCCCCCGCCCGGCGCAAGGCGCTGTTCTACGCCCTTGCCCCGCTCTGGAGCCGCATCGACGCAGCCGACGAACCCACCAGCCCCTATCGCCGGCTGGTCCGCCTGGCTGCCGCCGACGCCCGCGCCCAGGGCGGCTCGGCGATCGAGCAGGCGGCCAGAACGCTCGGCGAAACGCAGGACCAGGTCGAGGCCCAGCTCACCGCCGCGCTCGAGGCCTGGCGTACAGTCAACCCCGGCCCGCCAATCGAGCCCTGGGACTATTGGCGACGCTACGCGGAAGGGCTTGCGCCGCTGGACGCCGCCATTCCCGCGGCCGCGATTCCCGAGCTCAATCGCCGCTACTACGAGGATCTCGGCTTGGACCTGACCAGGCTGGGCGTGATCAGCGATCTCGGCGTGCGCCCCGGCAAGGCGCCGCTGGCCTATGCCGACTTCGTGCGCATCGGCCGCCAGACACCCCAGGGCTGGCGGCCGGCCCGGGTCCGGGTCTCGGCCAATGTCGAGCGCGGCGGCCTGTTCGTGCTGAACGAGATCGTGCATGAGAATGGCCACGCCGCCCACATGATGGCCGTGCGCGCCCGCCCCGCCTTCTTCGACCTGGGCGACGACCTGTTCGTCGAGGCCTTCGCCGATGTCACCTCTTGGAGCGTGGCCGAGCCAGCCTGGCAACGGCGCTATCTGAACCTTGCGGCCCCGGATGGCGTTGGGCGGCGCGCGCTTCTGGCCAATGTCATGCTGGACGTAGCCTGGGGCCTGTTCGAGCTGCGCATGCTGAAGGCGCCCGACAGCGACCCGAACCAGGTCTGGACCGAGATCACCTCGACCTACCTGAACATCGTTCCCCATCCGGAGATCGCGTGGTGGGCGCTGCGCGTGCAGCTGGTCGAACAGCCCGGCTACATGATCAACTACGGCCTGGGGGCCATGGTGACCGCCGACCTGCGCGACCGCTTTCGCCGGGCAGTCGGCGATTTCGACGCCGGTAATCCGCGCTGGTATCCCTACGCCAGCGCCCACCTGCTGCGCTTCGGCGCGGCGGCCCCGACGCAGGACCTGTTGCGCGGCTTCCTCGGCCGGCCGGTCTCGATCGAGCCCCTGCTGGCCATGATCCGCAGCCTGCCGCCAGAGCGCTAAGCCCTAGCGCCGATCGTATACGATCTTGCCGCCCACAATGGTTAAGTCCACCCGGGTCTTGGCGATCTGTTCCGGCGGGATCTTGAAGATGTCATCGGACAGCACCACCAGGTCGGCCAGCTTGCCGGGCTCCAGCGAGCCTTTGACCTTTTCCTGGAATTCCGCATAGGCCGACCCCACCGTATAGGCGTGCACCGCCTCGGCCACGCTGATGCGCTGTTCGGGGACCCAGCCGCCGGGGGTCTTGCCGTCCAGGGTCCGGCGCGTCGTGGCCGCATAGACGCCCATCAGGGGCTCCAGCGGCGCCACCGCCCAGTCGGAGCCGAAAGCCAGCACCGCGCCGGCGTCCAAGAGCGAGCGCCAGGCATAGCTGGTCTTGATCCGCTCCGGCCCCAGGATGGTCTCCGCCCAGCGGCCATCGTCGATGGCGTGATAGGGCTGCATGGAAGCGATCACGTGTAGCCTGGCGAAGCGGGGGATATCCGCAGGATCGAGGTGCTGGGCGTGCTCGATGCGCAGGCGCCGGTCGGCCGGGCCATCCTCGCGCTGCAGCCGCTCGTAGAGGTCGAGGATCTCATGGTTGGCCTTGTCGCCGATGGCGTGCACGGCCAGCTGCAGTCCGGCTTGGTCCGCCCCCTTCATGTTCGCGTACATGCGGTCGGGATCGACCAACTCGCTGCTGGCTATGCCGCTGTAGCCGGGGTGGCCGACGAAGGGCTGGTTCATCCAGGCGGTGGTCGAGCCCAACGCCCCGTCGGCGAAGCCCTTCACGTCGCCCAGCCGCAGCATGGCATCGCCGAACGGCCCCGAAATCCCCGTCCCCGCCAGATCCTTCCAGTCCTGCAGTCGGCCGGCGGTATAGATGCGCACCGTCAGCTTGCCCGCTCGGTCGAACTTTTCGAACTCGCGGAAGTCTTGCGGCTCGCGCTTGTCGGTAGAGGAGTTGGCCAGGTTCTGCACGCTGGTCACCCCGTTCTTCGCCGCTTCGGCCATGGCGGCGGTCAGGGCCGCGTCCATTTCCTTCGGGGTCAGGGCCGGCATGACCCGCTCGACGAGGTCGGTGGCGGCGTCCTTCAGCACACCCGTGGGCTCGCCCTTGGCGTCGCGCACGATCTCGCCGCCGGGCGGGTCTTTGGTGCTGCGGTCGATGCCGGCGAGCTTCATGGCCAGGGCGTTGACCAGCACCATGTGCCCGTCCAGCCGCCACAAGAGGGCCGGATTGTCCGGGGTGACGTCGTCGATCAGCCGGTGGGTCGGCAGCTCGGCCGGGCTCCAGCGCTGGTGGTCCCAGTTGCCGTTCCTCAGCCAGGCTCCCTTGGGCAGGGTCTTGGCGAAGGCGGCGACGCGGGCGCGGAACTCAGCCTGGGAATTGGCGTCGCCCAGCTGCACAGAGGCCAGGCCGTCGCCGCCGTCGATGAAGTGCACGTGAGCGTCGTTGAAGCCGGGCGTAACCCGCCGTCCCTTCAGGTCGATCACCTGCGTTCCCGGCCCGACCAGGGCCTTGACCGCCGCGTCGCCACCCACCAGCAGCACCTTGTCGCCGGCTATGGCGATGGCCTGCGCTTCCGGCTGGGCGGGGTTCTCGGTCCAGACCTTGCCGCCGGTGAGGATCAGGCTCGCTGTCTGGGCGTGAGCCACAAAGCCGGTCGCCGCCAGGGCGCTAGCCAACAAGGCCCCCTTGATCCGCACCATGTCCCCCTCCGCGATTCTCATTGTTCCGGTCGCAGACAAACCCGGCCTGCAGCGCAAGGAAAGCCGGAAAAGACGGGCTGGACTCGCGCTGACATGTTGATATCAACTTATCCGCAGCGATCCTCCCGTCCCCCCAACGGAGCTTACGAGCCATGTCCGAGCCGCACGGATCCTTCACCTGGTACGAACTGATGGCCCCCGACGCCAAGGCCGCCGCCGCCTTCTACGGCGCGGTGGTGGGCTGGACGGCGCAGGAGATGCCGAGCCCCGAAGGCCCGCCCTACACTGTGCTGCAGGTCGGCGACCGCGGCGTCGCCGGCATCATGGTCACGCCGAAGGACGCGGGCGGCCCCGGCCCGGTCTGGATCGGTTATGTCTCGGTGCCCGACGTCGACGCCTATGTCGAACGGCTGAAGGCCGCCGGCGGCAGCGTTCATCGCCCGCCCTTCGACGTGCCCGGCGTCCTGCGCCTGGCCGTGGTCGCCGATCCTCAAGGGGCGGTGTTCTGCATGCATACGCCCTACAGCGACGCCCCGGCGCCGCCGGCCCTGCCCTCGGAGTCCGGATATGTCGCCTGGCGCGAACTGATGGCGGCGGACGGCGAAAAGGCCTTCGCCTTCTATTCACAGATGTTCGGCTGGACCAAGGGCGAGAGCCACGACATGGGCCCGATGGGAATCTACCAGCTGTTCGTCGACGGCGGCGAGACCGTGGGCGGCATGATGACCAAGCCGGCCAACCTGCCCAGCCCGTTCTGGAGCTTCTACTTCAACGTCGATGGCGTTCGCGCCGGCGTGGATCGCCTGAAAGCCGCAGGTGGGGTCGTGATCAACGGCCCGCACCAGGTGCCGGGCGGCCAGTGGATCGTCCAGGCCCAGGACCCTCAGGGCGCCATGTTCTGCCTGGTCAGCGCGAACGAGTAGCTCGGAGAGCGGCGCCGGGGATCATCCCCTGGCGCCGAACCTCCGCCATAGCGGCCAGGCAAGGAGACCGAACAGGATCAGCACCGCGGCCAGGGTCACCAGGCTATAGACCGGCGACGGCCCCAGGCTGCCGTGCGCCAGATCCAACAGCACCGGCCAGCGCAGGCCTGCGACCACCACCAGGGCCGTGGCCCGGATCATCATCGACAGCCAGAAATAGAGTGGGTTGCGGGTCGGCCGTGGCGGCATTGCGGGTCCTGGACAAAGCGGGGACGGACAAATTCGGCCGGAATTGAGCATCCCGCCCGCCCGCGCGCCAGCCCTTTTGCGCCGTAATCCTTCAGGTCGCGTCGTGGAAGATTATCCCCAGAGTGTGCCGCCGCCCGGACCTCAGCGCGCTGACCCCGTGGCGCAGGGTCACCCGATAGTCGCCCCGGGCGCCGCGGACCGGGCGCTGGGCGACGGCGAAGGCCACCGCATCTCCCTGGCGCAGCGGGACCACCATTGGCCGAGACTGCATCCGCGGCCGCTGCTCGGTCAGCACGAACTCGCCGCCCTCGAAGTCGGCGCCGGGTTCGTCCAGAAAAATGGCGACCTGCAACGGAAACACGTGCTCGCCATAAAGGTCCTGGTGCAGGCAGTTATAGTCGCCCGGGCCATAGCGCAGCAGCAGCGGCGTCGGGCGGGTCTGGCCGGCATCATGACACCGGGCGAGATAGCCGGCGTGTTCCGCCGGAAACCGCTGACCCAGGCCCATTCGGGCGTTCCAGCGGTCTGCGATGGGCGCCAGGCGCGGATAGAGCCGCTCGCGCAGGGCCTGGACCAGGTCCGGCAGCGGATAGGCGAAATAGCGGTACTCGCCCCGGCCAAAGCCGTGCCGCGCCATCACCACCCGGCTGCGGAAACCCGCATCCTGGTCGTAGAGCGCCGCGACGGCCCGGCATTCATTGGGCGACAACAGGGCGGGTAGGCGCGCCCAGCCTTCGCCGTCGAGGGCGGCCTCGGCGGCGGTCCAGTCAGTGACGGCGAGGCGGCGCTCGAACTCGGCAAGCAGAAGGGTCACGGCGGTCCTTGTCGGCTATGGGGTCTGGTCAGGCGAACTTCGCCCGCCAGGCCCCCGCCGTCGCCCCGCCGCTTGCGGTCGAATCGGGCGGCGCTATTTGGTGAACTCGATGTCGGTCCAGTAGTCGTCGCCGACGAAGGTGCGGTAGCCGTCGAATTCCTTGACCTTGGCGTCGGCCTGGGTCTTGGGCGTCAGGGCCAGGACTTCCTTCTCGATCGCCTGGTCGCGGGCCTGGTCGACTTCCATCATCGCCATGTTCGGGATGTGCTCGATCAGGAGTACATTGGCCTGGCCGTCCGCCGGGTTGATCTTGATTCGGATGGCGTAGGAATCGATCACCCCGTGCTTCTTGGCCACCTCTTCCCCCGGCGCCCAGAGCTTCTTCAGGCCGGTGACATAGTCGTCCACGCGGTTCGGCTCGACCTTGACCCGGGTCACGTGCCAGACGCCCTTGAGCGGCGTGTAATCGACATAGGGCTCGGCCAGAGCCGAAGTGGCGAACAGGGCCGCCCCGGCGGCCAGCATAAGAAATGTGGTCTTCATCGCGTCGTTGTCCTGTGCTGTGTTTCTAACAACCGATAAGCATTCACGGGGTGGACCATAGGCTTTCACCTAAGGTTTGTCCTGCGCGCCGCACAGCGAAGCTAGGCTTTGTCAGCCAGGAATTTTAGCCACGATCAAAAATGTTTCGCTTGGCCCTCAGTCTGCCCACTTCGGCCGTGCGGATAGCCCGCCGGCGGCGCGCAGGGCGTCGGCATCCATCACCTTGCCGTCCATCAACACCATGCGGGTATGACGCAGGTCGCCGATGTCGTGCGAGGGATCGCCCTCGACCAGCACCAGGTCGGCGTCTTTGCCCACCGCGATCGAGCCGGTGTGGCCATCGGCGCCCACCAGGTGGGCGGTGGCGAGGGTCGCGCTGGCCAGGGCCTCGGAGGGGGTGAAGCCGGCCTGGACGTAAAGCTCCAGTTCGCGCACCAGCTCCATCCCAGTCCCGTCGGTGCCGGCGACGATCGGCACACCGGCCTTGTGCATGGCGCCGACCAGGGCAACCAGCTTGGCGAAGCTCTCGCGATAGTGAGCGCGAGTCAGGTCGGGCGCCACTTCCAGCCCGCCCTGGCGGAAGCCGCGCTCCACCGTCGGCGGCAGGGTCCCGACAAAGGGCGCATAGGCGGCCGACAGTTCGCCGTTTTCCGGGACCATCAGGCTTTCCACCACCACCAGGGTCGGGTCCGAGGTGATCTTGCGCGCCGCCATCTCGGCGATCAGCGACTTCATCGGCTCGGCGTTCAGGTCCATGTCCTTGGCGTAGCGCGCCGGGCCGGCCATGCGCGCGATGCTGTTGGACTTGGTCACCACCGCGTCCGGCATGGCCTGCATGGCCACGAAATAGATGTGGGTGATCTCGTCATAGCCGTCGGCGATGGCCTCGGTCGGGCGCATCCCGGCTGGCAGGTGGCCGTGCACATGCAGGCCCAGCCGGTGCGCCTCGGCCGCCGTGGCCTTGACCAAGGCGGGATTGAAGGTGCCGTAGAACTTGATGGCCACGAAACCGTCGGCCTTGGCCTTGCGCACGATGGCCAGGGCCTCGTCCTGCGAGGTCGCCACCGAGCCGAGCTGGGCGGTGTAGGGCCCCTTCCCGTCGATCAGCACCGAGGGATAGACGTGCGGCATCAGAAGCTCGCCCTTGGCCCGGCGCTGGGCCCGGGCGATGGTCAGGGCGTTGTTGTTGCCAGGATCGCGCGCCGAGGTGATCCCCAGCGACAAGAGCAGCGGGCCAGAGGAATCGTCGCCCACGTGCTGGTGCGAGTCCCAGAGGCCGGGAACCAGGGTCTTGCCGGCGCCGTCGACGATCTGGGCGCCCGCCGGCGCCGGGGTGCTGGCCGCAGGCCCTGCGGCGGTGATCACCCCCTTGTCCACCACCACCGTCTCGTCCTCGGCGAAGTGGTCGCCGCCGACAAAGGCGCGCACATGGGTGAAGGCGATCGGCCCGGCCGGGTTCTTGGCCAGGTTTTTGGCGATGGCCGGCGAGCGGGCCGCCATGGCCCCGTCCTGTGCCTTCTCGATCGCGGTCTCCTCGCCCTCATAGCCGGCGCGCACCCATAAAAGGCCCTGGTCGACGGCGAAGAAGCGGCCCTTGGCGTCCAGCCAGATCACCACCGGCGTATTGTTCAGGCCGGTGACGGCATAGGCGGCGATGGTCTGGCGGGTCTCGCCCCGGCCCACATCCAGCGTCGTCAGCGGCTCGGCATGGGCCTGGCCGCCGGGCAGCAGGGCCAGAGAACGGCCGGGCGCGGCGGCCAGCGCCTCGACGAAATCGGCGAGCGGATCGATCGGCCCACCGAAGGCTATGTATTCCGCCGGCGCCGTGTAGGCGGCCGAGGCGCCGTCCACCGGGCTCTTCCAGCTTGCGCTCCCGCCGGCGATGTCGAAGGTCTCGGCCGCATCGCCCTGGGGCGTGAAGCCGCGCACCGCCAGGTGGTCGATCATGCCGTCGGCGCCCAGGTGCGCGCGGCTGTCGACCTCGAAGATCTGCCCACGCAGGTTCAGGCTCTCGCGGCCCATCCACGACCCGTCCGCCACTTTCCAGCGGAACGAATGACCGTGGATCCCAGCGGTGGAGACGATGGAGAAGGCCAGGGCGTCAGCCGGCGGCCTGGCAAGGTCCTCAAGCTTGGCCGGCGCCGCAGCCGCCGTGGTCGCCGCGCAGATGAGCGCGCATGCCGTGATCGCCAATTTCATAGAAAGCCCCTCGCCTTTGCGCGGCGAGGTTGACCGCTGATCGCGGCGACGGCAAGGCCCGGATCAGAGCAGCTTTTCGATGTCCGCCTCGATCGCCTCGGGTTTGGCCGAGGGGGCGTAGCGGCGCAGCACCGCCCCGTCCCGGCCGATCAGGAACTTGGTGAAGTTCCACTTGATCCCCTCCGAGCCGAAAAGCCCCTTCTTCTGCCCCTTCAGCCAGCCATAGAGCGGATGCGCCTTGGGTCCATTGACCTCGATCTTGGAGAACATGGGGAAGGTCACGTCGTAGGTCAGGCTGCAGAAGGTGGCGATCTCGCGGGCGTCGCCGGGCTCCTGGGCGCCGAACTGGTTGCAGGGAAAGCCCAGCACGGAAAAGCCGCGGTCCTTGAACTTGCGGTGGAGCGCCTCCAGCCCTTCATATTGCGGGGTGAAGCCGCAGTGGCTCGCCACATTGACGATCAGCAGCACCTGGCCGGCATAGTCGGCCAGCCGCACCGGGGCGCCGTCCAGGCTCTGGGCTTCGAAATCTTGGAGGCTCATGCGGCCAGGTCCTTTTGGGCGTTGAATCGGGGCTGAGATTGACACGCACTGTTGATCTTCACGCGCTTGTCGTCGAGTAAGGATTGAATCGAAACGCACCGGGCCGCCCAGGCGGCCGTGGCTGTCCCACGGAAAGTAAGCGAGGAAACACCATGCAGAGCAAGCGTCTGGGCAAGAGCGCCGTCTATGTGTCGTCCATCTGCATGGGCACCATGACCTTCGGCAATCAGGCCGACGAAGCCATGTCCCACCGCATCCTCGACCGCAGCTTCGAGGCGGGGATCAACTTCTACGACACGGCGGAAAATTATCCCGTGCCGCCCAAGGAAGAATGGGCCGGCCGCACCGAGGAGATCGTCGGTCGCTGGCTGAAGACCAAGAACCGTGACGCGATCATCATCGCCACCAAGGTCTGCGGCCCCAGCCACGGCTGGATCAAGGGCTCGCAGCGCGCCGGCATGACTGCGCTCGACCGGCACAACATCGTCCGCGCGGTCGAGGCCAGCCTGAAGCGGCTGGGCACCGACTATATCGACCTCTACCAGACCCACTGGCCCGACCACGGCGCCCGCTATGACGAGGCCCTGGAGGCGCTGGACGAGCTGGTGCGCGACGGCAAGGTGCGGGTGACCGGCTGCAGCAACGAGACCAGCTGGGGCCTGATGAAGAGCCTGGCGGTGTCGGACGCCAACGGCTTTCGCCGCTACGACACCATCCAGAACAATTTCAGCCTGAACAACCGCCGCTTCGAAGACGATCTGGCCCAGATCTGCCGCCACGAGGGGGTCAGCCTGATCCCCTATTCGCCCCTGGGCGGCGGGGTCTTGTCAGGCAAGTACCAGGATGGCGCGACGCCCGAGGGCGCGCGCTTCTCCAACTACCTTCAGATCGGCGGGCGACAGGCGGTGATGGCCCGACGCTATGTCAACGAGAAGAGCCTGGCCTCGACCGCGCGCTTCGCCGGCATCGCCGCCGAGGCCGGGATCTCGCCGGTGACCCTGGCCACCGCCTGGAGCAAGCAGCACGACTTCGTCGCCTCGACCATCGTCGGCGCCACCCATGAGAACCAGCTCGACGACATCTTCGCCGCCGCCGACCTGGTGCTGGAGGACGGGGTGATGAAGGCGATCGACGCGGTGTCGAAGGAGATCATGTACCCGATGGGGTGAGGTTCAGGCCGCCGTCACGGGCATTAAATCGCCGCTCATCCCGGCGAATGCCGGGACCCAGATCATAGAACTCAGTCGGCGCCAAATTGAGCTCCATGATTTTTCGGCACACTACTGTGCCATACGATCTGGGTCCCGGCATTCGCCGGGATGAGTGGACAAATATTACAGTCAGCTACTCTACCGTCGCCGTCACCACCCAGATCGCCGCCGGCATGCGCACCCCCTCGGGCGTGACATAGGGGGCGATGGCCGCGCGTACGGCGTCGGTGACCACCTCGCGCTTGTCGGGGTGCTCGCGAATGGCGCGCCCCAGCGGCCCGATGCGGAAAGCAACGGCCACGCTCTGCTCCAGGTCGCCGGACCCCACCTTGGCCTCGAACGGCTCGATGGCGACCCCGGTGAAGCCGGCCCCTTGCAGAATGCCCCGTAGCCGCTCCGGGTCGGCGAAGGCGAACGGCCCCGGCGCCAGCGGGTCCATCGGCTCCTGCGGCGGCAGAAAGGGCGCGGCGGCGATCATGGGCGCTGTCATCAGGGGGCTCTCCTGCGGCGCGCGCCAGCAGATGAAGGCCATCCGGCCGCCGCTCTTCAGATGCTTTCGGATATTGGCGAAGGCCGCCGCGGGATCCTCGAAGAACATCACCCCGAAGCGGGAGAAGACCGCGTCGAACGAACCGTGGCCCAGATCGGCGGTCTGGGCGTCGGCCTCGCGGAACTCCACCGGCCCCATGGCCCGGCTGCGCGCGACTTCGAGCATCGGCCGGGAGATGTCGACGCCGACCACCTGCCCTTCGGGCCCAACGGCCTCGGCCAGCTGCAGGCTGCTCTGGCCGCAGCCGCAGCCGATGTCCAGCACCCGTTCGCCGGCCTTTACCGCCAGGGCCTTCAGCGCCGGCGCGCCCAGGGGCTGGATCTGGCGGTCGAGGATGTCTTGCATCTCGGCCCAGGTCTCGCCCGCGCCGGTGTTCCAGTATTCGGCCTGGGCCGCATTCGCCGCCGCATCGTCGGCCATGCCGCTTCTCCCCTTTATCTATCGGACGTAGCTCGCCCCGTTGATATCTAGCACGGCGCCGGTCATGGACGGCCCGGCGTCGAGGGCGAGATAGGCGGCCAGGCTCGCCACCTCAAGCGGCTCGGCCGCGCGGCCCAGCGGAATGTCGGCGGCGACGCCCGCAGCGCCGCGCTCGGCCAGCCAGTCGGTCGCCATGTCGGTGACCACGAAACCGGGGCAGACGGCGAAGGCCAGGATCTGTTCGGCCGCATAGGCGCGGGCGATCGACTTGGTCATGGCCACCATGCCAGCCTTGGACGCGGCATAGTGCCAGTGCGCGGGCGAATCCCCGCGATAGGCGGCGCGGCTGGCGATATTGACGATGCGCCCGCCGGCGCCCCGCTCCCGCCAGTGCAGCACCGCGCGTCGGCAGAGATCGGCGCTGGCCTGCAGGTTGATCTGCATCGTCCGGCTCCAGGCGGCCCGCCAGGCCTCGTCGCTGGCTTCGGGCACGGCGTCCTCGAACACCCCGGCATTGTTGATCAGCACGTCGATGCGCCCGTCCAGCCGCTCCAGCGCCCGGTCCCACAGCCGATCAGCCGCCGCCGGATCGGCCAGGTCCGCGCCCAGCTGATCGCCCTCGTCGCGACGGCCGTGGCCGATCACGCGAGCGCTCCGCGCCGCAAGCTCGTCACGGATGGCGGCCCCGATCCCGCGGCTGGATCCGGTGACCAGGACGTGGACCCGCTCGCTCATGGCCGCTCCTTTTCGCTGCGGCTGCTTAAGCAGCAGACCCCGCGATCCGGCGCAAGGCCTCGGCGGTCTCGGCGTCGGCCGGATAGAAGGCCTCCAGCGCCAGCTCCTCCAGGGTGATGTCGCGCGGTGTGCCGAATACGGTGGTGGTGGAGAAGAACGACAACAGCCCCGCCTCGGTAGCCAGCTGCAGCTGCACTACGACCCCGCCGTGGTCGGTCGGCGCGCCCTGGTGTAGGCTGGCGACGCCGCCGGCGACCGGAAAGGCCATCAGCTCGTTCAGAAGCTCGCCCAGCACCGCGTCGCCGGTCACCGCGATCTGCCGGCGCAGGCGATCGAAGATGTGCATGCGCCATTCGGCCAGGTTGGCGATACGCGGCGCCACCCCGCCCGGATGCAGGCTGAGCCGCAGCACGTTGACCGGCGGCTCCAGCAGGCTCAAGTCGGTGACCCCGGCCAGCATCGGCTGCAACGCAGCGTTGGCCGCCACCAGGTTCCAGTGCCGATCCACCGCCAGGGCCGGAAACGGCTCGTGCCCCTTCAGCACCAGCTCGATCGCCTGGCGGGCGGCGGCCATGGCCGGATCGTCCAGGGTGCGCTCAGCGAACATCGGCGCATAACCCCCGGCCAACAGCATGGCGTTGCGCTCGCGCAGGGGCACGTCCAGCCGCTCGGCCAGGCGCATCAGCATCTCGCGGCTCGGGGTGGCGCGCCCGCTTTCCATGAAGCTCAGGTGCCGCTGCGAGATCTCCGCCTCCAGCGCGAAGTCCAGCTGGCTCATCCGCCGCCGCTGGCGCCAGAGGCGCAGGTAGTCGCCGGCCGCCAGGGGCCGCACCGCGCGGTTGTCGATAGCGCTCATGCCGAGCTCGCTCCCTCGTCCATTCCGCATATAGGCTGCTTCGCCCCTGGCGGCAGGCCGAACGCATCAGGCGCTGGCAGGGACCAGGTCCAGGAACCCCGTCACTGACTTCAGTCGCCCGCCTTCGACCACGGCGAAGTCGGTCCCCTTGATGACGCCCTCGGCGCCGGCCGGGCCCAGGGCCCAGGAGAAGCGGACCTGGTCGCCATAGCCGTCGACCTTGCCCTCGAGGCTGAAGCGGAAGCCGGGGAAGCGCTGGTGCACGGCGCCGATCATGGCCCCGATCTCGTCATGCCCCCTGGCCTGCATGATCGGGTCGAGATAGCTGGCGCTCTCGGTCCAGCCCTCGGCCAGCATGGCCTGGCGGCGGCCGGCGTCGGTCTCGTTCCAGGCGGCGATGTAGCGTTCGGCGATCTTGGCGGGGTCGGTCATGGACTTCGTCTCCATCGGTGTCTCGCGCCTGGACCGTCCAGGCCTGGCGAAACTGGCGAAGACGCCGGATGTTCTCAATTACGCGGCAGGTAATAGGCTAGGAGCAAGAGACGCCGCCTGGCTACCGCCCGGCCAACCAGCGCAGGCGCGGCTTCCCGGTCAGGGCGACGGCCAGTTCGGCCTGACCGACGAGGTTCTCCTCAGGAACGAAGCCGACGCCTTTTTCATCCGGAACATAGGCGTCGACGGCATTGTCCCAGCCGCAGTTCGATGGTCCGGTCGCCTCGAATGCCATGCCGGGGTCAAAGCGGCTGTCCAGGGAATTGTCGCGATTGTCGCCGATCGTGAAGTAGCAATGCGGCGGCACCACATAGACGCCGGTGTTTTCCGAAACCTGGTTCTTGCCGTAGGAATAGGTCCGATAGCTGCGTCCTTCCGAGGTGGTCTCCTGATAGACGTCGACAGGTACGTCAAATCCACCGCCCATGCTCTCTGTACTCGCGCCGACCTGCTTTCGATCCATCGGCCGGCCGTTCACGAACACCACGCCCGACCGAATCTGGACCCTGTCGCCCGGCAGACCGATCAGGCGCTTGATGTAATCCACCTTCGGGTCCCGCGGCAGCTTGAAGACCACGATATCCCCGCGCCGGGGCGCGCGATTGAAGATGCGACCGTGGAACAATGGCGGGCTGAACGGAAATGAATGCTTCGAGACGCCATAGGCGGCCTTGGAGACGAAGACGTAGTCGCCCACGGACAGGCTCGGCTCCATGGCGGCCGAAGGAATTGTGTAAGGCTGAAAGCCGAAAATCCTGAAGGAAAGAAGCGCCGCAAACACCGCAACGGAGCCCGAGACGGCCAGGGCCCACTCCCTGCCGGGCTTCGAGGGACGGGAAGCCGCCGTTTTCAATGGAGGGTCGCCATATTTGTTGGCGCCGACCTGGCCGCGCTTGAAGACGACCGACCAGGAGAAGATCCCACCGACGATTGGGACGGCGAAGAGCAGTATGAACCATCCGGATAGCCCAACGTCATGCAGTCGCCTGATGGAAAATATGAAGCCAGGCGCGGCCAGGACCATGACGGTGACCACGACTGTTGGCAGGAGGGGTAGCCCGGCCGCCAAGGCGACCAGCAAGGCGGCAGCAAAACAGACGAAGCTGACTAAGACAAACCATCCGTTCGCAGCGCGCGAACAGCGCCCGCGCAGCGACAGCAGGCGCCGTAAGCCCCCTTGCTCCTCAGCCATTCCCCCTCCACCTGAATCAAGCGTGACTGTATATCATAGCTTGCATCGGCGGGCGAATAGCTCGGCGCGCGCGAAAGCTGGCCGCGTGAATCGGCGATCGCGTCGCCGCGACTGTCATCAGCCTGACCCATTGCGCTGGCATGATCCGATGGCGGAATGTGCGGCGGGAATCGCCTTGCCCGGACCGCGCGCCCCGGGCCGTGAGCGCCCAGCCTGACGAAGGACCGTTTGATGAGCATTGTCTATGATATCGAAGTCGAAGTTTCCGGCCGGGAACACAAGGGCAAGACGACCCTGGTGGCCTATCTGACCAAGGTCCTGACCGAGGCCGGCGCCGAGCTGATCGTGCAGCGCGCCGACCCCCAGATCGACGAAAAGCTGGCCCTGGACGTCGTCGCCCTGCGCGAAAAGCTGGCCGGCAAGAAGATCTTCCTGCGCGAAACCGAAAGCATCTTCTGAGGCCGAGAACCCCTTCTTCCGTGTGGGGAAGGGGATGGGCTTGGGGTTGGAGCCTCGTGACGGGCGCCTGCCCCCCCGACGAGGAGGCGGGCGTCCCTGCGCGACAAAAGCCGGCAGAGACCTCAGCCGGCCTCGGCCTCCCGGGCCTTGGGCGCCGGCTGGCCGCGGCCCATCCGGAAGGCGGCGAAGAGCGCCAGCACCACGGCGACGCAGGCCAGGCCCGACAGCACCTCCGGCCGCCGGTCGGGTAGCAGCAGCATGGCCCCCATCACGCCGACGATCGCCGCTATGGCAGCATAGCTCAGCCAGGGGAACAGCCACATCTTCACCGTCAGCCGCTCGGGCGCGACCTTCTCAAGGCGGCGGCGCAGGCGGATCTGCGCCAGGGCGGTGATCGCATAGATGCTCAGCATCACCGCGCCCGAGGCGTTGACCAGGAAGGCGAAGGCTCTGTCCGGCGAGACAATCTGCAGAGTGATGGCCAGCCCCCCGGAGATGCTGGAGAACAGGATCGCGCGCGAGGGCACCTTGCGGCTGTCCAGGCGAACCAGGGCGCGCGGGGCATCGCCCTTGGCGGCCAGTGTGAACAGCACCCGCGAGGTGACATAGATCGCCGAGTTCAGGCACGACAGCACCGCTGTCAGCACCACCAGATTCATCGCCTTGGCCACCACGCCGAGGTGCATGGCGTTCAGGGCGGCGGCGAAGGGCGAACTGCCGGAATGGATCTGGTCCCACGGCACGATCATCACGATCAGGGTGATCGAGGCGACGTAGAACAAAAGGATGCGGGTGATCACCGAACCGGTCAGCCGGGCGATGGCCTTGGCCGGTTCCGGGCTCTCGGCGGCGGCGATGGTGGCGATCTCGGCCCCGCACAGGGCGAAGATCACGCTGACCACCCCGCTGATCGCCGCGGTCGGGCCGAACGGCGAAAAGCCGCGATGGCTGGTCAGGTTCGCCGCCTGGGCCACGGGGCTGTGGCTCAGCACGAAGCCGAGGCCGACCACAATGAAGCCGATGATCGCCGCTACCTTGATCGAGGCGAACCAGAACTCGAACTCGCCATAGGAGCGGGTCGACATCAGGTTGACCCCGGTGAGCGCGGCCAGGAGGCCGCAGCTGATCTGCCAAGGCTCGAGGCCCGGCAGCCAGTTGTCGTGGATCAGCTTGGCGCCGGCGATGGCCTCGATGGCCGCCGTGATCGCCCAGAAGTACCAGTACAGCCATCCGTTGGCGAAGCCGGCCCAGTTGCCCAGCCCCTCGCGGGCGTATTCGGTGAAGGCGCCGATCTTGGGATAGGCTACCGCCATCTCGCTCAGCATGCGCATGACCAGCAGCACCACCAGCCCGGCCAGGCCGTAGGAGACGATCACCGCCGGCCCGACGGTCGAGATCGAGGCGCTGGAGCCTACGAACAGGCCGGCGCCGATGATGCCGCCGATGGTGATCATGGTGACGTGGCGCGAAGCCAGGGTCTTGCCGAGTTCCGGCGCGGCCTCATGGCTCGCCTGGTTTACGCTCACGCTTTCAGCCCTCCCGGCTCGTTTGTCCGCGCTATCGACGAATATGGGGCGATGCTCAAGCTATTTCACGGCGGCTTCGGCAAGGCCATGCCCTTCGCGCGCGAGTTCGCGCTTGAGCCAGGCGCGGAAGGCGGCGAGCGGATAGTGGGCGCCGCGCGCCGCGGGCGTGGCCAGATAGTAGGCCTGCTCGCTCCTCAGCCGCTGGTCCAGCACGAGTCGCGCGCGGCCGTCCGCCAAAGCTCCGGCCACGGCGAAGATCGGCAGCACCGCAGCGCCCAGGCCGGCGAACACCGCCTCGGCCGCCATGGCGAAGGTGTCGACATGCAGCCGGGCCGGCGTCGCGGGCTCGGCCAGGCCGAACGCCTCGAACCACTCGCGCCAGGCGAAGGGGCGGGAGGTGATCTGGATCCGGGGCGCTGTGGCCACGTCTTCGGCTGAGGCCATGCGCTCGGCCAGGGCGGGCGCCGCCACCGCCGCCCGGTCCTCGTGCGCCAGAAGCTCGGTGGCCCCGCCCGGCCAGTCCGGCCCGCCGAAATGGATCGCCGCGTCCAGGGGATCGAAGGTGAAGTCGAACGGCTCCAGCCGCGTGGCGAGGCGGACGCGGATTTCGGGATAGGCCGCCTGAAAGCCGCCCAGGCGTGGCACCAGCCAGGCGGCGGCGAAGGTCGGCGGCACGCCCAGGTTCAAGACCCCGCCTCGCCCGCGCGCAGCGCGCAGGGCCTCGGTCGCCGCCTCCAGGCCCGAGAGGCTGGCCCGCACCTCCTCCAGATAGCTCAGGCCGGCCTCGGTCAGCGCCAGGCGCTTGCGCACCCGCACGAACAGGGCGACGCCCAGGGCCGCCTCCAGGCTGAGGATCTGGCGGCTGACCGCGCTCTGGGTCAGGCTGAGTTCGCCCGCCGCCCGCGACACCGTTCCGAGCCGCGCCGTGGCCTCGAAGGCCTCCAGTTGGCTGAGGTTCGGCAGGATGCGCGGCATGTTCATTCCATATCAGAATGATTTGATGCCGGAATAGCGATTTCGCACCGCGAGATCCGCCATCATAGAGCCATGGCTGGTCTCCAGAGGCGCAAGAACATGATCAAACCGTCTAAAACCGTTCTGGTTCGCCTGTTGTCGGCGGTCGTTACCGAGCGCAGTCCGGCCGAGCTGTTCGCCATGACCGCCATCCGCCCGGAGATCGCCGAAGCCGTGGGCGAAGACGCCCCCCGCGCCATAGTCGCCCAGGCCATGAACCTCGCCCTGCTGGACGATCTCCTGGGCCGCGTCCCCACGGCCCGCGCCTATGTCGAGGACCTGGTCGCCGAGGGTCGCCAACTGGTGTTCGACCACGGCGCCCTGCGCACCGTGGACCTGGCCGGCATGGGCGCCCTGCCCGCCGGCCGGGCGGCGATCGCCCGGGTGCTGGAGCCCCTCGGCTATGACATGACCGCCGTCTATCCCCTGGACCGGCTGGGCATGACCGGCCGCTCCTACACCCATATCGATTTCCCCGAGGACCTGCCGCAGTTCTTCGTCTCCGAACTGCACCCCAAGCGCTTCTCGCCCGCCTTCCAGGCCGCGGTCGCCCGCGTCACCGCCACCTCCAAGGACCCGCTATCGGCCGAGGACCTGCGCCGCCTGGCTGAGCTCAGCGCCCGCGGCGCCCTGCCCGTGGCGGAGGCTGCGGCCCTGCTGCCCAAGCTCCTCGCCTGCTTCTCGCGCCGGCATTCGACCCCATGCCTGGCCGACTACGAGACCCTGCGCGCCGAGTCGGCCGAGATGGCCTGGATCGCCACCGAAGGGAACGCCTTCAACCACGCGACCGACCGCGTGGAAAACCTGGACGAGGTCGTCGAGCGCCAGCGGACGCTGAAAAGGCCGCTGAAGGACAAGATCGAGGTGTCGCGATCGGGCCGGGTGAAGCAGACTGCGTTCAAGGCCGATGTGGTCGAACGCGACTTCCTGGATGCGGAGGGCCGATTGCTGCACAGGGATTGCCCAGGCTCGTTCTTCGAATTCATCGAACGCGATGTCGCGCCCGACGCCGGCCGCCTCGACCTCGGCTTCGACAGCGGCAACGCCCAGGGCATCTTCAAGATGACCGCGGCGGCTTGAGCCCAATGACCGCGCGCCCGTCCCTCGAGAAAGACCTCGCCGCCCTGGTGGGCGAGGCGGGCGTCGTAGCCCGGGACGACTTCGCCCGCTTCGAGCAGGGCATCCGCTATGGCGGCGCCGGGCGGGCCGCCGCGGTCGTGCGGCCGGCGAGCGTCGAGCAGGTCCGCGCCGTGGTCCGCTACGCCTACGCGGCGGGCGTGCGCCTTGTGCCCCAGGGCGCCAATACCGGCCTGGTGGCCGCCAGCACCCCGGACGAGAGCGGCGAACAGATCGTCCTCAGCCTGGAACGCCTGGCCGGGTCCCCGGTCCTGGATCCCGCCGCCCGCACCGCCGTCGTGGGAGCAGGAACCCGGCTCAGCGCCCTGAACGCCGCCGCCGAGCCGCACGGCCTATCGTTTCCCATCGACCTCGGCGCCGACCCCACGATCGGCGGCATGATCGCCACCAACACCGGCGGGGCCCGGCTGATCCGCTATGGCGACGTGCGCCACAACCTGCTGGGCCTCGAAGCGGTGATCGCCGACGAGGAGGCCAGCGTGGTCGGCGACCTGCGCGGGCTGCGGAAAAACAATTCCGGCCTGGACCTGAAGTCTCTGCTCGCCGGCTCTGGCGGCGCGCTGGCGATCGTCACGCGCGCCTGCCTGAACCTGCACCCCCTGCCGCGGCAGACCGCCACCGCTCTGGCTATCCCGGTGTCCCACGCTGTCCTGCCGGAGCTCGTCCGGCGACTGGAGGAACAGGCGGGAGAATTTCTTACCGCCGCGGAGGGCATGTCCAAGAACGCCCTGACCGCGGCCCTGCGCCATGCGCCCCAGCTGCGCAATCCCTTCGGCGGCGGCGGGCCGCCGGACTACGCCCTGCTCGTGGAGCTGTGCTCGACCGCCGGGCCGGACAGCGGCGTCGATGTCGAGCAGATCCTGATGGGCGTGCTCGGCGAATGCATGGAGGGCCCCGACGCCTTGCTGAGCGACGCCCTGGTCGGCCGCGGCGGAGAGCTGTGGGCGATCCGCCACGCCCTCCCCGCCGGCGTCGCAGCCGAGGGCCAGGTCATCGCCTTCGACCTCGCCTTTCCCCGCACCGCCCTGCCCGCCTTCCGCGCCGAGATGACCGCCGAGCTGGCGCGAGCCTGGCCGTTCCTCAAGCTTTGTGATTTCGGCCATCTGGGCGATGGCGGCGACCACTTCAACCTGGTCTGGCCCAAGGACGCGCCGCATCCTTACGACCCCGCCGTGGTCTTGCAGGTGCGCGACCTCGTCTACGACCGCGCCGTCCACGGCCACGGCGGCAGTTTCAGCGCCGAGCATGGCCTGGGCCCATACAATATCGATTACTACCGACGCTACGCGGCCCCGGCCGACCAGGCGGCGGCTGCGGGCCTGAAACGCCTCTTCGATCCCAAGGGGCTCCTGGGGCGCGTCGCGTTCTGAGCGATTAAGAGGTGGGGTGAGCCCCGCGGGCGCGGCCGCCGGTATATGGGAGGGGGACTGTGGGGCGGCGCCACGGGGCTCGATCCGTACTATGCGCCCTCAGATGTCGTCGGGCGATTTCAAACCCGAAAACTTTCTGCGGCATAGTGTCCGCAAGCATAGCCCAGGTCGTCAAGATGCCTCCCGGCAGGGTCAAGGATCGCAAAGGCGGTTCGAGTGGCGGGCGCGGCCGAAGAGGGCGACTGATCGCCGGCGCGGCTTAACCAAGGCCTTACCGCGATAAGGCTAGGCTGCCGTTCATGGCCGGTCCCGCCTCCCTGCCCCCGATCCTCACCCAGCTTGCCGCGGCGCTCGCGGCCAAGCTCAAGGTCGAGCTCGGTCTCTTGCTGGGCGTGCTGTTCAAGCCGGGCTCGTCGTTTTCGGTCTATTCCCTGGCTGCGGCCTTCCTGATCGCCACCGCCGCCATGATGCTGCAGCGTCGCGCGCGCGGACGGCGCTGGAACCTGAAGCTGATCCCCCGAGCCATGTTCCCGCGCCGCATCCTGCGCAGCGCCTCGACCAGGTCGGACCTGGGCTTCTTCATGCTGAACCTGTTCGCTCTGGGCGGGCTGATCGGCTGGGGCCTGCTGTCCTATTCGACTGTGGCGCACTGGACGGCGGGAGAGCTGACCGGCCTTTTCGGCCAAAGGTCGCCGGTCCCGCTGAACCCCTGGCTGGTGCGGGGCCTGCTGACCCTGGCCCTGTTCCTAGCCTATGAGTTCGCCTACTGGCTGGACCACTGGCTGGCCCACACCGTGCCGGTCCTGTGGGAATTTCACCGTGTCCATCACACAGCCGAGACCCTGACGCCGCTCACCGTATTTCGCGTTCATCCGGTGGACACGCTGAAGTTCTTCAACATCCTGGCCATCGTCACGGGCCTGGTGGGCGGGGCCGGCGGCTATCTGGCCGGACGGCTGACGGACGACATCAATCTCGACGGCTCGAACCTGATCCTTCTGGGCTTCATCTTCGTCACCGTGCATCTGCAGCACTCGCACGTCTGGATCGCCTTCACCGGCCGCTGGGGCCGGGTGTTCGCCAGCCCGGCGCACCACCAGATCCACCACTCGGCCGACCCGGCGCATTTCGGCAAGAACCTCGGCAGCTGCCTGGCCGTCTACGACTGGCTGTTTGGCACCCTGCGCATCCCCGCCAAGGCGCGCGAACCGATCGTGTATGGGGTCGAGGCCGGCGAGGAGGCGCCGCACACCATCACCGGCGGCCTGATCACCCCCTTCGTCCGGGCCCTAGAGAGCCTCGCGCCCAAGCCCGCCAAGGCGCCGCCAGCGATCCTTCCCGCCGAATAGCGCCGCCCGCTCGCGGATAGTTGAACCTGAACGGCGCAAGACGGAATAAAACCAAGCAGCACCGGAGCGTTGGATGCTGCAGAGGCAGAACACCGTGAAAAGCCGGCCGAGAACGGCGGCGACATCGCCTGGACCGGCCGAGGAGGCCCGGCTGATCAGCCGGATCGCCGACGGGGACGGACGCGCCTTCGACGAGCTCTACCGGATCTATCGCCCCCGGCTGACGCGGTTCCTGATCAACATGACGCGCCGCCGGCAGATGACGGAGGAGGTGCTGAACGACACCATGATGGTGGTCTGGAACCGGCCGCACAGCTTCGACGGGACCAGCAAGGTCTCGACCTGGGTGTTCGCCATCGCCTACCGCAAGGCCCTGAAGGCCCTGCATCGGAACCAGGACCCCCTCGAGGACAAGCATGCTGAGACCCGCCCCAGCCTCGAGGCCGGACCCGAGCAGCAGGTCGGCGACCAGCAGGTGCGCAAGGTGCTGTGGGACGCCATCAGCGAGCTTTCCGCCGACCACCGGGCGGTGGTGGACCTGACCTATTTTCACGAGAACGGATACCGAGAGATCGCCGAAATCATGAACTGCCCCGTCGACACCATAAAGACGCGGATGTTCCACGCGCGCCGGCACCTCAAGCGCAAGCTGGCCGGCCAGCTGGTCGACTGGCTGTGAGAGCCTGGCCCATGGGAAACGTCATCAGACTGCACGACGAAGAACACGAGCGGGTCCAGCTGTTGCTGCCCTGGTTCGTCACCTCGAGCCTGGAGCCTGCCGAACAGGCCCTGGCGGAGGCTCACATCGCCGGTTGCGCGGAATGCCAGGCGGATCTCGCCCTGGAGCGCCGGTTGTGCGCGGCGGTCGCCGACCTGCCGATCGAGGCGGAGGCGCCTGCCTGGACCCCGGCGCCCACCGCTGCGCCGCCGCGCCGCAGCGCCGTCGGCTGGCGCGGCCTGAACGTGCGGGGCTTCGGGGGACGTCGGCTGGGCGGTGGTGTCGCCCTGACGGGTCCCGGCATTCGCGCCGCCGCGCCCTGGCTCGGCTGGGCCCTGGCCGGTCCGGCCCTGGCGGCCCTGACCCTGGTGCTGGTCACCCCGCCCAGAAATCCAGAGGCCCGCTATCATACGCTGAGCGCACAGGCCACGGCGCCGACGGCCGGCAATGTGGTGGTGATCTTCCGTCCCGACGCGCGCGAACAGGACTTGCGTGCGGCGCTGAAGGCCGGCGGGGCGCGGCTGGTGGACGGCCCGACCGCGGCCGACGCCTATGTGCTGCACGTCGCCGCCACCGACCGTAGCGCGGCCATCGCCCGCCTGCGCCGCCAGCCCTCGGTCGAGCTGGCCGAGCCGATCGATTCCAGCGGCCCGCCGTGATGCGCCGCCTGCTCGCCAGCCTTGCCGCGGCCGCCGGCCTGTGGTTCGCCGCTCCCGCCACCGCCCTGCCCGCCGCGCCGGCCGCCGACGCCGCAGCCGAGGCCCAGCGGGTGCTGGTGATGCTGCGGCTGCCGCCGCCGCACTACCGCGCCAGCGGCGACTATGGCGACGCCTATGCCGACGGCCTCGGCCACAGCGCCCGCTGGCGCATCGCCAGCCGCCTGGCCCATGATCACGGCCTGACCCTGGTCAGCGACTGGCCGATGCCGCTGGTAGGGGTGGACTGTTTCGTGCTGACCGTGCCGGCGGGCCGCTCGCCGGCCGAGGCCGCCGACCAGCTGTCGCACGATCCGGCCGTGGCCTGGGCCCAGCCGATGAACCTCTATCACGCGGAAAGCGCCGGGCCTGGCGCGGGCGATCCCCTGTTCCGCGTGCAGCCGGCCGCCCGGGCCTGGCGGCTGGCCGACCTGCACCAGATCGCCACCGGCAAGAGCGTGCGGGTGGCGGTGGTCGACAGCAAGATCCAGCTCGACCATCCCGACCTGGCCGGCCAGGTCGAGCTGAGCCGCGATTTTGTCCCCGATCACCCGGCGGTCGCCGAGGCTCATGGCACCGGGATCGCCGGGGTGATCGCCGCGCGAGCCGACAACGGCGTGGGCATAGCGGGCGTTGCGCCCGAAGCGCGGCTTCTCGGCCTGCGCGCCTGCTGGCAGGCGACCGGCCAGATGATCACGAGCGGCACCGTCTGCGACAGCCTGAGCCTGGCGAAGGCGATCGACTTCGCCGTCAGCCGCCGCGCCCAGGTGATCAATCTCAGCCTCAGCGGGCCGCCCGACACCCTGCTGGGGCGCCTGCTGGACGCCGCCCTCGAGCGGGGTGTGACGGTAGTCGGCGCCTATGACGGCCGGCTGCCGCAGGGCGGCTTCCCCGCTTCGCACGCCGGTGTGGTGGCGGTCACGGACGAGTCGTCGCCAGAGCTTGCATCAGGCATATATGTGGCGCCGGGTCGCGATGTGCCGACCACGCAGCCGGGCGGACGCTGGGTGATGGTCAATGGGAGCTCCTATGCGGCGGCGCATGTCAGCGGCCTGTTCGCCTTGCTGCGCGAGCGTTCATCCCGCGCCGACACGGCCGCTGCGCTGGTCGCCGCCCGCGGCGGAACCATCGACGCCTGCGCCAGCCTGCTCAAGGCCTCGGGTCCCTGTGGCTGCGGTTGCGCTCGAGCCCCAAGCAATTCGCCTGACGCCGCCCGCTAGCCGGCGCGCCAGGGCTCTGGCGGCGGTGCTGGCGCTGGCGCCCGCGGGCCACGCGGCGGCCCAGGCGGCGTTCAGCGCCACTTTGCAATCGGACTATCAGTATCGCGGGATCTCGCTGAGCGAGGGGCGGCCGACGCTGTCCCTGAACCTCGCCTACGACCATTCCAGCGGCGCCTACGCCGGGGCCTCGGCGATCGCCGTAGACGCGGCCCACGACGGGGTCGAGATGCTGGGCTTCACCGCCTATGCCGGCTATTCGCACCGCCTGGCGCAGGGGCTGTCCTGGGAGGTAGGCGCCAGCAACACCAACGCCACCGACTATGACGCCGTCAAATATACGGTGAACTATACCGAGCTCTATGCAGGCCTCAGCAGCGAGCGCGTCAGCGCGCGTATCTACTATTCGCCGGACTATCTCGGCGAGTCGCGCAGTTCGCTCTATCTCGACCTCAACGGCTCGGTCTCGCCGGCCCCGCACTGGCGAGTTTTCGGCCATGCCGGGGTGCTGACGCCGCTCAGCGGATCGCCCTGGGGCGGCGGACGGCGGGAACTCTACGACCTGCGCGCCGGGGTCGCCGCCCAGGTCAAATCCTGCGAGTTCAGCCTCGCCTATACGGCCGCCTCGCCGCACATCTACGCCGAGCCCTTCCGGCGCGAGCGCAGCGCCCTGGTCGCCAGCGCCAGCTACTTCTTCTGATTTTTATTAACTGCATTTGAACGCTTCGCGGTCGGCTGGCAATTCACCGATTGGAAGGGGGCGTCGCCGCGCCCGGTGATGGCTGAAAAGACGACAGCGAACAGGAGGCCTCGCTAGTACCGCCCTTGGGTTTCGCCGCTTCGATGGCCGCCCTCGGCGCCTGGTTCACTTGAGTTCCTATCGCCCACAGCAGGGGCGGCGCTCGACAGCTTGCAATCGGTTTCCCATCGCGTCGTTGCGATCGCGATGAAGAGCGCCTGCGCCTTGTTCAAGACCTGAACGATGCAAGGAGGACAGACGTGAAAACCCTAGGTCTCGTAACCCTTACCCTTGCTGGCCTTTTGGCCAGCTCCGCCATGGCCGCGCCGGTCAAGCTGACCGACGCACAGATGAGCCAGGTGGTCGCCGGCACCGACTTCCAGGTGATCAAGCTGATCTCCGACCAGCCGGGCGTCGCCACCACCACAGATCCGATGCTGGTCAACTCCTGGGGCCTGGCGGCCGCGCCCGGCGGCCCCCTGTGGGTGGCCAACAACGGCACCGGCACCTCGACGGTCTACGACCCCAGCAGCTTCTCCAAGCTCGGCCTGACCGTCTACATTCCCTCGGCCAGCGGCTCCGGCTGGGGTCCGGTCACCGGCACGGTGTTCAACGGCGGCGCCGCATCGACCTTCAACGTCACCGAGAACGGCAAGACCGGAAAGAGCGTCTTCATCTTCGACTCGGAAGACGGCCTGATCACCGGCTGGGCGCCGTCGGTCGACTTCAACAACGCCGTGATCGCGGTCAACGACTCCAGTCAGGGCGCCGTGTTCAAGGGCCTCACCCTCGTGCCCATCCAGCACACCCAGTACCTTATGGCCGCCGATTTCGCGAACAACCGGGTCGACATCTTCAACACCAGCTTCCAGCAGGTCGGCTCGTTCACCGATCACTCCCTGCCGGACGGCTACGCGCCGTTCAACGTTCAGACCCTGAACGGCATGGTCTACGTCGCCTTCGCCAAGCACGGCGACGGGCTGGATGAAGCTCACGGCCATGGCCTGGGCTATGTCGACATCTACAACAACCACGGCCAGTTCGTGCGTCGCCTGGTCGCCGGCGGCGCGCTGAACGCCCCCTGGGGCCTGACCATCGCCCCGACCAGTTTCGGCCAGTTCGCCGGAGACCTCCTGGTCGGCAACTTCGGCAGCGGGATCATCGACGCCTATGACGCCACCACCGGCGCCTACAAGGGCCAGCTGAAGCAGAACGGCAAGACGATCAGCATCGAGGGCCTTTGGGCCCTGACCCAGTGGTCGGACGGCGAGATCCTGTTCTCCTCCGGCCCGGGCGACGAGAACCACGGCCTGGTAGGCGCCATCCGCCCAGCCTCGGCCGCAGCTTCATGGGCTTTCCGGACCCATGCCACCCATTGACGGCGGCGCCGGCCCCGTCGCCAAGCGCGTAGCCTCTGGCCGGCTCATCCCCCCCGTCGCCGCGATGCTTCTGCTCGCGGCGGCCAGCCCCCTCCCAGCCGCCGCCCCCATCGGCGGCTGGGAACCTGGTGTCAAGCGCGTGGCCAGCCTGACCGAGCTGCGCGAGGCCGGCGTGGTGCGCCAGCACTGGGACCTGACCTGCGGCGCGGCGGCCGTCGCCACCCTTCTGACCTATCAGCTGAACCATCCGGTCAGCGAGCGCGAGGTCACCCTCGCCATGCTGCGCCAGACCAGTCCCCAGCTCGTGCGCCAGCGGCTGGGATTTTCCCTGCTCGATCTCAAACGCTACGCCGCGGGTCAGGGCTTCGAGGCCACGGGCTACACCGGGCTGGAGGTCGCCGATCTGGCTCGCATGGCGCCCCTTATCGTGCCCATCCGCCCCCTGGGCCTGAACCACTTCGTCGTTGTGCGCGGCCGGCAGGGCGACCGGCTGCTGCTGGCCGACCCCGCCTTCGGCGACCGCACCATGTCCGTCGAAGCCTTCGAGCACCAATGGGCCAACCACATCGGCTTCACTGTCACCGATCCCAAGGATCCCAACCCAACCAACCGCATGGGCGCGCCGGGACGCCTGTTCCTGATTCCGAGCGACCAGGCCCTGCGCGCCTCGGCCGCCGCCCTTGAGGTGAGACCCAGACCGTGACCGCCAGAACCATTCTCGCCAGAGCCGCCTTGGCCAGCCTCGCCGTATTCGTGGCCGCCGCCCCGGCCCGCGCTCAGACCACCGGCGGCGCTGCCATGAGCAACCAGGATCTGCTGCAGGCGCTGCAACTGCGCGACCAGGCCATCACCGCCCTGGAGCGGCGGGTGGCGGCCCTGGAGGCCGAGCGTCGCGCCCCGCAGCCCGCGCCGATCGCCACCCTGGATCCGCCCGCCGCCCCCGCGGCCCAACCGGCCGTGGTCGCCAGCCAGGCGACGGATGACGCTGCGCTCCAGGCCCTTTCCCGCGGCCTTGTC
The DNA here is from genome assembly GCF_018135625.1 of Phenylobacterium montanum. Lineage (NCBI taxonomy): Bacteria > Pseudomonadati > Pseudomonadota > Alphaproteobacteria > Caulobacterales > Caulobacteraceae > Poindextera > Poindextera montana. Next base: position 2,632,465 of record NZ_CP073078.1, read on the forward strand.
GAGCGCGGCGCCCTGGTGCTGCCCAAGGGGATGATGGAGATCTCTCCCAGCCTCACCTACAGCCACTCGATCAGCCAGGGCCTGACCCTGGTGGACAACGCCGAAGGCGTCTCCACCGTCGACAGCCAGAGGCTGAGCGACGACGGGCTGAACGCGAGCGTGAGCGCCAAGCTGGGCCTGCCCTGGCGCAGCCAGCTGCAGCTCACCGTGCCCTACGACCTGCAGCGCGACGTCTCGGCCCTGGGCGACGGCTCGCACCGGACCACCACCGCCGCCTCGATCGGCGACGTCGAGGTCGAACTCAGCCGCCAACTGTTCGTCGAGCGCGGCTGGCGGCCGGACGTCGTGTTGGCGGGGGCCTGGCGCTTCCCGACCGGGATCGATCCCTTCCGCGGCGGGGTCGCGGGCGTGACCAACGGCGGCGGCGCGCACGAGGCCACCGTGCGCCTGACCGCGCTGAAGAGCGCCGACCCGATGGTGTTCTTCTCCACCCTATCCTACGGCCGCAGCCTTTCGGTGCACGAAAGCTACGGCCGGGTGCAGCCGGGCGAGGAGTTGAACTGGCAACTCGGCGGGCTGTTGTCCGTGAGCCCTGAGACCTCGCTGTCGATGAGCCTGGTGCAGGATTTCCGCGACCGCACCACCGTCAACGGCGCCGGAATCGCCGGCAGCGACCAGGTCTCCTCGGTGCTGCAGTTCGGCCTCGACCAGGTCCTGACCCGCAAGCTCCTGCTGGACGTGTCGCTGGGCGTGGGCGTGACCCGCGACGCGCCCAACTACACCCTGATGGTCTCGCTGCCGATCCGGCTCTACTGAGCCGGCGCCCCCTCAGTCGATCAGGACGATGCGGTCCTTGAGATAGGCGTTGATCTTGCCGAAGGCGGCGATGCAGGCCCGCGCGCTGGCGCGGTCGGCCGGCAGCAGTTCTTCCGGGATCGGATAAGGGGCGCTGAAGCTGTAGTGCAGCCGGCTCTTCTGCTCGGCCTTGACCCGGGTCGCGCGCATCTTCAGCCCCGTCAGCTTGTCATGGAGCTTCAGTTCCGAATCCATGGCCGCGCCCGCTCCCGCACTCCCGCGCGCAGGGTTAAGCGGCCGACCTTACGGCAGGATTAATGGCGAACGCCGCTATTCGCCGCCACCTGCAGCGAGGCCTCAGGCCGCCAGCCGCCGCCGAGGGCGCGATAGGCGGCCACCGCCGCCCGGGCGGCGCCGGCGCGGGCCTGGACCAGCTGGTCCGAGGCGGACAGGAGGTCGCGGTCGGCGTCGCGCACGTCGGTCAGGCTGATCACCCCGCCCTCATAGGCCTGTTCGGCCTGGTCGCGGGCGGCCTTCAGCTGGTCTATCTGGCGTGTCAGCGCCTGGGCTCGGGCCTGCTGCTGGGCGAGGTCGGTGACCGCATCCTCCACCTCCTCGGTGGCGCGCAGCACGCTCTGGCGCCAGGCCGCCAGGGCCTCGGCCTTCGCCCCCTCAGCCTCGGCCACCTCGGCGTCGATCCGGCCGAAGTCGAACAGCCGCCAGCGCAGGCCGCCGGCGATCTGGTGCTCCAGCGCCCGGCCGGCGAACAGGCTGCCGGCGTCCATGGAATCCACGCCCAATAGCCCCGAAATCGAGACCTTGGGATAGTAGTCGGCAATGGCTGCGCCAATCCCGGCGTTGGCGGCGACCAGCTTCTGCTCGGCGGCGAGCACGTCCGGGCGGCGGCGCAAAAGCTCGCCCGGCCCCTCGGCGATGGACAGGGTTGGCGCGGCCGGCAGGTCGGCCGGCGCCTCCAGCTCGGCGCGCCAGGAGCCCGGCTGGGCGTCCATCAGGACGTCGAGCCGGTTCAACTCGGCCTCGAGCCCCGAGACCAGCGGCGGGATCGAGGCGCGCACCTGTTCCAGCAACGCCTGGGCCTGGTGCTGCTCGCGCTCGGGCGAGACGCCCTGGCCGACCCGGCGGTTCAGCAGGTCCACGAGATCGGCCTGGGTCTTTTCCTGGCGGCGGGCGACGTCCAGCCGCGCCTGGAAGGCGCGGGCCTGCAGGTAGGCGTCGGCGGCGTCGGCGGTGACGCTGAGGCGGACGGCGGCAGCGCGGGCCTCGCTGGCCTTGGCGTTGGCTAGGGCGGCCTCGTGCTGGCGGCGCAGGCCGCCGAAGAGATCGATCTCCCAGCTGGCGCCGACGCCGAGCGTGGCTTCGTCGAAGTCGCGCTGGAAGCCCGGCAGATGGCCGCCGATCTCACCGATTGGGCTCTGCAGAGACTGGCCGGTGCGAGCGGCGTTTCCGCTGGCCGCGGCCTGCGGCAGGAGCGCGGCGCCCGCGGCGCGCGCCAGGGCGCGGGACTGCAGGATGCGCGCTCGGGCCTGTTCGATGTCGAGGTTCTGCGCCTGGGCCCGCTCGACCACGCGGACCAACTCTGGATCGCCGAAGGCTCGCCACCAGGTCTCCAGCTCGACCGGAGCAGAGGCGGCGGCCGGCGCGGCGGCGTGATAGGCGGCGGTCAGCTTCAAGTCCGGCCGCTGATAGTCCGGCCCGACGGCGCAGGCGCCGGCCAGGAGGGCGAGAAGCAGGGCGGGCGCGGTGCGCAGGGCTTTGCGGGCGAGGGTCATGGGAGCCTCTGAGGGGTTTGGGGAGGAGAGCATCAAGGATCAGTGGCCGTCGGCCGGCGGCGGGGCGTTCACCGGCGGGGCCTTGCAGAGCGGGACCATCACCAGGGCGGCGAGGAAGATCCACGCCATCAGGCGGAACACGTCATTGAAGGCGAGGGTCAGGGCCTGGCGGCCGACCAGGCGAGCGAATTCGCCCCGGGCGCCCAGCAGCGCCTGGCCGGGGTCGCCGCCGAACTGGGCTATGCGGGCGGCGAGCGCGGCCAGCACGTCCGGCGCATTGCGGCCGGCCTCGCCGAGCCCCTCGCCCAGCCGAGCCGCCTGGATGCGGGTATTGTCGGCCAGCCAGGTGTTGACCACGGCGATGCCGATCGCCCCGCCGAGGTTGCGCATCAGGTTGAACAGGCCCGAGGCGTAGCGCAGGTCGGGGCCTTCAAAGCCGGCCAGGGCCAGCTGAACGCTGGGCACGATGCACAGCATGATGGCGAAGCCGCGCAGCATCTGCGGGCCTATCAGATTGAAGAAGCCCCAGTCGGGGTTGAGGTGCGAAACCCACCACAGGCTGGCGGCGAACAGGGTGAGGCCGACGGTGATGACGATCCGCTGGTCGATCCGCTGAGAGGCGCGGGCGGCGATCACGGTCGAGAGCACCTGGGCGATGCCGGTGACAAACACGGTCGTGCCGATCTGCAGGCTGTCATAGCCGCGCACCCGACCGAGGAAGACCGGCAAAAGATAGGTCGCCGAATAGAGGCCGAAGCCGATGACGAGGTTGAAGACGCAGGCGAAGATGAAGTTCGGCTTGCGGAACGGTGTCAGGCGCACAATCGGCCCGCCGGAGCGGAACGAGCGCTCGAGGAACAGCACGAACCCGACGAAGGACAGCCAGGCGCCGGTGCGGATGGCCGGGTCGCCCAGCCAGTCGTTCTTGGGACCTTCCTCCAGCACATATTCCAAGCCGCCCAGGAACAGGGCCATGGCGCCGAGGTGGGCGTAGTCGATCTTCTTCAGCATCGAAAGGTTCGGCCGATCGACGCGGATTAGCAGGATCGAGGCGATGGTCACGGCGATGCCGGGCACGATGTTGACGTAGAAGATCGAGCGCCAGCCCACCGCGTCGGTCAGCCAGCCGCCGACCGTCGGCCCCAGGGTCGGAGCCAGCACCGAGACCATGCCGAGGATGGCCGGGATCATCGCCCGCTGCGGCCCTGAGAACAGGGAAAAGCCGGTGGCGAACACCGTCGGCACCATGGCCCCGCCGACGAAGCCCTGCAGCACCCGGAAAGCCACCATCGAGTGGATGTCCCAGGCCGCGCCGCAGAGCGCGCTGGAGATCGTGAACAGGCCGGCCGAGAGGGCGAACAGCCAGCGGGTCGAAAGCGCCTGGGCGAGGAAGGCCGAAAAGGGGATCATCACCAGCTCGGCCATCAGATAGCCGGTCTGCACCCAGCTGATCTCGTCCGGCCCGGCCGAGAGGCCCGCCTGCACGTCATTGAGCGAGGCGGCGACGATCTGGATGTCGATCAGGGCCATGAACTGGCCGAACGCCATCACCCCGAAGATCAGGAACTTGCGCGCGGTCGGCAGGGCCGCGGGGTCGAGCGGCAGCGGCGCGGCGCGGGCGGTTCTGGCCGCTTCCAGGGAAATGATGCTCATCTCGCCCTCTTGATATGATCAACGTAATATTATATGCATCATACAAACGGAGACCGCAAGCCATGCGCTACGACGCCGAGCACAAGCAGAAGACCCGTGAGCGGGTATTGAAGGAGGCGGCCAAGGCGATCCGCGCCGAGGGGCCGCACCAGGTGGGCGTCGCCCAGGTGATGGCCAAGGCCGGCCTGACCCACGGCGGCTTCTACGCTCACTTCTCTTCGAAGGAGGACCTGATCGCCGAAGCCATCGGGCAGATGTTCGTCGAGAGCGGCGAGAAGATGGCGGCTGAATATGCCGGCCGGACGCCCGCCGAGGCGCTGGTCGGCTATATCAATTTCTACCTGTCGCGCAGCCACCGCGACTCGCGCAGCGCCGGCTGCCCCCTGCCCTTCCTGGCGGCCGACGCTCCGCGCCTGGCCGAGCCGGCGCGTGAGCGCTTCGCCAAGGGCGTCGCCAGCCTCGAAGCCAAGCTGGCCGGCCAGCTGGCGGCGCTGGGCCATCCCAACGCGGAAGAAGAAGGCGCAGCGCTGCTGGCCCAGCTGGTCGGCGCAGTGTCGCTGGCGCGGGCCGAGCCTGACCCGGAACGCTCCGACCAGATTCTCGCCCGCTGCAGGGCGTCGGTGAAACGCCGCTTCGGCCTGGAGAACGTGAAATGAGCGACGGGAATCTCCCTCTGACCGAGCCGTTCGGCATGCGCCAGATGCAGACTGTGATGGCCGGCCGCGATCGGCCGCCGATGGTCGACACCCTGGATTTCGATCTGGTCGAGGTCGAGAAGGGCCGGGTGGTGTTCGAAGGAACGCCCAGCCGCCGGGTCTACAATCCCCTCGGCACGGTGCACGGCGGCTATGCCGCGACGCTGCTCGATTCCGCTACGGGCTGCGCGGTGCACACCCTGCTGAACGAAGGCCAGGGCTACACCACCCTCGAGCTCAAGGTCGCCTATCACAAGGCCATGACCGAACAGACCGGCCCCGTGCGGGCCGAGGGCAAGGTGGTCACCATGGGCCGCCGCGCCGCCTTCGCCGAGGCCCGGCTGACCGACGCCTCGGGCCGCCTCTACGCCACCGCCACCTCAACCCTTCTGGTGTTCGACAAATGACCGATACCGCCCTCCCCGGCGCGCCCATCGGCGTGCAAGCCCCTGCGCTGCCGCGCAAGCTGCCCTTTTCGCGCCGCACCCTGTTCTCAGTCGGCGCAGCGGCCGCGGTCGCGGTTGGCGGCGCCACATACATCGCCCTTCCGCCGGCCGCCGAGAGCACCGATGCGGCCTATGTGCAGGCCGACAGTTCGGTGGTGGCGCCCAAGGTGCGCGGCCTGATCGCCGAGGTGCTGGTGGACCACGACCAGCCGGTCAAGCGCGGCCAGCCCCTGGCTCGGATCGACCCCGAGGAGTTCGACGCCCGCGTCGCCTCGGCCGGCGCCGACCTGCTCAACGCCCAGGCGGCGGTGCAGGCGGCCAAGGCGGCCCTGGTCAGCCTGGACGCCCAGGAGCAGCTGGACCGCTCCAACGTCCGCGCAGCCCAGACCACCATCCGCGGCGCCGACGCCGTCAGCGACCGGGCCGAGGCCGACCGCAAGCGCTATGAAGCGCTGGTCGCCTCGGGCGCCGTGGCCCGGCGAGACGCCGACACCTACCGCGCCGCCGCCATCAACGCCGCGGCCGACGCCGACAAGAGCCGAGCGCTGTTGGATGTCAGCCGCAGCCAGGTCGCCGCCACCGAAGCCAAGCGCGCGACGCTCCTGGCCAACGAGGCCCAGGCCGAAGCCGCGGTGGCGCGGGCCCAGGCCGCCCTGACCCTGGCCCGCCAGGATCAGGACCATGCGGTGATCCGCGCGCCTGTCGATGGCGTGGTCGGCGACCGCCAGGTCGAGCCGGGCGACTATGTGCAGCCGGGCACGCGCCTACTGACCGTCGTGCCGCTGCGCGCCCTCTACCTCACCGCCAACTTCAAGGAGACCCAGGTCGCGCGCATGAGCGTCGGCCAGCCGGCGACGATCAAGGTCGACGCCCTGCCGGGCAAAACCCTGACCGGCGAGGTCGAGAGCCTGGCCCCCGGCTCCGGCTCGCAGTTTTCGCTGCTGCCGTTCGAGCCCGGCACGGGCAACTTCACCAAGATCGTGCAGCGAGTGCCGGTGCGCATCCGTCTCGATCCTGGCCAGGCAGGCCTGGACCGCCTGCGACCGGGCCTGTCGACCACCGTCAAGGTCCGCTTCGACCGCGCCGGCTGACCGCCTCCTCATCCCACTCGCAAAAGGCGTTCCCCATGCAAAGCGTGGACTTCTATTTCGATTTTCGCAGCCCCTACAGCTATTTGGCCAGCACCGAGCTGGGCGGGCTGAAGGCCAACATCCGTTATCAGCCGATGGATGTGCTGGCGGTGATGAAGCTGACCGGCAACAGCCCGACCACCTTCCAGTCGCCGGCCAAGGGCCGCTACGCGCGGGCGGATCTGGCCCGCTGGAGCGCGCGCTATGGCGTGCCCCTGCGGCCCAATCCGGCGATGAGCGAGATCAGTGGCCGACGGCTGCTGCGTGCGGCCCTGGCGGCGGCGGACGTCGCCCCGGCGGCGCAGGTGGCGGAAGCCCTGTTCCTGGCCATGTGGGCCGATCCGAGGCCCCTGGGCTCGGCCGCGGAGATCGCCGGCGTGCTCGCCGAGGCGGGGATCGATCCATCGGCCGTCGAACCCTTGATAGACGAACCGGCCCTGGACGAGGCGCTCGACCGCGCCGTTCGGGAGGCGGCGGATAAGGGCGTGTTTGGCGCCCCGACCTTTATCGCCGACGAGCAGATGTTCTTCGGCAACGACCGGCTGGATTTCCTCCGCCAGCATCTGGAGAGCGCACAATGAAGCCCCTGGCCCTCGTCACCGGCGTCGGCCCCGGAACCGGCTCGGCCACCGTCCGCCGGTTCGTCGCGGGCGGCTATCGCGTCGCCATGCTGGCCCGCAGCGCCGAGCGGCTCGAAGGCCTTGCGGCCGAGCTGCCCGACACCATCCCGGTCCCCTGCGACGTCGCCGACCCGGCTGGGCTGGCGGCGGCGCTGGACGCCCTGGAGGCCGAACACGGCAAGCCCAAGGTGGTCGTGCACAACGCCGTCGGCGGCGCCTTCGGCAATTTCCTGCAAATCGAGCCCGAGGTGCTGGAGGCCAATTTCCAGGTCAATGTCATGGCCCTGCTGCGCCTCGCCCGCCGCTATGCGGACGAGCTGGCCGCGGCGAATGGCGCCCTGGTTGTCACCGGCAACACCTCAGCCCAGCGCGGCAAAGCCCATTTCGCCGGCTTCGCCCCGACCAAGGCGGCCCAGCGGATCCTGGCCGAGTCTATCGCCCGCGAGATGGGACCCAAGGGCCTGCACGTGGCCTATCTGGTGATCGATGCGGTGATCGACGTGCCCTGGACCCGCCAGCGGATGCCCGACAAGCCGGACGACTTCTTTATCAAGCCCGCGGCCATCGCCGAGGAGGTGTTCCACCTGGCGCACCAGGACCGCTCGGCCTGGTCCTTTCTGGCCGAGGTGCGGCCGTTCGGCGAGACCTGGTGAGGCTCACACGGTCGGCAGGCTGACGCCGCCCTCGATGAACGCCGCCAGGATGGCGAAGTAGAGCTCGCTGCGAATACGATAGGCGTCCCGCGGACTGGCCACGTAGAAGTAGCTGTTGAGGTTGACCGTGCCGGCCGCGGCGAGCCCGTCGATATAGACGGCGGGCTCGGGCGTCTCCAGCACCTGGGGATGGGCCTTGCCAGCCTCGAGGATCAGCGCCTTGGCCTTGGGCGCCTCGGCTGCCTTGGCGATCGCCAGCGGCAGCTGGATGCGGCCGCGCGCCTCACCCAGGGTCTTGTTCTGCACCGCCTTGGTGATCAGGTCGGAATTGGGCACGATCACCGTCGAGCGGTCGAAGGCCTGGATTTCGGTCGCCCGCACGCGGATGCGCCGGATGTCCCCCTCGACGCCGCCAATATTGACCCAGTCGCCCACCTTGACCGGCCGCTCGACCAAGAGGATCACGCCGGAGACGAAGTTCTGCACGACCTGCTGCAGCCCGAAGCCTATGCCGACCGAAAGGGCGCTGGCGATCAGGGCGATCTGCTTGAAGCCGAGGCCGGTGGCGGCGAAGGCGCAGATGATGGCCAGGCAAACGCCCAGATAGCCGACCCCGGTGCTTACCGAATTGCGCAGGCCCGAATCCCAGTCGGTCACCGGCAGGTAGCGGCGAACCACCCAGGCCTGGACCAGATGCGCCAAGCCCACCCCGACCATCAGGGTGGCGAGACCGGCCGCGATCGCCGTCGGCGAAATGGTCACGCTTCCCAGGTGGACGCCGCCGCCCAGTTGGGCCAGGCGGGCGAACAGAAGCTCCCCGCTCTGCCCGAACGGTGTCAGGGCGAGGCTGGCCGCGCCGATGATGATCAGGAGCTGCAGTCCGGCGGAGAGCAAGAGGCCGATCTGGCCGATAGCCGAGGCGCGAAGGCTAAACAGGGCGAACAGCAGCCGCGCGCCGCGGCCATGCGGCTGGAACAGGCTGGCGCAGAGGTCGTCGACGAAGCGCAGCAGCAGGTAGGCCACGGCGCTGATCAGGCTGAGCCAGAAGATCTGGCCGGAGGTGAGGGCCGCAAGCGTGGTGTAGCCGGCAAACACCGCGCCCAGGGTGACGAGGATCACACCGGTCAGGATCAGCGACATCAGCGCCCAGGCCGAGGCGGCCTGGCTGGGCGCGGCGGGCTCGTCCGGCAGGGCGCGGCTGCGGCCAAAGCTGAACAGGATCAGGCCCGCCACGCCGGCATAGGCCAGGGACAGCACGCAGTTGGCGGCGATGGTCGCCGCGACGCTGGCGCCGATCACGTAGTTGAGCCGGGTCAGGAGCAGGCCGGCCGCCGCCACCAGGGCGACCACCATCAAGGGCGGCCCGATCCGGCGCGCCGCCGGATCCGGCAGGGCCAGGAGGCGCTGGCCAGGATCGGGGTCTATCGCCAGCACGCGGCCGAGCGCCAGCACCCCGCTGATCCAGGCCGCCGCGCCGACCGCGGCGCCGGCCATGGCGTCGGCCTTGGGCGACAGGAGCCCGCCCCACTGCGCGCCGAGATGCAGGCCGGCAACGGCAAGGGTCGGGGCGCCGGTGTCGATCGCCGCCACCCAGACCGCCGCTGCGGTGCGCGAGAAGCCGGGGTGGACGCTATCGCCGTTCTTGCGCCGACCCAGGCGACGCAACCAGACTCGCAAGGGAAAGGCGACCATGAGGGCGAACAGGAGCCCGGCGCCTAAGCCGATCAGGCCCTTGGGCTCGTCGGCCTCGATGGCGGCGCGCACAGCTTCGTCGGCCGCGGCGTCCAACCGGCCAAGATCGGCCCAGCCGGCCCCCGCAAGCGAATTCCAGAAGCTGGGCGAGACCGGCGAGTCGGTGCGTTGCAGCACCCGAGCGCTGAAACCGGCCCGGCGCCGCTCGGCGATCTGGTCATAGGTCGCGCCGGCGTCGGCGGCCAGGCCCTGGGCCTGTTGCACCTGGGCGACCAGGGCGGGGCGCTGGGCCAACAGGGGCGCGCGCTTTTGCTGCTCGGCCTTGGTCGGCGCGCGGCGCCCCTTGGGTCCGATCTGCGCCAGGCCGTGGTCGAGGGCGGCCAGGGCGTGCGCTCGCGCGGCGACCAGCGCCTGGGCCTGGCTCTCCAATCCTGCGGCCTGGGCGGCCATGGCCGCCAGCTGGTCGTCGCGCGAGGCGATCGGCAGGCGGTCGCGCAGATGCGCCAGGGTTTGGTGAGCGTTCCCGACGTCAAGCGGCTCTGAAGGCCCGGGCGCCGGCGCGGCCGCGCCCAGCATCACCAAGCAAACTCCCACAATCGCGAGCAGACCCGCCGGACTGCGCCTCATATCGCCGCTCCGCATGTCCCGAGCCCAAGGTCGAACACCTTGAAGCGGCAAAGGGTTGCGGCGCGGCGAGGCCTCGGGCCGTCAGGTCAGGTAGGAATGGACGATCGCCACCAGCTCCTCCGCGGCCTGAACGCGGGGGTCCGAGCGTGGGGCGTCAGGATCGACCAGGTGCTCGCGGATGTGGTCCTCAATGACCTCGCCGATGAAGCCGTCCAGGGCCCCACGGCAGGCGGTGGCCTGCTGCAGCACCCGGGCGCATTCGCTGTCGCTCTCCACCAGCCGCTCGATAGCGTCGATCTGGCCGCGCAGGCGCTTGAGGCGGTGCAGAAGCTTGGTCTTTTCGTTGGCGATGTGGGCCATGGGCGGGACTGCGTGATCCTGTGAGCCTTGTCCCCCTATAGGCTGGCCGCGCGCCAGGGGCCAGGGCGCCTCCACAGTCAAGCTTCCGGCTATGCCGGCGAAGATTTGTGGAATACGCTCCATGGCTGTGGCGGCCTTGAGAGCCGCGTGCAGCGCGGGGGCGCAGGAACCATGGCCAGCTTTTCGGTGTCGGACGCGGCTTTCGCGGGCTTCAAGTTGGTCAGGGAGCGGCCCAAGGCGTTCGGAGTCTGGGTCGCGGTCAACTGCGTGATCTCGGTCGGCTTTTCGCTGCTCACCTTCACGCAGATGGCGCCGGCCTTAGCGGCGCTGCAGACGACGGGCGCTTCCAAACCCGATCCGACGGCCAGCCTGCGGGCGCTGGGACATCTCGCACCGCTGTACGGGCTGATGATGCTGTTCACGCTCGCCTTCTATCCCGTCGTCTATGCGGCCATGGACCGGGCGGTTCTCAAGCCGGAAGACGACCGGTTCGGCTATCTGCGCTTCGGCGGGGACGAATTGCGCCAGTTCCTGCTGATGCTGCTCTATGTCGTGATCATGTTCGGCATCTACATAGCCGGCATTCTGGTCTTCGTCCTGATCGCTGCGATGACCGGGGTTGCGACCGCAGGCGCGGGCCAGGGCGGTGGCGCGATCCTGGCCGCTCTGGTCGGCATGCTGGACTTCTTCGCGGTTTTCGGCGGCCTGATCTTTGTCGCCGCACGGTTCAGCCTGGCCTCCCCCTTGACCTTCGACAAGCAGCAGGTGGACCTGTTCGGTTCATGGCGCCTGACCAAGGGCCGGGTGTGGCCGCTGATCGGCACAGCGCTTCTGGTGCTGGTCCTGACCATCATCCTCTATCTGGTGACCATGGTGCTGATCGGCGCGCTATCGTTGATCCCTGGCCTCAAGAGCAACTTCCTGCAGATGTATATCCGGCCGGACCCCAGCGTCCTCGCCGGCGGCGTGACGCCTGGCATGGTCGTTTCCTGGCTGGTTATGGCGGTGATGAACTCATTCCTGATCCCGCTGTGGCTGACGCCCCCAGCCGCCATCTATCGCAGCCTGACCGATGGCGCGCGGAGCAAGACCGTGGCCGAGGTGTTCGGCTGAGGCGGCCTATTTCGCCGGTTGCGGCGGCGGGCTGAGGAACGAGCCGGCCGCGCCGGGAAATTCGACCGGGCTCTCCCAGCCGTCCGGCGAGACCGCGGCGACGCCGAAGAACCAGTCGTCGATGATCACGTCCTTCAGCGTCGCCTCGGTTCCCGCCGCGACCGCCTTCGAGTGGCTCCAGCGCGGCTCGGTGGTGGCCCGCCACCAGACTCGATAGGCGCCCGCGCCTGGCGAAGCGCTCCAGGAAAGCTTGGTGTCGTCCGAGACCGCGCCGTCGATCTTCAGCCCTTCGGGCGGCGCCGGGGCCTGGGCCAAGGCGGCCAGGGTCACCGCGTCCAGCCGACCGACCTTGGCCAGGTAGGGGAAGTCGACCCCCGACAGCACGTCGCCATAGCGCAACCCGTTCTCGGTGCGGATGTCCTGGTGCTGCCGGTTGTAGTTCTCCCGCGTCTCTGTCACGCGCACCGCCGGATAGCCGGCCTCAAGCACCGGCACCTGGTCGCCGCCGCGCCCGTAGCGGTCCGTGCGATAGACCATGGTCACCGACAGGCCCTTCACATAGCGCGTCGCCAGCCCGTCCATGAAGCGGGCGAGGTTGCGCGAGGGCGAGTCGACCTCGCCGCCGTTGTAGCGCCGCTTGGCCGCCTGCTCCGGGGTCTCGACCGCCTTGGTCCCCTCCGAGAACACGCGCACGTGGGCGGCGTCGCGCACGCCGTTCAGCCCCTCGGTATTGCCGACGATGTCGTTGTTCAGGTCCGCCTCGACCCGCCAGCCGCGGCTCTTGGCATAGTCGGCCAAGATCTTGCCGCCATAGAGGCCCTGCTCCTCGCCCGACAGCACGGCGTAGACGATCGTGGCGCGGAACTTGTGGCGCGACAGCACCCGCGCGGCCTCCATCACCGCCGCCGTCCCCGAACCATCGTCATTGGCGCCCGGTGCGTCGGAGGTCGCGTTCATCGGGTCGCTGACCCGCGAATCCAAGTGACCGGCGATGATCACCACCCGGTCGGGGTCCTCGCTCCCGCGCTGGATGGCCAGCACGTCCATCACCTCGGTGGGATTTGGAACGCGGGTCCCGGTGACAGTCTGGGCCGGGGTCTGGATCTCCAGGCAGCCGCCGCAGTCCTTGGCCATCGCCTCGAAGCGGCTCTTCACCCAACGGCGGGCGGCGCCGATGCCGCGGGTGTCGGAACGGGTGTCGGACAGGGTGTGGCGCGTTCCGAAGCCGACCAGGGTGCCGATGGTCGCCTTCATCTGTGCAGGGCTGATCTCGCCTGCGATCTGATGCAGCAGGGGATGGTCGCCGGTCTCGGCGGCGCCGGCGGGCGCGGCGAGGGCCAGGACGGCGAGGGCGGGAGCGAAAATGCGGGGCTGGATCATGCTCCACGCTTAGCCGAGCCGGGCGCGCCGCGCCCGCAAAAAATCACACATTTCAAGGCGGTAACATCGCCTCCAGCATCTCCAGCCGGTCGGCCTCGGCGGCGGGCTTGTCCCAGCGGATGCGGTTGATGCGGGGAAAGCGCATGGCTACGCCGGACTTGTGCCGGGTCGAGCGCTGCAGGCCTTCGAAGGCGATCTCCAGCACCAGGCCGAAGCCGGCGTCGGCGCGGACCGCGCGCACCGGGCCGAAGCGCTCGACGGTATGCTCGCGCACGAAGCGGTCCAGGGCCAAGAGCTCCTCGTCGGTGAAGCCGAAATAGCTCTTGCCCACCGGGGTCAGCGCCTCGCCGCTCCAGACGCCGAAGGTGAAGTCGGAATAGTAGCTGGAGCGCTTGCCGTGGCCGCGCTGGGCGTACATCAGAACCGCGTCCACCAGGTGCGGGTCGCGTTTCCACTTGAACCAGGGCCCCTTGGGCCGGCCCGCCTCGTAGACCGAGCTGCGCCGCTTCAGCATCAGCCCCTCGGCGATCCGGGCCTCGCCCTCGGGCGGGTCGGCGCGCAGGGCGGCCAGGGTCTCCCAGCTGTCGAAGGGCTCGAGAGGCGAAAGGTCCAGCCGGTCGGAGCCGATCCGGTGGATCAGGGCTTCCAGCCTCATCCGCCGGTCCATGAACGGCAGGGCGCGCAGATCCTCCTCTCCCTCCGCCAGGAGGTCATAGGCGCGAACCCCTGCCGGATAGGCGCCCATCAGCTTCGCATCGACGCTCTTGCGGTTCAGCCGCTGCTGCAGGTCGCCGAAAGAGGCTGCACGGCCCTGGCGCATGACCAGCAGCTCGCCGTCGATCACTGCTTCGGTGTCCAGGAGCGCGACCACATCGGGGAAGGTCGCCGAAATGTCCTCGCCGGTGCGGGTGAACAGGCGCCGCACGCCCCCCTCCGAAACCGCCTGGATGCGGATGCCGTCCCACTTCCATTCGGCCACGTAGTCGGCGGGGTCCAGCTTGGGGAAATCCGCCGCTTCGTCGACCGGCTGGGCCAGCATCACGGGTCGGAAGCGGCCGGCGCCCTGCGGGTCCGGGCGTGGGCCGCGGCCTTCCAGCCAGGCGAACAGCGGCTCGTACGGCGGGGTCAGGGCGTGCCAGATCTCCTCGACCTCGCCGACCGGGACGCCGGCCATATCGGCGGCGGCCTGCTTGGCCAGCCGCGCCGAGACCCCGACGCGCAGGGCGCCGGTCATCAGCTTCAAGAGCGCCCAGCGGCCGTTGGCGTCCAGCCGGTCGAGCCAGGTCTCCAGGAGGCGCTGGACCTGGCTGCGCGAGGCGGCGCGCAGGGCCTCGACCACCTGGGACAAGCTCAACTCCTCAGCGCCGGCCTCCGTCGTGGGCCAGATCAGCGCCACGGTCTCGGCCAGGTCACCGACATAGTCGTAGGACAGGGCGAACAGGGCCGGATCTACCCGCGCCTCCACCGCCTTGCGGATGAAGGCCGGCTTGGCCGCCTCGAAGCTGAGGGCGCCGGTCAGGGCCGCCAGGCCCCAGCCGCGGTCGGGGTCCGGCGTGGTCTGCAGATAATCGCGCACCAGCACCAGCTTGGCGTGGCGCGAGGCGGTGAACGACAGCCGGTCCAAAAGCTCGGCGAAGGCGCGCATCAGCCGGCCTCGCCGCCTTCGTCGCCATAGCCGACCAGCTCCAGCGGCCGCGCGGCGATTTCGTTCAGCGCCGCCCAGCGCTCCAGTCCTTCCTCGCGCCCGTGGGTGATCCACAGCTCGCCGGGACGCAGCTCGGCTATGGTGTTCGTCAGCTCGTCCCAGTCCGCGTGGTCCGAGATCACCAGCGGCAGTTCGACGGCGCGCTGGCGGGCCCGGGCGCGCACCCGCATCCAGCCCGAAGCGAAGGCGGTCACCGGGTCGGCGAAGCGGCGGCTCCAGCGGTCGGCTATGGCCGAGGGCGGGGCGATGACGATCTCGCCCGCCAGGCCCATGCGGCCGGTCTCGGCCACCGGGACCAGCGGCCCAAGCTCGATCCCATGGCGGGCGTAGACGCCGTTGATCCCGGTCATGGCCCCGTGGACATAGACCGGCCGGTCGTGCCCCGCCTGACGCAGGCGCGCGATCAGCCGCTGGGCCTTGCCCAGGGCGTAGGCGCCGACCAGGTGGGCGCGTTCGGGGAACTGGGCCAGCGAGGCCAGGAGCTTGCCGATCTCCTCTCCGTCCGGAGGATGACGGAACACCGGCAGCCCGAAAGTCGCCTCGCTGATGAAGACGTCGCAGGGTGTGGGTTCGAAAGCGGCGCAGGTCGGGTCGGGGCGACGCTTGTAGTCGCCGGAGACGACGATGCTCATGCCCTTCCAGCGCACCACGGCCTGGGCCGAGCCTAGGATGTGGCCGGCGGGAACCAAGGTCACCTCGACCCCGTCGCGGGCGACCGGCGCGCCATAGTCGGCGGCCAGGGTCGTCTCGGCGAAGCCCTCGCCATAGCGCAGGCGCATGATGTCCAGGGTCGCGGCCGTGGCGACCACCAGGCCGTGGCCCGAGCGGGCGTGATCGGCGTGGCCGTGGGTGACCACCGCGCGGGCGACAGGCTGTGAGGGGTCGATGTAGAAGTCGCCGGGCGGGCAATAGAGACCCTCCCGCCGGGGGACCAGCAGGGCTTCGGGGCTCAGCGCCATATCAGCAGCTCGCTTGGCGTCACGCCGCAAGACATGGGCCAGTCCGGCGGCGGGCGCCAGAGGCGCGTGTCAGCAGTCTTACCCCGCCGGGCCGGCCAGATCCGTCCACTGGGCCGCCGGCCGGTTGACCACCTCGGCATGGCGGCGGTCGGAGGTGAAGCCGCCGACGCCATGGCTGCCGAGATCGTCCCAATGCCCCTCGCCGGCCTTGTGGGTGAACTGCTCGGCCACCATCCAGGCTTTCACGGGCCGCAGGGTCCCGAGACAGCCACCGATCAGGGCCGGCATGACCAGGGCGAACTGCAGCCAGACCGGCGGGTCATAGACCACCGCCGCCCACAGCCAGACCCCGATCACCAAGAGGCTGACCCCGGTGGTGACGAAGAAGGCGGGGCCGTCGGCCGGGTCGGCGAAGCCGTAGTCCAGGCCGCAATGGTCGCAGGCCTTGGCCAGCTTCAGATAGCCGGCGAACAGGCGGCCCTCGCCGCAGCGCGGGCAGCGGCAGCGCAGGCCCGCGGAGAGGGAGGTGGGGGAGTCGAAGCCGTTGGACATGGCGCAGGCCCTTCCATACAATGAAAAATTGTACGCATACAATATTTTGTGATTGTATGTTTTTGTGTGGAGAAATGCAAGGCCATGCCCCTGGACGCCGCCTCGCTGCGCTGGCTGAAGCGCCTGACCCGCGACGGCCGACCTCTGTACCTGGCCATAGCCGAGGCGCTGGAGGCGGCGGTGCGCGAGGGCGAGTTGCAGCCCGGCGACCAGTTGCCGCCGCAGCGGGCGGTGGCCGAGGCCCTGGGCATCGATTTCACCACCGTCACCCGGGCCTATGGCGCGGCGCGTGCCCGCGGGCTTCTGGAAGGCGCGGTCGGCCGCGGCACCTTCGTCCGCGGCCGGGCGGCCGAGGACGAGGCGGGGCTAGTGGACCTCAGCATGAACCTGCCGCCGCCGCCGGACGGAATATCCCTGGGTGCGCAGTTGCGGGCGGGGGTCGACGCCATACTGGCGCGAACCGACGCGGCGACCTTGATGGCCTATCACCCGGGCGCCGGGACCCTGGGCCAGAAGGCGGCCGGGGCGGCCTGGCTGGCGCCGGTTCTGGGCGATGTTCCGCCCGAGCGGCTGATGGTGGCGCCGGGCGCGCAGACGGCCCTGGCGGCGGCGCTGCAGGCCCTCGCCCGGCCGGGGGACGCCCTGATCGTCGAGCCTCTGACCTATCCGGGCCTGATCGCCATCGCCGGGCGCTACGGTCTGCGCATGATCCCCTGCCCGGTCGATGACGAAGGCTTCCAGCCCGAGGCCCTGGCGCGGCTATGCGCGGACGAACGAGCGACCGCGATCTATCTGGTCCCCACCACCCAGAACCCGACCTGCGCCACCATGGGCCTGGCCCGCCGGCGCGAAATCGCCGCCATAGCCGAGGCGGCCGGCGCCTGGCTGTTCGAGGACGACCCCTATAGCCGCCTGTTCGACGCCCCGGCCCCCGCCCTGGCCGGCCTGGCGCCGACACGTGGCGTCTATATCGCCACCCTCTCCAAGTGCCTGACGCCGGGCCTGCGCATCGCCTATCTGATGGCGCCCGCAGGCGAAGCGTCCGAGCGCTGCGCCGAGAGCCTGAGGGCGCTCGGGCTGATGGCGCCACCCCTGATGGCCGCCCTGGCCACCGCCTGGATCCGCGAAGGAACCGCCGAAGCCATCCTGGCCGGCGTGCGGCGCGAGGCCCGCGCGCGCCGGGCGATCGCCCGCGAGACTTTGCCCCGGGCCCGCGGCGCCGACGAGGCCCTGCATGTCTGGCTGGACCTGCCCGCAGGAACCGATTCCGGCCAACTCAGGCTGATGGCGCAGCAACGGGGTCTGGCCCTGGTCACCGCAGAGGCCTTCTCCGCCGGCCCGGGCCATCCGAACGGCGTGCGCGTCTCCCTGGGCGGCCCGGCCAAGCGGGCCGTGCTGGCCCAGTCGCTGCAGACCCTGGCCGGCCTGGTGGGTCGGGGGCCGGCGGCGCGGCCGATGGTGGTCTGACCTACCCCTTGATGAAGTCCAGCAAGTCGGCGTTGATCATTTCCGCATGGGTCGTACACATCCCGTGCGGCAAGCCCGGATAGACCTTCAGCGTCGCATGGCGCACCAGCTTGGCGGACAACAGCGCCGAATCCTCGATCGGCACGATCTGGTCGTCGTCGCCGTGCAGGATCAGCACCGGGCAGTCGATGGCCTTCAGGTCCTCGGTGAAATCGGTCTCGGAAAAGGCCTTGATACAGTCATACTGCGCCTTGATCCCGCCGATCATGCCCTGGCGCCACCAGTTGCCGATCACCCCTTGCGAGACCTTGGCCCCCGGGCGGTTGAAGCCATAGAACGGCCCCTCGGGCACATCGCGGTAAAACTGGGCCCGGTTGGCGGCCAGGGCGGCGCGGAATCCGTCGAACACCGCCATCGGCAGGCCGCCAGGATTGGACTCGGTCTTCAGCATGATCGGCGGCACCGCCCCGATCAGCACCGCCTTGGCCACCCGCCCGTCGCCGTACCGCGCCACATAACGGGCGACCTCGCCGCCGCCGGTGGAGTGACCGATGTGGATGGCGTCGCGCAGGCCGAGATGCGTCGCCAGCGCCGCGACATCGGCGGCGTAGGTGTCCATGTCGTTGCCGTTGTTGGTCTGGGTCGATCGCCCATGACCGCGGCGGTCGTGGGCGATCACCCGATAGCCATGGTTCAGGAAGAACATCATCTGGGCGTCCCAGTCGTCGCCGCACAGCGGCCAGCCGTGATGGAACACGATCGGCTGCCCCGATCCCCAGTCCTTGTAGAAGATCTCGGTTCCGTCCTTGGTCGTCACATGGGGCATGGCGAAGTCCTCGAGAGGGGTTGCGGGCCGCGGCTGCAGGACGCCGGCCGAAATCCATTTCATCAACGGCTCTAGCTAGGCCCTGGAGCGCGACAGGGTCATGACGAAAGCGGCGCGAGTCGCGTCCAGCCGACCGAAGCGCCAATACCGTGGCGCCGGTCGCTCAGGGATCGGTCAATCGGAAGACGCCCCCCTTGGTCTTCGGGCCGCCTCGCCGCTAGACTTCCACCGAAGCCAGAAGGCCCGTAGCCAGATGCCGAACGCTTTCCTCGTCCAGCTGTTCCAGCACAAGGCCTGGTGCGGTCGGCGTCTGGTCGAGACCCTGCGCGCCGCGCCGGGCGATGTCGACCGGACGCAGATGGCGGTCATGCTGTTCACCTTCGACCACACGGCGATCGTCGACCAGATCTTCAAGGCGCGGCTTGTGGGCGAAGAGCCCGGTTTCAGCGGCGTGGTCGCCAGCCGCCGGCCGGATCTCGACACCCTGGCCCAGACCCTCGCCGAGACCGACGCCTGGTATGTCGACTATGCCGGGCGGGTGACGGCTGCAGAACTGGACGAGACCCTAGAATTCACCTTCGTCTCAGACGGCCAGGCCGGCCGGATGACCCGCAGCGAGATCCTGGCGCACGTGCTGACGCACAGCGCCTCTCACCGCGGCGCCGTCGGCAAGATGCTGGAAAACCTTGGCCTGTCCGGCGCGCCGGACATGGTGACGACCTTCGTGCGGGAGGTGCGGGAGGGGATGGCCGACGGGCCGACCCGCAGCGGAAACGCCAGCAAGGAGGGGATATCGTGACGCCAGGCGATCGGAACGAGGTGATCCACCTGTGGCCCGCCGGCCCGCCGCGAACCATCGAGGGCGCGCCGCCCGAAAGCACCTTCCAGCCCCCGGTCGGCGTGGCGGCCGGCACGGTTATGCTGCGCAACGTCTCCAAGCCGACCCTGACCGTCTATCGCCCGGAGCCGGGCAAGGCAAACGGCTCGGCCGTGGTCGTCTGTCCCGGCGGCGGCTGGCGCATCCTGGCCTGGAAACACGAGGGAACCGACGTCGCCGAATGGTTCGCGCAACGCGGCTACACCGCCTTCCTTCTGAAATACCGTGTCTCGCCCACAGCGGCGGACCCGGCCGCCTTCGCCGCCCAGATGGCCCAGACCGACGGCCTGCTGGCCGAGCCGCTGACCGCGGCCAAGGCGCCGACGGCGATCGAGCAGATCGTGCGCGACGAGAAGCTGCGCTATGCCCGCGAAGTCGCTGCGGACGACGGCCGCCGCGCCCTTGCGATCGTGCGCGAGCGCGCCGCCGAATACGGCTTGGACCCCGACCGGGTGGGCATGATCGGCTTTTCCGCCGGCGCCTTCCTGGTCGTGGACGTGGCGATTGACCCGCAAGGCCCGCCACCGGCCTTCCTGGCGCCGATCTATGGCGGCGAGACGCGCGGGCGCCCCGTGCCGGCCGACGCCCCGCCCCTGTTCACCGTCATCGCCCACGACGACCGGCTGCTGTTCCACATGGTCGAGGGGCTCTATCTGGACTGGTCGGCGGCCGACCGCTCGTGCGAACTGCATATCTTCGCCCGCGGCGCGCACGGCTTCGGCATGGTGCGCCAGGGCCTGCCCTCCGACCGCTGGATCGACCTCCTGGGCGGCTGGCTGGCGGACAAGGGCTTCGGCTAGGAAGGGCGTCGGCGAACGCTGGGCCCATCAAAACAAACCGTCTTGATTGTTTATTCTTGTCGCCTATGGTCGGGGCAGGGAGGCTCAGACCATGGCGTTCGAAGGCAGCGATGGCGACCGCTTGGCGATCCGCGAGCGGATCGAGGCCTATAGCGACGCCGTCTTTCGGCGCGACGCCGACGCCTGGATCGGCAATTGGGCGGAGGGCTCGACCTGGAGCCTGCCCGGGATCGAGGTCTCTGGCCGCGACAACATCAAGGCGGCCTGGCAGGCCGCTATGGCGAGCTTCCCGCTCGCGGCGCTGTTCGTCCAGGTCGGATCGATCGCCGTGGAAGGCGACGCCGCCGCGGCGAGGACCTACACGCAAGAAGTCCTGACCGACCCGAACGGCGCCGTGCGTCGCATCGTCGGCGCCTACGACGACGAGCTGGTGAAACAGGATGGCCGTTGGCTGTTCCGCCGGCGCGAATACCGGATCCTGCACGACACGGCCGAGGGCTGACCTGATGCGCATTGTCATATCCGGCGAGATCGACCTGGAGCCCGGAGCCCGCGAACGCGCCCTGACGGGCGCCCGCGAGCTGATCCAGGCGGCGCTCGCAGAAAAGGGCTGCGTGCACTACGCCTGGACCGCAGATATCAATCGTCCGGGCCGAGTGCACGTTTTCGAAGAGTGGGAATCCGAGCCCGATCTCGCCGCCCACCTGGCCGGCAAGCCCTATCAGGGCATGCTGGCGCATCTGTCCGGCTGCGGCCTGATCGGGGCGGTCACGCGCAAATACCGGGTCGATCACGTCGAACCCGTTTACGACCCCGAGGGCCGACCGCGCGCCGACTTCTTTACCGGCTAAGCTTCGAGGATAGCCACGGCCGACAGGCCGGGCGCGCCGTAGACCTGGCTGTAACCGAAGCGCGGCGCCTCGACCTGGCGACCGGCGGCCCGGCCGCGCAGCTGCTGCACATTCTCATAGACCTGGCGCAGGCCAGAGGCGCCGATCGGTTCGCCGCAGGCCAGGCATCCACCATCGGTGTTGATCGGCAAGCGCCCGCCGAGGCGGGTTTCGCCGTTCCGGATCAGCCGCTCCTGTTCACCGTCGGCGCAGAGGCCGTTCTCGGCCATGTGCATCACCTCGGCCCCGCTCTCGGTATCCTGGATCTGGGCGACGCTGATGTCCGCCGGGCCGACCCCGGCCATTTCATAGGCGGCTTTCGAGGCGAGTTCGGTTGGCGAGGGCCCCCGCTCGATGTCCAGCGACGGCGAGAACACTTCGAACGAGCCGTTCACCCGGGTGCGCACCGCCGCGCCGCGCAGCTTCGGCCCGGAAAGGCCCAGCTCGCGCATCTTGCGGTCCGAGGCCAGGATCAGCGCCGCCCCGCCTTCGGCCGGCGAGCAGAACATGAACTTGGTCAGGGGATCGGAGACCATCTGGCTGGTCAGGATGGTCTCGGCGTCCACCGGCTGCTTGCGCCAGGAATGGGGGGCCTTGGCCCCGTTCTCGAACGCCTTCTCGGCCACCAGGGCCAGGGTCATCGGGCTGACCCCGTGCAGCGCCATGTAGCGGGTGATCTTGTTGGCGAAAAACTGGGTCGTCAGCATCAGGCCGGTTTCGCCGTACCAGTCCGGCAGCCCCCAGTCGGCGGGCGAGGGATTGAACGCGCCCCTGGGATGCTTGTCGAAGCCCAGCACGACACCGAGGTCGAACTCGCCCGACTTGATCGCCCAGTAGCCCGACAGGAGCGCCGAACCGCCGGTGGCGCAGCCGTTGGCGACATTGATGAACTGCACCCCGGTCAGGCCCAGCCGCGGCAGGGCGGCGTCGGCGTTGCCGGCGGCGGAGGAGCCGCCGAAGGCGAACTGCATCTGCGTCCAGTCGACACCCGCGTCGGCCAGCGCCTCGCGCACGGCGAAGACACCCTGGTCGAGGCCCGACTTGTCATCATGGCGGCCGAAGGGATGGATGCCGGCGCCGACGATATGGACGTGGGTCATGTCTGGGCTCCGGCTTCAGGCGGCTGGACGAAAGGCGTAGGTCAGGACATCGGAGCCGTCCGCGGCCTTGCGGAACGGTGTCAGCACCAGATCCATCGGCTGGCCGATTCTGAGGCTCGTGAAGTCGTCGGTCAGCAGACGGGCCTCCACGATCACCTCGCCCGGCAGCTCGACATAGCCGAGCGCGAAGGGCTTGAAGCTGCGCTCGTCGTCGTCGCCCGCGTAGGGCGGCGACTTGGGACGAAAGCGCTGCACCGTGAAGGACCAGAGCGCTCCCCGCGGAGACAGCTCCACAGGTTCGTAGAGTGCGCCTTCAGCGCCGGTGGGCATCGGGAATACGATCCGGTCGTCATCCTTGCGCCGACCGCCGATCAGGCGGGGCGCCTCGCCCATAGTGAAAAGGCCATTGGCGATCGCTACGGCGCCCATGCTTTTGTCCTCTCCGACGCCGGTTTTCTGACGCCCGGCTTGCCTGAGGACCATAGCCGACCGTATAAAAAAGTCAGCTTTGTTTTATACAGTCCGGTCAGATTGTTTTGGTCGCCCGATAAGAGGCGAAACCCGAGGGAGTGGATTTTCATGGTGGACGCCGCTGAGCTGGGCTCGCTGGGGGACGTGGTCAGGGCGCAGGCGCGTGCGCGCGGCGAGGCTGTCGCCTTTTCCTTCGAAGGCCGCAACACGAGCTTCGCCGAATTCGACCGGCATACCAATCAGGTCGCCAATGGCCTGACCGCGCTGGGCGTAGGGAACGGCGACCGAATCGCCTATCTGGGCAAGAACACCGACCGCTATTTCGAGGCCCTGTTCGGCGCTGCCAAGGCCGGCGCGATCATGGCTCCGATCAACTGGCGACTGGCGCCGCCCGAGGTCCGCTATATCGTCGGCGACGCCGCCGCCAAGGTGCTGTTCGTCGGCCCGGAGTTCATCGACCAGGCGCGCGAACTGCTGCCAGAGCTGTCCACCGTGCGCCATGTGATCGCCGTCGAAGGCGGCGCGCCGGACTGGCCCGACTTCCAGACCTGGCGCGACAGCCAGCCAGACGCCGATCCCGCGGTTCGCGTGGACTACGAGGACATCGCGATCCAGCTCTACACCTCCGGCACCACAGGCCATCCCAAGGGCGCGATGCTCTCCCACCGCGCCCTGCTCAAGCCCAGGGCCGCGCAGCTGGCCGCCGACACCGCCTGGAACCGCTGGAGCGCGGACGACGTCTCGCTGGTGGCCATGCCCGTCTTCCACATCGGCGGCACCGGCTGGGGCATCATGGGCCTCTACAACGGGGCCAAGGGAGTGATCGCGCGGGAATTCGATCCCATGCGCGTGCTCGACTTCATCGAGAACGACCGCATCTCCAAGATGTTCATGGTGCCGGCGGCGATGCAGATCGTGGTCCGCCAGCCGCGGGCGCGCGAGGTCGACTTCTCGTGCCTGAAATACCTGCTCTACGGCGCCTCGCCGATCCCGCTCGACCTGCTGAAGGAGTGCATGGAGGTGTTCGGCTGCGGCTTCGTGCAGATGTATGGCATGACCGAGACCACCGGCACCATCGTGGCCCTGCCGCCAGAGGATCACGACCCCAAGGGCAATCCGCGCATGCGCTCGGCCGGCAAGCCCTTGCCCGGGGTCGAGATCGCGATCCTCAGCGAGGACGGCCGCCGGCTCGGACCGCACGAGGTCGGCGAGATCGCCACCCGCTCGGCCGCCAATATGAGCGGCTACTGGAACCTGCCTGACGCCACCGCCAGGACCATCGACAGCGAGGGCTGGCTGCGCACCGGCGACGCCGGCTATCTGGACGAAGACGGCTATGTCTACATCCACGACCGGGTGAAGGACATGATCATCTCCGGCGGAGAGAACGTCTATCCGGCCGAGGTGGAGAACGCCATCTTCGGCCATCCGGCGGTGGCCGACGTGGCGGTGATCGGGGTGCCGGACGAGCGCTGGGGCGAAGCGGTCAAGGCGGTGGTGGTGAGAAAGCCGGGCGCCGATCCGAGCCCGACCGAGATCATCGCCTGGGCCCGCGAGCGCATCGCCGGCTACAAGGCGCCCAAGAGCATCGACTTTATCGACGCCCTGCCCCGCAACCCGTCCGGCAAGATCCTTCGGCGCGAGTTGCGCGAGCCCTACTGGGCCGGGATCGAGCGGCGGGTGAACTGAGACCAAAAGGTCTCAGATCTCGATCCGCCTCAGCCGGACCGGGATCGCACTCATGCGCGGAATGCCGGAATAGGGATCGAAGTCGCGGTCCACCGGAGTCAGGCGTCCTGTATTGGCGCCGGCGATGCGTGGGTCGTCGTCCTCGCCCGGCGCCGCGCCCCAGGCGTGGGTCATGGCCAGGCAGCCGCGGCGGACATCCGGCGCGGGCTCGACCACCCCGCGGATGGCGGCGTAGGCGCTTTCGATCTCGACAATGTCGCCGGCGGCGAGGCCCAGGGCGGCCATGTCCTCGGGGTGGATGTAAGCGGGATTGGTGGCCTGCGCCCGCTTCAGGCTGTCCATCTCATGCCAGCACGAGTTCAGGACGTCGCGTAGCCGACGCGAGATCAGGCGATAGGGGAACGGGTCATCGGCCGGCGCTTCGGCGGCGATCGCGGCCAGTTCGTCCATCATGGGCGCGGCGCCGATCTGCAGCCGTCCAGTCCAACCCTCCGGCTTCTTCGCCACCAGGGTCCGCGGGCGCTCGAACAGGCGCCCCTCGGTGGCCCGGCGGACGTCCTCGAAGGGAACGGGCGCGCCCTTCAGCAGCATGGCCCAGACCCTCTCGCTGTCGAGAGGCTCGCCGGGCGCCACCGTGGTCGCCTGGGCTGCGGCCTCTGCAGGGTCCAGCAAGCTCACCGAAGCTATGGTCAGGGGCTTGCCCAGGCGGGCCGCCAGGCCGTGGAAGACTTCCCACTCCTCAAGCACGTCCGAGCCCTCAGGCGACGCCATCAGGGGTTCGGCCCACTGGGCGTAGGGTCGCTGGAAGCCCCAGCCTGGCCCGAAGTTACCCAGCATCTCATTGAGCGCGGTCGGCGAGCAGACCTCGAGCGGAAGCGTCGGGGCGACCACGTAGTGGGCCAGCTTGCCCGTCGCCGACAGGTGCGGGTCGAAGGTGACGAGCAGATCCAGCGCCTTCATCGCCTCCACGGTGCGGAACTGGTCGGGCCAGGCCAGCACCGGATTGCCGCCGAGCACGAACAGCGCCCTCACCTGCCCCTCGCCGGGCGTCAGGATCTCTTCGGCCAGGCCGGCGGTCGGCAGGCCCGCAGCGCATTGGGCGAGGCCGCGAACCCGCAGCCTTTCGCCAAGGTCCCAGGCCTTGGCAGGGCCGGGCGAGGCGGCGATGGCCGGCGCGGGTTTGATCAGGACGCCAGGATTGGCGACTTCCTCGCCGGCCCGGCGCCAGAAGCCCTTCAAGGTCATCAGGGTCTTGACTAGGTACTCGGTCAGATTGCCTCGGCCGGCCATGTTCGGCCCGGTGCCGGCGCTGAACGCCCCGCGGCGGGCCTCGCCGATGATCAGCGCCGCGCGCCGGATAGCATCCGGATCGACATCGGCGCGCGCTGCGGCGAACTCCGGGGTGAAGGGCGAAAGCTGCTCCGAGAGCCGCTGCAGCCCATCAGCCTCGGCCTCCACGAAGTCCCGGTCGAAGCGGCCGGAGGCGATCAGTTCCCGCGCGATGGCCGCCAGGACCGCAGGGTCCTCCCCTGGCCTCACCGCCAAGTGAACATCGGCCTGGGCGGCGCAGTCGGTGCGGCGAGGGTCGATCACCACCAGCTTCATCCCGCGTTGACGGGCCTGGTGCAGCTGGCGGGCCGGGTTCATGCCGAGCCCGCCGTTCATCGAGACGATCGGGTTGGAGCCCACCAGGGTCAGCACGTCCCAGTGCTCGATGGTCGGCGTCCCGGCCAGCCAGGCGCCGTGCAGCATCAGCGAGATCGCCTTGCCCGGCTGGTCGATCGTCACGCTGGTGAAGCTCATCGGCGAGCCGATCGCTTTCAGGAAGGCGTTCGCAAAGGCCGAACTGGCGAAATTGTTGTAGCCGTGGGTGCCGATATAGAGCGCCACCGACCGCGGACCGTGGCGCGCGACCAGATCGCCGACCCGCGCCGCGATCTCGTCCATCATCGCCTGCGAACCGATCGGGGCGAAGCCGCCGTCGTCCTGTCGCTTCAGCGACTTCAACAGGCGCGATGGCGCGGTGTGATAGGCGGCGAGCTCACGCCCCTTGATGCAGGAAAAGCCATGATAGATCGGATTGTCCTTATCGCCGTAGAGCTTGGCTGGGACTCCATCCTTCATCTCCACCACCAGGGCGCATTGGGCGTGGCAGGCGCGGCAGATGGTGTGGCTGCACTCAAGGTCGAGCTTCATGCGCGCGCCTCCGCTGCGGCCCAGCGGATCGCGTTTTCGATCAGCCGGCGATAGTTCGGGTCGGCGTAGGTCGATGGGCCGTCGCCGGGTTGCAGATAGACCAAGGGGCTGTTCCGCGCCCGCTTGGTCCAGCCTACCAGGTTCGATCCGTCCGCATGCGCCCAGCCCTCGTTGGAGAACATGCGCCCAGCCACGGCCTGGCTCGCCGAATAGAAGCCGTCACGGGTGAAGGCGTGACCTGAGCGCAGGAGCGGGGTCACCAGGTCCTCGAACACCTCGAACAAATAGAGTTCGTCGGTCAGCGCGAAGCTCTGCGGCAGGCCGGACACGACGGGATGGCCGGGATCGGCGAATTCGACCGTGTGCACGACGTCGTGCCGATAGCCGGAATCGGGCCTGAGGCTCCCGAGCAGCGGCCCCGGCTTGTAGAGAAACCGGCCGCCGAGGAGTTCGGCGTATTCGGGCCAGGCCGGCCAGCCCGCAATCGCATGGTGCAGGGCGACGACGCCAATCCCCCGGTCCAGCAGGGCCAGGAACCCGGCCTTGAAGGCCTCGTCGGGCTCGACATAGGCCGGCCGGTCCGCGGCGCCGAAGTCCAGGCCCGGCATGTCGTAGAGCACCAGGGCGTCGAAGCCCTTCATGCCGTCCGGGTTCATCAGCCGTGCGGCCAGCGGCTGCTCGACCAGGGTGCAGGCGACGCCAGGCAGATCGTCGAACATCGCCATGAACGGGTCGCGCTGGTACGGGTGGCCCTTGGCGGCCACCATCACGTTCAGCGGCTGGCCATAGCGCACCACAGGCATGGCTGCGGCCTCACGCGATCTTCAAGAGCTGCTTGCCGAAATTCTCGCCGGCGAACAGCCGCATCAGGGTGCGCGGGGCGTTCTCCAGACCGTGCTGGACGTCCTCCTTGTAGCGCAGGCGCCCCTGCCGAATCCAACCGGCGATCCGCTCGCGGGCCCAGGGATATTCCGACGCATAGTCGAGGACGATGAAGCCCTCCATGTGCGCGCGCTTGAAGATCAGGTTGAAGTAGTTCTCCGGCCCCGCCGGCATCTTGCCGAGCTCGTAGCGCGAGATGCCGCCGCAGACCACGACCCGGGCATGCAGGGCCAGCTGGGCCAGCAGGTCGTTGAAGATGGAGCCGCCGACATTGTCCCACAGGATGTCGACGCCCTGGGGCGCCAGGTCCTTCAGCTGCTGGCGCACGCTCCCGGCCTTGTAGTCGACCGCCGCATCGAAGCCGAGTTCGTCCACCAGCCAGCGGCACTTGGCTTCGCCGCCGGCGACGCCGATGACGCGGCAGCCCGCAAGCTTGCCGATCTGCCCGACCACAGAGCCGGTGGCGCCCGCCGCGCCCGTCACCACCAGAGTGTCGCCGGGAAAGGGCTTGCCGATCTTGTTCAGGCCGAAGAAGGCGGTCATGCCGGTGGTGCCGAGCACACCGAGATTGGCGGTCAGCAGTTCGTCGCCAGGGACCCTGGTCAAGTCCTTGGCCGGCAAGGTCGCATAGTCCTGCCAGCCCAGCATGCCGGTCACCTTGTCGCCGACAGCGAGTCCCGGGGCGTTCGACGCGACCACTTCGCCCACGCCCGAGCCGCGCATCACCTCGCCGATCTCGGTCGGGGCGACATAGCCGCCGATGTTCTCCATCCAGCCCTTTTGCGCAGGGTCGAAGCTGAGCGCGAGGGTGCGGACCAGCGCCTCGCCCGGCGCCGGCTCACGCGGGGCCGTCTCCACCCATTTGAAGTCGTCGTCCTGCAGCGGGCGGCCGTTGGGGCGGCCGTTGATCAGCCACTGTCGATTGACGGGGGACATGGACAATTTCCTTCAGGTCAGAGCGGGCCGGACGCGGCAAGCCAGCCGCCGTCGGCCACGAGTTCGGTTCCGGTGACGAAGCTCGCCTCGTCGCTGGCCAGGAACAGGGCGCAATTGGCCATCTCAAGGCTGCTCGCCATGCGGCCGATGGGCTGCACCGAGCTGAAGAAGGCCCGCGTGCCCTCGGGGTCGCCGCTGGCGTCGAACGCCGCCTGGTTCATCGGCGTATCGATGGCGCCGGGGTGCAGCGAATTGCAGCGAATGTCGCGATAGCTGCGCGCGCAGTGCACGGCCACGGATTTGGTCAAAAGGCGCACGCCGCCCTTGGAGGCGGTGTAGGCCGCCGCCGAGGCCAGGCCGATGAAGCCGGTGATCGAGGAGACGTTGACGATAGAGCCCTTGGGGCCGCCAGGATTGGACTTCATGGCCCGGACCGCATGCTTGCAGCCCAGCATCACCCCGGTCAGGTTGACGCTCAGCACCTTGTTCCAGGTCTCGAGCTCGCAGTCCTCGATGGTCTGCGGAACGAATACCCCGGCATTGTTGATCAGCACGTCGAGGCGGCCGTGACGCTCCACGATTCCGCCGATGACCGAGGTCCATTGCGCCTCGTCGGCGACGTCGTGCAGTGCAAAATCGCCGCCCACCTCCGCAGCGACCGCCCCTCCCTTTTCAGCCTGCACGTCGGTGACGACGACGCGGGCGCCTTCCCGGGCTAACAGGCGCGCGCAGTCGGCGCCAATGCCGGAGGCCGCGCCCGTGACCAGGGCGACCTTGCCCGAAAGCCGTCCGCTCATCCGAGCCTCCTCAGAGGATCCGAGCCGTCCCAGCTGCGGGCGGCATCGCGCATCATGGCGAAGAACTCGCGCCCGCCCGGCGCAGGCTTGAGGATCTCGACCATGGTCCCGGGCCCGCCGCCGGCGTCGACATAGATGACCTCGCCGCCGCCCGGCACCTTGCCCTCCTGGCGCACGCGAGCCCCAGCCGCGGCGCAGACGCGGCGCGCCTCGGCCATGTCCTCGGTCAGGATGCAGACGTGGTGCAAGCCCTCGCGGCCCTCGTCGCGCCAGGCCTTGTAGATCGAAGGCGCATCGTTGTGCTGGCGGATCAGCTCGATCTGCAGATCGCCCCAGTAGCCGAGCGCCATTGAGAAATCGATCTCGGCCGGAACGCCGTCGACCTTCACCTCTTCGAGCTTCACGTGATCGAGGGCGAAGAACGGCCCCGCCCCCATGGTGCGGGACCAGAAGTCCAGCGCAGCGTCGAAATCGGCGGGCACATAGGCCAGTTGCATGACCTCGCCGAGGCCGGTGATCGGCGCGCGTTTCATTCCGCCGCCTCGCGAACCGGCCCGACTTCGGGGAGCGGCATGCCGATGGCCGCGGCGATGGCGCGGTGCTGGTTCTGCAAGGCCACCTCCTGTCGCCCGTAGACCACCGTGCTGCCCGGCGGCATGGCGGCGAGGTTTCGCCAGCCCTCGGCCGCGACCACATAGTCTTCGGTCTCCACCACGAAGGCGGTGGCGTCATAGGCCGCCTCGACCTCCTTGCGGTAGGCCTCGTCCCAGACGCCGCGGGGCGCATAGATGGTCTTGTGGGTGACCGTCTCGCCGACCTGCTCGCCGGGGAAGTGGCGGAAGGTCGTGTAATAGGCCTTGCCGGGCGAGACGCTGCCGGCGAACAGCACGGTGTTGGGGAAGATGTAGTGGATGCCCCCCAGCGCCACGCCCTTGCCCCACTCGCCCTCGGGCTTGTCCAGCCAGGCCTCCATGTCGCGGCTGACGAACGAGACCCGGTGATGCGGGCCATAGCGGTCATAGACGGTGATGTCATTTCGGAAGTTCGGCGCCAAGGTCTGCTTGTGCAGGGCGGCGAAGTGGTAGCCCTCGCCGTAGGTGTCCAGAGCGTATTTCCAGTTGGCCTTGACCGGTAGGACGCCGGCCTTGACGCGCTGGGCGGTGTCCAGGCGCAGGAGCTCGAGCTGAGGGCCGAAGTCGCCGAGATGGGCGTCGATATCCATGGCGGATTCCGGCGTCGCCTGGACGAAGACCAGGCCATGGCGCTCGGCGGCCGGAACCGGAATCAGGTGGTCGCGCTCGTCGACGGCGTCGCAGAAGCGCTCGCGTTCGGGGGCGGCGGCCAGCTTGCCGTCATTCGCAAAGGACCAGCCGTGGAACCAGCAGGTGAACAGCCTGGCCTGTCCCTCCGCCTCGCGCACCAGCCGCGCGCCACGATGGGTGCAGATGTTGAGGAACGCCCTCACCTCTCCGTCCCGGCCGCGGACCACGACGATCGGCACGCCGGTCTCGTCGAAGGTGCGGAACGACCCGGCGCTCGGCAGATCGGCCGAGAGGCAGGCCACCACCGGCGTTTCCCGGAACAGCTTCTGGCGCTCGGCCGCGTGCCGGGCCGGGTCGGTATAGACGGCGACGCTGTTGCGCATCGCACCATCCGCCAGGTCGCTGGTGCCGTTCCTGATGTGCCCCACGATCCGGCGGTTGATGCTTCGCCGGGTCTCCTCGATCCGCTGTTCCAGGCTGGTCATCGCGTTCCTCCCACTGGGGCGGCCCCCAAGACGTCAGGCGTAGTTCAGCACCGCTCTCGCGGCCTTCTCGATACGCTGCGGCGAGGGCAGGTATTCGTCCTCGAGGCTCGGCGCGAACGGCACGGGCGTGTGCGGGCAGGTGACCTGCTTGATCGGCGCCTTGAGGAACTTGAAGCCCTGGTCGGCCACCATGCCGGCGATGTCCGAGGCCATGGAGCAGCGCGGCGGGCTCTCGTCGATCACCACCAGGCGGCCGGTCTTTTCGACGCTCTCCAAGATCGTGTCCTCGTCCAGCGGCGAGGTCGTGCGCGGGTCGACCACCTCGGCCTGGACCCCGTCCCTGGCCAGCGCCTCGGCCACGGCGAGCGCGCGGGGAACCATGGCCCCCAGCGCCACCAGGGTCAGGTCCCGGCCCTCCCGCGCCACGTTCGCCTCGCCGAAGGGGATGCGATAGGCCTCATCGGGCACCTCACCCTCCGAGCCGAACAGGAACTTGGATTCCAGGAAAATCACCGGGTCGTCATCGCGGATCGCCTGGATCAGCAGGCCCTTGGCGTCGTACGGATTGGACGGCATCACCACCTTCAGGCCGGGCACGGCGGTGAACAGCGGGTGCAGGGTCTGGCTGTGCTGGGCCGCGGCGCGGAAGCCGGCGCCCGCGGTGGCGCGGATCACCACCGGCGTCTTGGCCTTGCCGCCGAACATGTACCGGAACTTGGCGATCTGGTTGTAGATCTGGTCGAAACAGACACCGACAAAGTCGACGAACATGATCTCGGCCACAGGCCTGAGCCCCGTCAGCGCCGCCCCGCCCGCAGCGCCGATGATCGCGCTTTCGGAGATCGGCGTGTCGAACACGCGCTCAGGCCCGAATTCGTGATACAGGCCCTTCATCTGCCCGAACACGCTGCCGATCCCGCCGGCCTCGCCGGAGGCTCCCTGGCCGCCGGCCACGTCCTCGCCGAGGACGATGACACGGGGATCGCGCTGCATCTCGAGGCGAACCGCCTCGTTGATGGCCTGGAGATAGGTCTTCTTGGGCATACTGGCTCTCCGGCTTCAGGCGTATTTCAGGTAGACGTCGCGGGTCAGGTCGCGGCCCGGATCGGGGAACGGCGCGGCCAGGGCGACCTGGACGGCGTCCTCGATCTCGGCCAGCACCGCCGCCTCGACGGCGTCGAGTTCGTCCTGGCTCAAGAGGCCCGCCTCGGTCACGCCGAAGCGAAAGCGGGGCAAGGCGTCCGCGGCGCGAGCCTCGGCCAGTTCTTCCGGCGTGCGATAGGCCTGGGGATCGCCGACGAAGTGGCCCAGAAAGCGCTTGCAGCGCGATTCCAGGGCGTAGGGGCCCCGGCCCGAGCGCGCATGTTCCAGCGCCCGCCCCATGGCCTCGCGCACAGCGAAGAAGTCCATGCCGTCGACCACTTCGCACGGCAGGCCGAAGCTCTGCACCCGGTCGGCGATCGAAGGCGCGCCGACCGCGTAGCTGGAGGCTGTGTGCTCGCCGTAGCCATTGTTCTCGAAGACGAAGATGGCGGGCACCTGCAGCACCACCGCCATGTTCAGGGCCTCGAACACGGTGCCCTGGTTCGAGGCGCCGTCGCCGGAGAAGGCCACGGCCACCTTGCCGGTCTTGCCCACCTTCTGGGTCAGGGCCGCGCCGACCGCGATCGGCGGGCTGCCGCCGACGATGGCGTTGGCGCCCAGCATGCCCTTGGACATGTCGGCGATATGCATCGAGCCGCCCTTGCCGCCGCAGAGGCCGCCGGCCTTGCCCATGATCTCGAGCATCATGCCCTTCACATCGCAGCCCTTGGCGATGCAATGGCCGTGGCCCCGGTGGGTCGAACCGATCCAGTCCTCGTCGGAGAGGTCGAAGCAGACGCCTACGCCCGAGGCCTCCTGGCCCAGATAGACGTGGGCGAAGCCGGGGATGTTGCCGAGGGCGAACTCCTTGTCGACCCGCTCCTCGAAGGCGCGGATGGTGAACATCAGGCGATAGGCGCGCTTCAGGTCGTCGCGGCTGAGCTGCATGAAAGACGTCTCCTCAATCGGCGCCGCGCCCGCCGTCCACCGTCAGCTCAGCGCCTGTGACGAAGGCGCTGCTCTCGCTGAGCAGGTAGAGGATGGCGTCGGCCATGTGTTCGGGTCTGCCGACCATGCGCAGCGGCGTGTCGGCGGCGAAGGCATCTGCCAGGTCCTGGCTGTCGCCGAACTGGTCGGTGATCATTTCGGTCCAGATCACGCCGGGATGCAGCGAGTTGACCCGGACCTTCGGGCTCATCGCCGCCCCGTCGAGCGCGGCGGCCTTGGTCATGGCGGTGATCGCGCCCTTGGTCGCGCAGTAGGCGCTGGCCTGGGGAAAGCCCACCAGCCCCATCAGCGAGGAGACGTTGACGATCGCCCCGCCGCGCCGCGCGGCGGCGTAGCTGCGGAAGGCGGCGCGAAGGCCGAGGAAGCAGCCTTCGACATTGACCCCGCAGATGCGGTCGAAGTCGTCGGCGCTGGTGTCCTCGATCGGCTTGACGAAGAAGAGGCCTGCATTGTTGACCAGCCCATAGAGGCCGCCCCGCCGCTCGGCCTCGGCCATCACCATGTCCCAATCGGCCTCTCGGGTCACGTCCTGGCGCAGGAACACGCCGGCGCCGCCCGCCTCCTCGATCAGGCGCAGCGTCTCCGCCCCGCCGGCCTCGTCGCGTCCGGTGGCGATGACGACGGCGCCTTCGCCCGCGAGGGTCAGGGCGGTCGCGCGGCCGATGCCCTTAGTGGCTCCGGTGACGACGACCACGCGGCCGTCGAACTTCCCTGCTGGTTCGACGGACCCGCTCATTGCGCGCTCCAGCCGCCATCGACCAGCAGTTCGGCGCCGGTCATGAACACCGACCGGTCGGAGGCGAGGAACAGGGCCGCCTCCGCGAGGTCGGCGAGGGAAGGTCCCTGTCCGAGCGGGGAGTCCGGACCCAGGCCCGCATGAATGCTGTTGACCCTGATCCGGTCGGGACCGAGCTCCAGCGCAGTCGCCTTGGCCAGCATGCGCAGCCCACCCTGAGCGGCGGCGTCATGCAGGCGGTCTCGAACCCCTGTTTTGGCGGCCACAGAGCCCAGCAAGGCGATGCTGCCCCCACGCCCCCGACGGCGCATGGCCGCGGCTGCCTGGCGCAGGGCGAGAAATGGACCTCTGAGATCGCCACTCACGTGGCCGCGGAAATCCTGCAGGCGGAGGGCCTGGGTGGGCGTCGGCGCCGCTGTGCTGGAGGCCACGACCAGGATGTCCAGGCCGGCGAACTCGGCCTCGGCCTTTTCGACCGCCCGCGCCCAGTCCTCGTCGCGGGCGGGATCGACCGCGAGGGCCGCGGCCGTTCCGCCCCGGGCGCGCACCGCTTGAGCGGCCCCATCCGCGACCGCGACGTCCGCAGCCGTGACCAGAACCCTGGCGCCAGCCTCGGCGAAGCGCATGGCGATCGCCTGCCGCGGCCCATCGGCCGCGCCAGCGACGATGGCGACCCGCCCTTCGAGTTCACGCACGCTACTCAATGAAAGAACCTTTCGGAAAGGCAGCCGCCGTCCCAGGGCGCGGCCCGGAACGGCGGAAAAGAGAGACTAGAAGCGGTAGCCGAGCTGGACGCCCCAAGTGAGCGGCGGGCGCGGCGTGCCGAAGGTGAAGAGGCCGGCCACCGGCAGGGCGCCGGCAAGTCCCCGATCATCCAGGAGGTTGCGCCCGAACACCGACACCCGCACCGTTCCCGCGGCCAGCGGGTGATCCCAGTTGAGGCTGGCGTCGATGATGTTGGAGGCCTGGGCCAGGGACCGCGGATCGCTCAGCGCCGGAGTGAAGGTGCAGGGCTGGGTCCCGGTGGCGCAGCCCGCGCCGCTCCAGACGCCCGTGCCCGGCGCCGCCACGATCGCGGTCTGGTGCTTGGCGATGTAGTGGTAGTCCGCCGCCACAGTCCAGTCGCCGACCGCGCTCGGGATCTTGTAGCTGAAGCCCAGATTGGCCGTGGTCTTGGGCGCCCGCCGCAGGGTCAGGTTCGAAAGGTCGTCGCGCAGCGTCGTGTAGGTCGCATCGGCCTGGTAGAAGTTGCTGTACTTTCCGTCCAGCAGGCCAAGGCCGCCGTGGATTTCCAGGTGGCGAACCGGCGTGGCCTGTACTTCGATCTCGACCCCGCGGATCTTGGCCGAGGCTGCGTTGGCCACCAGCGTCTCCTGTGGGTCGGGCGACCCTGGCGGCGTCTTGACCACCACCTCTTCCTGCTTGTTGTGGTATTCGGTGTCGAACAGGGCGATGTTCGCCACCAGCCGCCGGTCGAACCACTGGGTCTTTGCGCCCAGTTCGAAGGCGTCGACGGTCTCCGGATTATAGGGCGTGGTGCTCGAATAGATCGTCGAGGCCCGGCCGTTGAAACCGCCCGATCGATAGCCGCGCGAGTAGGAGAAGTAGGCCATGATGTCGTCGGTCGGCCGATAGTCGATCGACGCCTTGGGCGTGAATTCGCCCCAGGACTTGCCCGCATCGACGTTGAAGGCGCCGACGAAGTCGTTGTGCAGGTTCTTGTCGTCCCGCGTATAGCGGCCGCCGACGTCGAGCCGCCACTTGGGCAGGAACTCCCAGTTCACGTCGCCGAAGGCGGCGTAGGACTTGGAGTCGTGGCCGACCAGCTGCTGCCCCTGGGCCGGCAGGCCGGCCGCGGTCTGTAGCAGCAGGCCGTAGTTGGTCAGCTGGTTGAGGTCGTAGTGGCTGTCGAAATAGTAGAGGCCGCCGACATAGGTCAGACGCTTGCCGAAGTCGCCGCTGAGCCGCAGCTCCTCGCTGAACTGGTGGTACTTCTGGTCGCGAACCGTATCGAAGAAGTTGACCGAGGTGGCGTCGAAGTCCTGGGCCACGTGCTCCTTGTTGGTGCGATAGCCGGTGACCGAGGTCAGGGTCGCGCGCCCGATATGCCAATTGGCCTGGACGGTGACGTCGTCCTCGTCATTGTTCACTTCGCCGACCTTGTTGGAGAAGGTCGTGTAGAGGTCGTTCTTGTTGTTGCGGTTGCACTCGCTCTGCGGCGGCTGGAAGGGCGGGCCCAGATAGATCAGGCTGCCTTCGGGGCCGAGGGGCAGGGACGCGCAGATCAGATCGCTGCTGGTCGACAGGCTGGCCTGGTCAACCTTGCTGCGCTCGCGCTCATGCTCCAGCGTCAGGTTGATGTCGAAATTCTGGGTCGGCTTCCAAAGGAAGTCGACGCCGTAGCGCTTGATGTCCGAGGCCGGGGTGCGCTGGTTCAGGGTGACGTTGCGCTCATATCCGTCGCTCTGGCGCGACGAGAAGAACAGCTTGGTCGAGAGCTGGTCGCCGATCTGCGGCAGGTTCAGGACCGCATGGTATTCCTGGCGGCCATAGTCGCCCTGGATCGTGTCGATGCTGCCGCCAAAGACGCCGGTCGGCCGCGTGCGCTCGACCTTGACCACGCCGCCGATGGTGTTGCGCCCGAACAGCGAGCCTTGCGGACCGCGCAGCACCTCGACCGCTTGCAGGTCGAAGGCGTCGGTCAGCTGGCCGGTATTGGTGCCGATATAGACGTCGTCGATCAGCACGCCGACTGCGGGATCGAAGGATTTCTCGATGTCCTCAAAACTGATCCCCCGGATCGAGATGGCCGCCGCCGAAGGCCCGGCGTTCACCTGGTCGATGACGAGGCCCGGCGCGTGGCCGGCCAGGTCGCGCACGTCCGGCGCCGCGGCGTTCTTCAGTACGCTCGGCGCAATCGCCGTGACCGCCACCGGCGTGGTCTCGACCGATTCGCTGCGCCGCCGGGCGGTCACGATCACCGTCTCGACCTGCGCGACGGCGTCGGCCGCCGGCGCGGCGGTCGCGGGCGACGCAGTCTGCGCCTGCGCAGGCGCGCCGAACAATGCCGCCATTCCGAAGACGCCGAGCGACGCCAGCACCGAGCGCTGAGCGCTCCCCCTCTTGAAGCTACCCATAGTCGTCTCCTCCGCGCCGCCTCTGTTCTCGGCTCGGCCCGGACGTCTTCAGCGTCCTTCCAGGCTCATCCTTGCGGCTGGGTGAGACTGAGGCGGGATGACAAAAAAAGTCAAGCCTGCTTGTTATAAGCAGTCGTATCGGTTTATTTTGGCGTGACAAAGCCAAGGCCGCGCGCCCTGATGGGGCGACAACGGCTTCGGCGCAAAAAAGAAGACGACAAAGAGGGAGGCGTGACGCATGCGTCTTATGGGCAAGGTCGCCCTGATCACGGGCGGCGCCAGCGGCATCGGCGCCGCCACGGCGCGCCGCTTCGTGGAGCTCGGCGCCAGGGTGATCCTGGCGGACACCAACATCGACAAGGCCGAGTCTCTCGCTCGCAGCCTCGGCGAGGGCGCCGCGGCCTGCCGTCTGGACGTCGCCGATGAGCAGAGCTGGGCGGAAGCCATGGCGGCGGCTGAGCGGCCGTTCGGCCCCCTGACCACCCTGGTCAATTCCGCCGGAATCTCGATCCCCGCCAATGTCGAGGACGAGACCCTCGAAGGCTTCCAGCGCACCCTGGCCGTCAATCTGGAAGGCGCCTTCCTGGGCTGCAAGTACGGCGTAGAGGCACTGAAAGGCGGCGTCGGCGGCGCCATCGTCAACGTGGCCTCGACGCTTGGCGTGCGAGGCGGATCGATATTCCCGGCCTATGGCGCCTCCAAGGGCGGCCTGCGCACGCTCACCCGGTCCGTGGCCCTGCACTGCGCGGAACAGGGCTACGACATCCGCGTCAACGCGGTCCTGCCGGGCGCGATCCATACCGAGATGGTCGACGGCTACATCGCTGCGGGGATCGCCGCCGGTTCGACCCGCGAGGCGGTGATCGAAGGGTTCGCCTCGGTGCATCCGATGAAGCGCCTCGGGCGACCCGA
The DNA here is from genome assembly GCF_018135625.1 of Phenylobacterium montanum. Lineage (NCBI taxonomy): Bacteria > Pseudomonadati > Pseudomonadota > Alphaproteobacteria > Caulobacterales > Caulobacteraceae > Poindextera > Poindextera montana. The sequence goes on from NZ_CP073078.1 coordinate 2,670,189, forward strand.
GGAACCGGCCAACGCCATCGTCTTCCTGGCCTCCGACGAATCCAGCTTCACGACCGGGGCCGAGATTCCGGTCGATGGCGGCTATCTGGCTTGAGGAACAGCGCAATGCCCCATGATGACGCCAGCCCGCGGCCCGACATCGCCACCTGTCCGCTCACCCAGATCAACGCCTTCGATCCGGAGATTCTCCAGGACCCCTATCCCTACTTCGCGCGTCTGCGGGCCGAGGCGCCTGTGTTCCGCGACCCCATGACAGGGATCGTCTCGGTCTCGACCTACGCCTTGATCATGGAGGTCAACCGCCAGCCGCAGGTGTTCTCCAACGACTTCTCGGCGCAGCTGCGATCTGGATCAACGAGCGAGATCGACGCCGACGAACTGGCGATCCTGTCCCAGGGCTGGCCGGTGTCCAACACCATGCTGACCGCAGATCCGCCCGCCCATACCCGCTATCGCAAGCTGGCCATGAAGGCCTTCACCTACAAGCGGGTCGAGGGCATGGGCGAGTATGTCGCCCAGGTGACCAACGACCTGATCGACCAGTTCGCCGCCGATGGCCAATGCGAGTTCAAGTCCGCCTTCGCCAATCATCTGCCGATGACCGTGATCGCCGACGCGCTCGGCGCGCCGCGCTCGGACATGGATCTGTTCCACCGCTGGTCCGACGCTTTCGTCGTCCAGCTCGGTGGGATTTCGGAAAAGCCGGCCAGGCTGGAAGCGGCGCGGCGTATCGTCGAGTTCCAGCGCTATTTTGTGGACAAGATCGAGGAGAAGCGCGCCCGGCCGACTGATGACGTGATCTCCGACCTGGTCCATGCCGACCTTTCCGAGGAAGGCGACGCCCGCAAGATGGACTATTCCGAGCTGCTCTCGATCCTCCAGCAGCTGCTGGTGGCCGGCAACGAGACCACCGCCCATTCCCTGACCGCGGGCCTTTACTACCTGATCTCCAACCCGGACCAGATGGCGCGCCTGAAGGCCGATCCGTCCCTCTACCCGGGCCTGGTCGAAGAGACGCTGCGATACCTCACCCCGACCAACAATATGTGGCGCGTGGCCACTCGGGACGCTGAGATCGGTGGGTTTCCGGTCAAGGCGGGAGAGATGGTCCTGGTGCGCTACGGCTCGGGCAATCGCGACGCCGCCCATTTCTCTGACGCGGACCGCTTCGACATCGGCCGCGAGGACGCGAAGAGCCACCTCGCCTTCGGCGCCGGCATCCACACCTGCATCGGCGCCCAGCTGGCCAGAAAGGAGATGACGACGGCCTTCCCCATCCTGCTTGACCGGCTGCGCAACATCCGCTTCCAGGAAGGCCGGAACAGCTTCCGCTACAGCCCCAACATCCTGCTGCGCGGCGTGCTGGAGCTGCACATAGCTTTCGACCCGGCCTGAGGACGATCATGACCCGATCCGAGCGCGTGCGAGCCTTCATCCGCAGCTGGGAGGCCCGCGACGTGGAAGCGATCGTCGCCGCCATGACCCCGGACGCGGTCTATCACAACGTCGGCCTGCCCGAGGCCGTCGGCCACGACGCTATCCGGGCCTTCATCGCGCCCTTCCTGGCGGGTTCGCAGTCCGTCGAGTGGACCGTGCGCCACATCGCCGAAACCGCCGGCGGCGCGGTGCTGACCGAGCGGATCGACCGCTTCGTCCTCGGCGGCAAGACCCTGACCATCCCGGTGATGGGCGTATTCGAGTTTCGCGGCGAGCTGATCTGCGCCTGGCGCGACTATTTCGACGTGCCGGCCTTCCAGGCGCAGATGGCCTGACCCCGCTCAGCGGGCGTAGGGCGCCTCGTCGGCGAAGACGATCGTCTCGCTGATCACCGTCTCGTCGAGCACGGCCTTGATGGCCGCGAACCGCGGGTGCGCCAGGAACGCCTTCAGGCCCGTATCGAAGTGGTTCATGTCGTCGAGCCGCCAAAGATCGATGACTGTATTCAGGCGGCCGGTGCGCTGAACGAACGCCCCCGCCAGCATCCAGCCGCGCTCCTCAAGAATCTCGACCGCCTCGCCCATGACCTCGCAGAAGGCCGGCAGACCCGCGGCTTTCACCTCCAGGGTCACATGCAGGTGAACGCTCATCCGGCGGCTCCCTCCGCCAGCGCCGGGGCCTTGACCCAGCCGAGGCCGCGCCGCAGCAGGTCGTAGAATACCGGCAGCGCCCACGAGCCCTTTTCCGGCTCGGGATAGAAGTCGATCAACGGCTGCATGTCGTAATGGCCGCGGCAGTGGCCGAGCGTGAGGTAGAGCACCGCCCCCGCCCCCACCGTGTGGATGTAGAAAACCGGGTGCCTGGCCTTCTCCCAGCGGGATTCCACGAAGCCGGCCGCCTCGCCCTCGAACTCGGTCTCGAGGAGCACATGCAGGGCGCCGTAATATTCAGACAGGTAGAGCTCGTCGGTGGCGTCGAACGGCTCGACGCCCTCGACCAGGGGATGGCCCGGGTCCGCCACGGTGACGCGATAGGGCGCGATCGGCGGGTGGGCGACGAACATCGATCCCAGGGTCTGCATGAAGTGCGGCGCCCAGCGGGGACTGTCGACAAGGCCGTTCGACAGGAACCTCAGGATCGAGTTGGTGCCATGCAGGGCGTACCAGCGCCCGCCCCGCTCCAGCCAGGCCCGCAGGGCTTCCTGCTGGACGAGGCTGGGGGTGACGTCGCAGGTGTAGCTGACCAGGAAGTCGGCCGCCTCGATCGCTTCCAGGTTGGAGTAGTCCTCGAACACCCTGACGCGCACCCGATCGTCCTCGGCCAGGAGCTTCAGGATCTCGAGGCGGGCGAAGTCGATGTCGTGGTACTTGCCGCCGGCGATCAGGACGCAGTTCACCCGCCGTTTCACGTCGCTCATGGCTGCATCCTCAGTACTGGACGCGCTTGGTCACGCCGCCGTCGATGACGAGGTTGGTCCCGGTCATGAACGGTGTCGTCGGCGAGGCCACGAACGCGATCGCTCGTGCGACCTCCCCGCCATCGCCCAGCCGCCCCATGGGCACGGCTTTCAGCGTCTGCTCGTAAAGCGGCGTCATGTGGGTCTTGATCATGTCCCATGAGCCGCCGTCGATATAGACAGGGCCCGGTGAGACCGTGTTCACGCGGATGCCCTTGGGCGCCAGTTGCTGGCTCAGCGCCGAGGCGTAGTTGATAACCGCCGCCTTCATGGCGTTGTAGGCCTGCGGGCCAAAGAAGTCCTCCAGCGCCGCCGTGGAGGCCACGGCGACGATCGAGCCGCATTTCGACTTTTCGAGATAGGGCATGGCCGCCTCGACGCCACGGAAGGTGGCCAGGAGGTCGAGGTTGAAGACAGCCTTCCAGCTGTCCTCGCTCGCCGGCCCGCCGCCGGCGGAGGCGAAGGAGATGAAGATGTCGCAGCCGCCCAGCTGCTCCGCCGCCCGGGCGACCCAGGCCCGATAGGCGGTGTTGTCCGCCATGTCCACGGATTCGCCGAAGGCCTTGACGCCCTTCGCTTTCAGAGCGGCGACGGTGGCGTCCACCGCCTCCTGGCCGCGGGCGCAGATGGCGACATCGCAGCCCTCCGCGGCGAGCACCTCGGCCGTCGCCCGGCCGATACCTTTGCTGGCGCCCGCCAGCACCGCCTTCAGTCCCTTCAAGCCCAGATCCATGCCCTGTCCTCCTCGTTTGGCGCCTCCGAAAAAACCGGACGGCTTGTTTTTTCTAGACACGACTATAGAGTCACCAAGTCCTCGCGTCCAACCGCAAAAGCGTATTGCTGCGGGGCTTTGAGGAGGAATCCGTCATGGATCTGGCGCTCTCGCCTGGGGACCTCGCCTTTCGCGACGAGGTGCGCGCCTTCCTGGACGAGAAGTTCACGCCCGACCTCAGGGCCGAGGCCGCGCGCCAGGCCGGGGTGTTCGCCGAGGCCGACCTGAATAGCCGCTGGCACCGCATTCTCCACCAGCGCGGCTGGATCGCCCCCGCCTGGCCAAAGGCCTATGGCGGCGCGGAGTTCACGGCGGTCCAGCGCTACATCTTCGATTCCGAACTGGCCGAGGCCGGGACCCCGGCGATCCCCGCCATGGGCCTGCAGATGTGCGGGCCTGTGCTGATGGGCTACGGGACGGCCGAGCAGAAGGCCTTCTTCCTGCCGCGGATGCTTTCTGGCGAGCACTACTGGTGCCAGGGGTATTCCGAGCCCCAGGCCGGCTCGGACCTGGCGGCCCTGCAGTGCCACGCGGTGCGTGACGACGACCACTACGTGGTCAACGGGACGAAAATCTGGACTACCCATGCGCACTACGCCAACTGGATGTTCCTGCTGGTGCGCACCAAGACCGAGGGCAAGCCCCAGGCCGGGATCACCTTCCTGCTGCTGGACATGCGGACGCCCGGCCTGACCATTCAGCCCATCATCACCCTCTCCGGCGAGCACGAGGTCAACCAGGTCTTCTTCGACAATGTGCGCATCCCCATCGCCAACCGGGTCGGCGAGGAGAACCAGGGTTGGACCGTGGCCAAGTATCTGCTCGAGTTCGAGCGCGGCGGCAGCTCGTTCGCCGCCCGCCTGCGCGGGGCGCTTCGCCAGGTGAAAGCCATCGCCCAGGCGGAGGCCGCGGACCGCGGCGGCGCGCTGTGGACCGATCCGGATTTTCGCACCCGTTTCGCCCAGGTCGAGGTCGAAACCCTGGCGGTCGAATTCACCGAGCGCCGTGTGGTCTCACAGCTGTCAACCGGCGCGCCGGCTGGCGACGCCTCGGCCTCGATGCTGAAGCTGAAGGGCACCGAAACCATGCAGAAGGCGACTGAACTCGCGGTGGAGGCCATCGGCCACTACGCGGCCGCAGATCAGCGCATGGCGCTGGGCGTCGGCGCCAACGTCTCGCCGGTCGGGCCGGATCACGCGGCGACGCCCGTGGCCCGCTATCTGAACGCCCGCGCGTCGACCATTTACGGCGGATCGAGCGAGGTGCAGCGTAACATACTGGCGCGCGCCGCGTTGGGCCTGTAAGCAGCGCCGGTCAGGGCAGCCGAAAAAAGCCGGCGAGTCGGTTTTAATCGGGCTGCACACGGAGAGTGTTGAATGGACGATGCGAGCCGATCGCTCGCCAGGTTCGAACCCGAAGGCATCGCCGCCGAGGGCCAGGGGTGGCAACAGCGCAAGAGCGCACAAACGCGAGTCGCCATTCTGGAAGCGGCCATCGACTGTCTCGAACAGGTCGGCTACGCCCGCACGACGACCCAGCTGATCGCCCAGACCGCCGGAATTTCCCGCGGCGCCATGCTGCACCACTATGCGACCAAGCAGGAACTGATCGCTTCCGTGATCGGCTACACCTTCCACAAGCGCATCGGGCGGTTCGTCGAGCGGATCCACGACCTCAGCGACGAACAGCGTGTCCAGCAGGTCGCGGGGGTCGAGCTCTATTGGGAGACCCTGCTCAGCCGCGAATTCACCGCCTTCCTGGAACTGCAGGTCGCCTCGCGGACGGATGCCGAATTGCGGGAGATATTTCTGCCCAAGGCGCGCGAGTACGACCAGGTCGAGCGGCGAGAGGTGCTGCGCGCCTTCCCCGAATGGGAGGACAACCCCAACTACGGCCTGGCCATGGATTTCGTGATCGCATCCATCGAGGGCGTGCTGCTGAACCGCGACATCTGGAACAGCGAGGAGCGTTGCCAGCAGATGCGTCGCCTCGTCGCTCGCGCCCTGCTGCCTTTGCGAGCGCACCAGTTCGACGAAAAGTAGGGGCGGGCAGCGTTCAAGCCGTAGAGATCGTCTCGGCGAGCAGCCGGTTGACCTGGTCCGCCGCCTCCAGGTGCGGAAGGTGGCCGGCGGAGTCGATCCAGACAACACGGGAGCCCGGCGGCAGCAACGCCTCGTCCGCTGGACCAACGATGCGGTCCGCACGCGACGAGACGACCAGGGCGGGCCGCAGCTTGCCCAGATCGGCCCGAAGGGCGGCGAGGTCGCTTCCCTCCACCAGGCGATCCCGCACAAGGCCCAGGGCTTCCTCAACCCCGTCGAGCCGCTTGAACTTCAGGACGTCCTCGACCATCGCCTTGGTCACCAGGCCGGGATCGGCGACCAGCATCTCGAGGAATGGCTTCAGGTCGCGCGCCCGCTGGGCATCGACCACGCCGCTCAGAAATTCCTCCGAGACCGCGTTCGCCGACAGGCCGGCCGGCGCGATCAGGCTGATCGAGGCCGCAAGGCCGGGACGGTCGATCGCCAGCCGCGCCGCGACCGCCGCGCCCAGGGAATGACCGACCAGATGAGCAGCGCCAACGCCCAGGGCATCGAGCGCCGCGCCTACCGCGTCGGCCAGCACAGCCAGTGATCCGTCGCCTACATCGCGCGACGAGCCGCCATGGCCCGGCAGGTCGATGGCGATGACCGGCCCGAGCGCGCCCAGGGCCTCGATGTTGAACAGCCACCCGTTCAGATCGCCGGAAAACCCATGCAGGAGAACAATGGGCGGCCCTTCGCCCTGCCCCGCCCGGCCGATCCGCAGGGTGCGGCCGCCCGCCTCGACCGTTGAGAGGGCGAGCGCCTGAGCCGCTTCGCCGTCTTCCGCCTCCGGCACGAAATTGGCCTGGAATTCGGCGATGAAGGCGTCGATCTCAGCGTCGGGCGCCGAAGCGTCGGCCAGGACCCCGATCAATGCGCCGACCGGCAAGGTTTCTCCCGGTTGCGCCACGATCCGCCGCAGCACGCCGGAGGCCGGGCACTCGCAGACATTGTTGATCTTGGCGGTTTCGATATCGACCAGGTCGTCACCCTCCGCGACCTCGGCGCCCTCGGCGCGCCACCAGTCGACAATGGTCCCCTCCTGCATCGACAGGCCCCATTTGGGCATACGGATCGGCGTAAAGGACGGCATCTTCGGCCCTACTTCTGCAATCGAACTCTGACTGGGCTCAGCCGAACCTGGCCAGGTAGCGGTCGAGCGTGCGGTGGAAATGGCGGACGCGGATTTCCTGGTAGTCCCCAAGCTCCACCAGCCCGTTCTTCGACACCTTCAGGCCGTCCTGCACATAGGGCAGGTTGGCCATGTCCTGGTCGAACACGCCGGCCAGGGCCTGGCCAAGTTCGGTTGCAGCGGTCCACGGCTCGTCGTTTCCCAACAGGTGCATGGTCGGCGCCCGCGGCTTCTCCTGGCCCGGCGGCGTGCGGGTCAGGATCCGCACCTCCATCAGCGTATGGTCCTGGTCCGGCCAGGGCCGCCAGCGATAGACGATGTTGGGCATGAAGCCGCCCCAGGGGGCGAAGTTCGGGAACACATTGTAGGTGAAGGCGTCGAGCAGCTCCGCGTCGGTGGCGTGGCTGTGGTCGTGCCCGAACATCTGAGTGAACCGTTCGCGGTTGACCGCGGCCATGGCCGCTCGCGCGCTCATCCCCTCGGGCACCTTGACATTGAGGTCGGCTCCGCCGGCGCGGCCGTTGTACTTGAGGAATTCGTCGACGATCCACTGTTCGGACCGGCCGCTGGGGTCCAGGTGCGGCGAGAGCACGGCGAAAGGCGTGTAGGCCACATTCACGTGGTCGCCGTAGACGTTGTAACGGGTGTTGGCGTCACCGGTGAACGGCAAGATCTGGGGGTGGGTGATGACCGAGTGCCAGGCCTCCATGAAGGCCTCGGCGGTGGCCTTCCAGTTCGCCGGGATCACCTTGCCGACCCAGACCGATGTTACGCAGTCCTCGTGCCTCCACCGTTTGAAGTGCTCCGGCAGCGGGGCCAGGTATTCCTCCAGCGTAGGTCCGCCTTCGGCTTCCTTCAGGAAGATGTAGCCGCCCCAGCGCCCGACCTGCGCCTCCGGCAGTTTCATCTTCTCAGGCGCCAGATGGCCGAAGTCCCATTGGCAGGGAATCTGCTGCAGCGAGCCGTCCGTGTTCCAGGTGAAGCCGTGGAACGGGCACTTGAATTCCTTCGACCAGCCTGAATCCAGCCGCAGCTTGCGGCCCCGGTGCAGGCAGACATTGTGGAACGCGCGCACGGAGCCGTCGGCCTGCCGCGTGACCAGATAGGAGCGGCCGGCGTTCTCGTAGAGCACCACGTCACCCGGATCTGGCATCTCCTCCTCGCGCGCGGCGAACTGCCAGACGTTCGGCCACATCGCCGCGATCTCGCGCTGGAAGAACTCGGGCGAGGTGTATCGCGCGGCGGCCAGGGGCTCGGAGCCCATGTACTCGTAGGCGTCGAGCTTCATGAACTCGGGCGGCTCGACCGTGTCGGCCTTCATCAAGTCGTCCCACCCCGCGCCGGGGCAACGAGCCTGTCCGCCGACCGAGCGATCCCCATCGTGCGCCATGACCCACGCATCTCCCTATCCGTTTTGCCCGACGCTAGCAGGTCGGCTTAAAACCAACAAGCTTGATTGTTTTTTTGTCGAGGCCTAGCGTGGACCTCAAACGCGGCGCCGATCGCGGACGGGAGAAGACATGGGACGCTTGCAAGGCAAGACTGCCGTGGTGCTCGGCGCCGCGGGGGCGGGCAACATGGGCCAGACCATCGCCCGACGCTTCGCCGCAGAGGGCGCGCAGGTCGTGGTCGCAGGGCGGCGTCTCGATCCCCTTGAGGCTCTCGCCCAGGAGATTGGCGGGCGCGCGGTCGTCTGCGACATCACCGTGCGCAAGGACGTCGACACCCTTGCCCGTGCAGCGCTGGACTGGACCGGACGGCTGGATGTCGCCCTGAACGCGACCGGATGGGGCCTTCTCAAGCCGTTCCTCGAAACGACCGACGAGGACCTTGCGGCGATGACGGCCCTGCAATTCATCGGCCCGTTCCAATGGATGCAGGCCACGCTGGCGGCGATGATCGAGGCGGGCAACGGGGGATCGATCATCCAGGTCAGCTCGGCCACGGCCACTATCATGCTGAACGACCACGCCGCCTACATGGGGACCAAGGCGGGGACCGATCACTTGGTGCGGTGCGTCGCCAACGAGTTCGGGCGGTACGGAATCCGCGCCAATTCCATATCGCCCGGCCTGACCGCGACACCGATGACCGCCGAGGCCCAGGCGACACCGGGCCTCTTCGAGGCTTTCGCGCCCTGCTACCCCCTGGGCCGCGTCGGGACCAGCGACGACATCGCCGAAGCCGCGGTCTGGCTTGCGCAAGACAATTGCTTCATGACCGGCCAGAACCTGCAGGTGAACGGCGGCTTGACCCTGCGCCGCAATCCGGATCGGGACGAAATATCGGCCTCTGTGATACGGGCGATGCAGCCCAATCCAGTAAGCTAGGCCCCGCCATGCCCGACACCTTGATCCTGATCGACGAGCCGCGGCCCTTCGTGCGGCGGCTGACCCTGAACCGGCCGGACAAGCGCAACGCCCTTTCCAACGCCCTGCGCGCCGAACTGTTCGCCGCCCTCGAGGCCGCCGACCGCGACCCCGAGGTCAGGGTCACCATCCTGCGCGGCGCCGGAGCCTGTTTCTCCGCCGGCTACGACCTCTCGCCCGAGGGCGCGCGCCAGCCCCTGCCCTTCCACACCGCCGCCGGCCCCGGCCAGTGGGCGCGCCACGTGGTCGAGGGCTGTTTCCGCGTCTGGGACCTGGCCAAGCCGGTGATCGCCCAGGTGCACGGCTGGTGCCTGGCCGGCGGCTCCGAACTCGCCACCGCCTGCGACCTCGTCTATGTCGCCGAGGACGCCCAGATCGGCTACCCGCCTGTTCGTATGATGAGCCCGCCGGACAACCAGTTCCACGCCTTCCTCTGCGGCTTGCGCCCCGCCATGGAGATGATGCTGACCGGCGACGCGATCGACGGCGTTGAAGCCGTCCGCGTCGGCTTCGCCAACCGCGCCTTTCCCGCCGAACGCCTGGAAGACGAGGTCCTGGCCATGGCCGAGCGCGTGGCCAAGATCCATCCTGACGTGCAGCAGATGAACAAGCGCTCCGTCCATCGGGCCATGGAGCAGATGGGGCTGCGCGCAGCCTTGCGCGCCGGCGCCGAGATCCAGGCCCTGGCCCTGACCACCCCGGCCTCCAAGGAGACCTTCGCCCGCTTCAAGACCAGCGTCAAAGACGCCCTCGACGCCCGCGACAAGGCCTTTGGCGACTACAGGACAGGCGGCGATCACGCCTAGCTTGTCGTCCGGAAAGCTGGGCGCGGCGGTCGAAAACGACTTGCGCGTCTCAGCCGGGTCGCCGTAAGCCCGTCCATGATCGGCGGCCCTGGGCTTGGGGCCTCCTGAGCTGGATGATGTCAGGCATGAGGATCGGGATCGGCGGCGAGCACCGGCCCCCCGGCCGCGGCCACTCAGATCGGCAGAGCGACGACGAAGCGCTTCATGTCGGGGGAGCCATTGTCGTATCGAGAGCGGCCAGGGCGTGCTGCTCGAAACGAATTGCATGAACAGGGAGGGTCCCCGGGGCTTGGCGGGGCCTTGATTTCGGGGTGGCGACTGGCGATCGTTCCAGGCGCCGGCCCCGCTAGAACCATCCCCTCAGGCCAACGACAAAGGCCGCGCCGGCGGGCGCCTCGCCGACAGCGCGGAAATAGGACGCCGTCCTGCCGACCTTCCGGTCCCACGAGACGCCGACGTAGGGCGCGAACTCTCGGCGAATCTCGTAGCGCAGGCGAAGGCCCAATTCCGCGTTCGACAGGCCGGAACCGGTGCGGGTCCTGGGGTCGTCGCTGGCGGCGAAGTTGAACTCGGCGCGCGGCTGCAGAACGAGGCGCTGGGTGAGCCGAAGATCATAGGTCCCCTCGGCGCGGGCCAGCACCTGGCCCTGGGTGGAAACGAACAGTGCGCCTTCGAGATCGAACCAGTAGGGTGCGAGCGCGCGGGCTCCGAGCGTGAGATAGGTCCTGGCCCGTGGCGCGAAGTCCTGCCGCACACCCGCCTGCAGGTCGACATAGCGGCCGACCGCGCGCGAATAGAGAGCCTGCGCCTCGGCGGTCTCAAGGCTCTGCTTTGTGCTCCCGTCTCCCTCTGAACGAACGAGGAAGCGGTCGAGATCGTGGCCGGCCCAGGCCTCGCCGTCCCAACGGTAGCCGCCACCGGAGCCCGCCTGATACTCGCCGAGGTTCAGCATCACCTTGGAAAAGGCCATGCCCCCCATTTCTTCGCGGGTCATGGCGCGGGCATGGGCCATGGCCGCTGGATCGAAATAGCGGTCGGCGGCGTAGTCGCCGCTCCACGGCGGCGGGGATTGAACTGGCGGCGTCGCAGTTGAAGGCGCCGGAGCGGGCTGGGCCGGCGCGGCGGGCGCCGACATGCCCGGCATGCCGGCCATGCCGCCCTGGGCGGGCGAAGTTGTTGCGGCCGGCGGAGAAGACGGCTGCATCTTCATGCCGGCCATATCTCCCTGGCTCATGGTTTGCGCCATGGCCGGACCTGCAATGAGGAGGCTTGCTGTCAAGAATAGGGCCAGCCGGGTCATATCGCCTTCTCGTCCAGCGGACGCACGGCGAAGACCTGGAACATGCCCACGGCCATGTGCAGGAACATGTGGCAATGGAAGGCCCAATCGCCGGCGGCGGGGGTGAAATCCCAGCTGACCTTGCCAGCGGGCATGACATTGACCGTGTGCTTGCGCGGGCGATGGCCCTCCGGCCCATGCGCTAGCTCGACGAAATGACCGTGCAGATGCATCGGGTGGGACATCATGGTGTCGTTCACCAGGGTGACCCGAACCCTTTCGCCCGAGCGGAACATGAGAGGCTTTGTGGTGTCGCTGTAACGCTCGCCGTCGAGGCTCCACATGAACCGTTCCATATTGCCGGTCAGATGGATTTCAACGGTCCGGCCCGGCGCCCTCTGGTCGGGGTTGGGTTCGAGGGCGGCCAGGTCCTTGTAGACCAGCACCCGGTGGCCGACGCTTTCCAGCCCCTGCCCCGGCTCGCCAGTGCGATCCTGGGGCATGGGAGCGATCATCTCGACGCCAGGGCCGAGCTTCACCTGAGGGGCGTTGAGAGGATCGCGCATCGACATCCGCATACCGCCCATATCGCCCATCACGTCCGAGCCACGCGGCTTCGGCTGCGCCATGCCAGGCAGGACCTGGGCGGTCGCCGGCGCGGGCATCGCCATGCCGGCCATGGAGGCGCCCACCGGCTGCGAGCCCTTCTGCATAGCCGACATGTCCATGCCCATATCGCGCAGGGTGTCGATCGGCCGCGGTCGCAACGGCGGGAACTCGGCGGTCATCCCCGTACGTGGCGCCAGCACCCCCCGCGCCATGCCCGACCGGTCGACAGTCTCGGCGACGATGGCGTAGGCCCTGTCCTCGGACGGCTGGACGATGACGTCGTAGGTCTCGCCATTGGCGATCTGGAACTCGTCGACCACTACGGGTCGCACGTTCTGGCCGTCCGACGCCACCACGGTCAGCTTCAGGCCGGGGATGCGTACATTGAAGATGGTCATGGCCCCGGCCGCGACGAAGCGGAGCCGGACGCGCTCGTCAGGCTTGAACAAGCCGGTCCAGGGGGCGTTCGGACCATGGCCGTTCATCGGGTAGGTGAAGGCCGCGCCGGTCACGTCGGCGATGTCTGTCGGATCCATCAGCATCTTTGACCACTCGACCCGCTCGGCCAGGGTTTGGTCCTTGCCGGAGAAGAGGCCCGCTATGGTCTGGCGCTGATAATTGAAGACGCCGCTGTCCTGCTTCAGCTTGGCCAGGATCCGCGCTGGCGGCGTGAAGCTGTAGTCCGAGAGCATGATCACGTGCTCCCGGTCATAGGCGACCGGGTCGGACCCTTTCGGCTCGATGATGATGGGGGCGAACATGCCCTCCATCTCCTGGAAGCCGGAGTGGCTGTGGTACCAGTAGGTTCCGTTCTGGATGACGGTGAACTCGTAGACGAAGGTCGAATGCGGCGGGATTCCCGGAAAGCTGACGCCGGGCACGCCGTCCATCTGAACGGGTGTGAGCACGCCGTGCCAGTGGAGCGAGGTCTCCTCGTCCATGCGGTTTTCCACCGCGATGCGAGCGCTTTGGCCTTCCTTCAACCGAAGCAGCGGCCCGGGCATGGTTCCGTTGATCAGCACGGCCCCGCCGGGGCGGCCGTCGATGGTCACCGGCCGCCGCTCGATCACCAGCTTCAGGTCCTGCCCGGACAGCGTCGGCGGCGCCTGGGCTCCAGGGCTGGTCGTCTGGGCCCAGGCCGGCCAAAAGTTCGCCGCCGCCAGGCCGCCGCCGAGACAAGCTGCTGCGCCGAGGACGCGGCGCCGATCCATGGTCTTCATCTTGCGTTCCGTCGTGACGCCCTTCGGAGTGCAGAAAATACGCAGCAGCGCGTCGCTTTCCCTCAGCAATAACCGACAAATCGTCGAAGATGCCGATCGCGACCTTGATCGCGTTCACCCGCTCAACGTCGCCAAAGCCGCGAGGGATCAGCTTGGGCTAGCGCGTATTCCAGCAGTTTCACAACAGGACCTGATGCATGAAGCTCCACTTGATCGGCGCCGCGCTCGCCTTGACTCTAGCCGGGACCGCCACCCAGGCCTTGGCCCATGCGCACCTCGTGGCCGCTGATCCGGCGGCTAACGCCGTCGCCCCCGCGCCGAAGCAACTGACCCTGAAGTTCAGCGAGCGGCTGGAGCCCAAATTCTCGGGCCTTGCCGTGACCATGCCGCAGATGAGCGGCATGGCGGCCGCCGCGAAGGTCGAGGTTTCGCCGGACGGCAAGAGCCTGATCGCCACCCCGAGCGCGCCTCTGTCGGCCGGCGTCTACAAGGTGAGCTGGCACGCAGTGACCGCCGACACCCACCGCACCGAGGGCGCCTTCACCTTCACCGTCCGCTGAGCCCGTGGAAGCCGCGTTCGTCCTGATCCGCCTCGCGGGCTTCCTGGCCGGCGCCACGCTGTTCGGCGCGCCGATCTTCGCTCTGTACAACCCGCCGCTGGCCGAAATCGTGGCCAGCCGGCTGAAGCCCATGCTGATGACGGCGGCCTGCCTTTCGGCTGCCGCGGCGATGGCTGGCCTGGTCATGCAGACAGGACGAATGGCCGGTGACCCCGCCGCCGGCCTCGACCCCGCCACCCTGGGTGACGTCGTCAGGGGCACGGGGTTCGGCGCCTCGGTGCTCGTGCGAACCGGCGCGACCCTGCTTGCGCTCGGCCTGCTGGTCGGGCTCCGGCCCCCGCGCCAGCTCTGGACGCTGACGACCATCCTGGGCGCGGTCGGGCTGGCCACCCTGGCCCGGGCGGGACATGGCGCGGCCGACGAGGGGATCGCAGGGCTGGTGCACACGACGGCTGATATCGCCCACCTGCTCGCTGCCGGCGCCTGGCTCGGCGCACTCATGATGTTCGTCTTGGCGCTAGAGGCCCGCGGTTGCGGCGCAGCCGAGGCCCAGGTGATTCACCGTGCGCTGAAAGACTTTTCCGGAGTTGGCTCCATCGCTGTCGCTGCCATCGTCGCATCCGGCCTGGCAAACGGGTGGTTTCTGGTGGGCCTGGGCCACCTGGGCGGCCTTACAGCCTCACCATGGGGCCGGCTCCTGATCGTCAAGCTGGTGCTGTTCGCCATGATGCTGGCCTTCGCCGCGCTCAACCGCTTTCGCCTGACACCGAGGCTAGAGGCGGCAGGGTCGGATGACCCGGGCGCGGCGATCTCGGCGCTTCGCTACAGCATAGGGCTCGAATTCGCCCTGGGCGTCGGGGTTCTGGCGCTGGTGGCGGCCCTCGGGGTGCTGACGCCGCCCGTATCGGCGCCTTGAGGGATCGCGCCTGGCTCGTGCGTAATTCAGGCCAACAACACCGCGACGACAGAGATTCCCGAATGAAACTTCCCTTCGCTTTGCTTGCGCTGCTGGCCGCCGGCCCCGCCTTCGCCCAAACCATGCCGGACACGCCAGCCTCGAGCACGCAACAGCCTGCCGCCGCCACCGCCGAAGGCGTCGGCCAGATCAAGTCGATCGACGCTAAGGGCGGGACCCTGACCATTCATCACGGCCCGATCGCCGCCCTGGGTTGGCCCGCCATGACCATGACCTTCAAGGCAAGCCGCGAGGCCTTGCAGACCGCCAAGGCCGGCCAGACAGTGAAATTCACGCTGAATACCCCGGAAAACGAGGTCGTGGCGGTGCAGGCTCAATAATAAGCGATGTGCAAGCAGGGCATGAACGCCAAGGAGGCGATCGAGACATGACGCGGAACCTCGACGACTGGATCGCCGAGTTGGCCAACGCCCCTGCGGACCGGTCACTGGCCGGGCTCGAGGCGTCGGTCGAACAGAGCATCGCCGAGCGGCGACGCGAGACGCGCGCCATTGCAGCCTTGGCGCCCGTGCAGGCGGCGACCTTGGCGGTTGCGCTCGCCATGGGCGTCGCGGCCGGCGGCGTCGTGATCGGGACGGCGACCCGTGGGCAGCCTGCAGGCGTATTCGCTGCGGCTACCCTGCTTGCGCCCTCCACCTTGCTGGATGGTGAGGGATGAGCCTCGCCCGCAGCATCGCGCTGACCCTGATCCTTTCCATCGCGGTGGCGGCGATCGGGGCCTGGGGCGGCGCCGAATACGCGCTCCACCGAATGCGCCCGCAAACCCCGCTGCACGAGCTGGTGCACCAGAAACTGCGCCTGACGGCGGACCAGCAGCGCCGGATCGAGGGTCTAGAACGCCAGCATGAACAGCGCCGACAGGCCCTGCAGGCCGAGATGCGCGCCGCCAATGCGGATCTCGCCCACGCCATCCAGGCGCAGCACGCCTATATGCCAGAGGTGCAGGCGGCCGTCGACCGGTTCCACCACGCCATGGGGGACCTGCAGAAGGAGACCATCCTGCACGTCCTGGCGATGCGCCAGGTGCTGACGCCCGAGCAGGCTGAGCAGTTCGACGCCACCGTCGCCAGGTCGCTGACCGAAGAACCCAGGTGAGCCTTGACCCTACGGCGGCCGACCAGGCGCTGGCGCGACGGGCCGCCGAAGGCGACGACCGCGCGTTCGCCGAGCTCGTCCGTCGGCATAAGGACGGCCTCTATCGCCTGCTGCGCCGCTACACAGGTAACCCCGATGACGCCTACGAGGCGGCGCACGAGGCCTTCATCGCCGCCTGGGGCGCGCTTCGGCGCTACGACCCGGCCCGCCCTTTCGGGGCGTGGCTACGCACCATCGCCATCAACAAAGCCCGCGACCGCAGCCGCCGGTCCAAGGTCCGCAGGCTGCTGTTCGGGGACAGACCGATCGAGGAGAGCGGGGCGATGCAAGCCGCCGATCCCGCATGCGGAGCCGAAGAAACCCTATTCCAGATCCAGCGCGCCAGGATGCTCGATCGGGCGATCGCGGCGCTCCCGCCTCAGCTCAAGGAGCCGCTGCTGCTGACCGGGTTCGAGGGCCTTTCACAGCAAGAGGCCGGCGCCGTCCTCGGCGTGTCGGCCAAGACCATCGAAACGAGGGCCTATCGCGCCCGCAAAATCTTGGCCGCTCGCCTCGGCGGCTCAATGACCTGAGGGTCGCGTTGAGGCCTACCGCCGCCGTGGTCTCCGCTCATAGGCGAATGGAGCGTAGCCGCAGCGCATTGCTGATGACACTGACCGAGGACAGCGCCATGGCCGTGGCTGCGATCTGCGGCGAGAGCAGCAATTTGAAGGCGGGATAGAGAACGCCCGCTGCAATCGGAACCCCCGCGGCATTGTAGATAAAGGCGAACACCAGGTTCTGGCGGATGTTGCGCATCACCGCCCGCGACAGGCGCCGGGCGCGCACCAGGCCCTCCAGATCCCCTTTCAGCAGGGTGACGCCGGCGCTTTCGATGGCCACGTCGGCGCCGGCGCCCATGGCCACCCCGACTTCCGCCGCCGCCAGCGCCGGCGCATCGTTCACCCCATCGCCGGCCATGGCCACCGAGCGGCCCTCGGCGCGGAACTTCTGCACGACCTTGGCCTTGTCCTCGGGCAGCACCTCGGCCTCGACCTCGTCGATCCCGAGCCGCTTGGCGACGGCCAGCGCCGTGGCGCGATTGTCGCCGGTCATCATGATGACCCGCACGCCTTCGGCCCGCAGCGCCCGAACGGCCTCGGGCGTCGAAGCCTTGATCGGGTCGGCGATGCCCAGGAGCCCCGAGAGCTCGCCGTCGATCGTGGCGAAGACGGTGGTGGTTCCATCGCTGCGCAGAGCATCGGCTTGCGCAGCGAGAGGCGTGAGGTCGGTTCCTTGCTCCGTCATGATCCTGGCGCCGCCGAGCACGATGCGCTTCCCGTCGACGATCCCCAGGACCCCCTTGCCCACCGGAGAGTCGAAGTCCTTGGCTTCGGACAGGCTCAGGCCGCGCGCCTTCGCCGCGCGCAGAACGGCGTCGGCCAGCGGATGCTCGCTGCCCCGCTCCAGGCTGGCGGCCAGGCGCAGCAGTTCGTCTTCGGCCATACCGGCGATCGGCTCAATCGCGATGACGGCCGGCCGCCCCTCGGTCAGCGTGCCGGTCTTGTCGACCACCAGGGTGTCGATCTTCTCGAAGCGCTCGAGCGCTTCGGCGTTCTTGATCAGGACGCCGACCTGGGCGCCGCGTCCGACGCCCACCATGATCGACATTGGCGTAGCGAGCCCCAGCGCGCACGGACAGGCGATGATCAGCACCGAGACGGCCGCCACCAACGCGAAAGCGAAGCGTGGTTCAGGCCCGACGATGCTCCAGGCCACGAAGGCCGCCGCGGCCACGGCGATCACCGCCGGCACGAACCAGCCCGACACCAGGTCGGCCATCCGCTGGATCGGCGCCCGGCTGCGTTGGGCCTCGGCGACCATCTGCACGATGCGGGACAAGAGGGTGTCGGTCCCGACGCGTTCGGCCCTCATGACGAAGGAGCCGGTCTTGTTGATCGAGCCGCCGACGACCTTGGCGCCCGGC
This sequence comes from Phenylobacterium montanum, assembly GCF_018135625.1. Taxonomy (NCBI): domain Bacteria; kingdom Pseudomonadati; phylum Pseudomonadota; class Alphaproteobacteria; order Caulobacterales; family Caulobacteraceae; genus Poindextera; species Poindextera montana. The sequence continues at coordinate 2,687,950 of NZ_CP073078.1, forward strand.
TCCTTGGTCACGGGCATGGATTCGCCGGTGACCAGGGACTCGTCGATCGAGACCCGGCCTTCGGCCACCTCGCCGTCCACCGGAACCTTCTCCCCTGGCCGCACGCGCAGCCGGTCGCCGACCTGGATCAGATCAAGCGTGACCTCCTCGTCGCTCCCGTCCGGCCGAACCCGGCGCGCGGTCTTCGGCGCCAGGTTCAGCAGCGCCTTGATCGCGCCGGAGGTGCGCTCGCGAGCCCGAAGTTCGAGCACCTGGCCGAGCAGGACCAGTACGGTGATGACGGCGGCGGCCTCGAAATAGACCGGGACAGCGCCCTCCGTGTCGCGGAACGCCGGCGGGAAGAGGCCGGGCGCAAGGGCGGCGACCATGCTGTAGGCCCAGGCCACGCCCACGCCCATGGCGATCAGGGTGAACATGTTGAGCTTGCGGGTCCTGAGAGACACCCAGCCGCGCACGAAAAAGGGCCAACCCGCCCAGAGCACCACGGGGGCGCTGAGCGCCATCTGGAACCAGGTGGAGTTCTGGCGGCTGATCAGCATCATCAACCCGGTCAGGTGGCCGCCCATCTCAAGCGCCAGCACCGGCAGGGCCAGGACGAGGCCGATCCAGAAACGCCGGCTCATGTCCATCAATTCGGCGCCAGGTCCCTCGTCGGCGGTGACCGTGGCCGGTTCCAGCGCCATGCCGCAGATCGGGCAAGCGCCAGGGCCTACCTGTCGGATCTCGGGGTGCATCGGGCAGGTGTAGATCGTCCCCTCGGGCGCTGGAGGTGCTGGCGGCCGCGACTCGGGCTCAAGATAGCGCTGCGGATCCGTCTCGAACTTGGTCTTGCAGCCCGCCGAGCAGAAGAAGAACCGCCGCCCTTCCCATGCGAGCCGATGCGGCGTCGTCTCCGGGTCGACCGTCATGCCGCAGACCGGATCGAGTATGCGGCCATCGGCGGGCGCCGCCATCGCGCGACCGGCATGATCATGCCGATGGTGATGGTGGCTGTCGCTCATCGCTTCGTCTCCGGCAGGTCCGGTCCATGACGGGCCTGCCCTCACGAACTATATACCCCATATGGGTATTTCAAGGTATACCCTGGCAGGGTATGTTCGTCGATAGGGAGGCCGTGACATTGATCGAGGACAACAAGCCCAAAATTCTGAGCCGGCTGCGGCGCATAGAGGGTCAGGTGCGCGGCGTCGCACGGATGGTCGAGCAAGACCGCTACTGCATTGACATCCTCACCCAGACCCAGGCCCTGCGCGCCGCCCTGGCCCGGATCGAGGCCATGCTGCTGCGCGACCACATCGACCATTGCGTACGCAGCGCTTTCTCATCCGGGGATGTCGAGGACCAGGGCCGGAAGATCGACGAGTTGGTCGAAGTGCTGCAGCGCACGGCGCGCTAAGCCGTTTGCAATCAATCGGGGACGATTGCGCCCCGGTCCGGAGGGGGTCACCAGCGCCGCTTATATCGCCTACAGCAGTAATCCTGCACTACCGCGTCCGGCTGCGCCTTCGGCTTAGCGAAACTCCAGTTGCTCCCGCTCAAACGCGTTTTCGGCATGGGTACTGTGGCCGAGTCAGCCGGAGGATGCGGGGTCGTTGCGGTGTCGAATGAGCGCCCTTTGGCGCCGAGAGAATGCCGGTTTCACGCAGCCCAAGGCTAACGCGCTGAAAGTGCGCAACTACCTTGGATGCCAATAGTATGGATAAATTCCACGCCTTATGCGTGGCGGTGGAGGCAGTCGGGCCGCGAACGGTCTCCGCCGAGATGCGGCTATTTTGTAAAATATATTGATTTTATTTATACTTTTATAATTTCGTCACCAAAAGGGATTGCCGCCGTGTTCCCTCATGATTTCCGTCATGATCCTGGAACGCGCCCTATGTTCTGGGTTCCACGGATCGAACCGGGCCTCTGCGGCGATCATCAAGAGGCCGCCGTCCGGCGTGCGTTCGGCCAAAACCGTATCGGGCACACTGAGCTTGGCCGCGCGCTCGGCGCAGAGATAGGACATCCATGCCATGGTGTAGCTGGACTTCGGGAATGACGGTTCTCCTGGCGATGCTGGCGATTCCTCGCTCCAGACGATTGCCCGGGCGTTGGCCCAAGGGGCCGGCCAGATCGAGATCATGGTCAGAAGCGCCGATTTGAATCCCGGATAGGTCACGATCGACGGATCGGGCGCTTTTCCATATCGACCGGCTTCGAAACAGTTGCGATTGCTCTGCTCTGATCCGGCCGTCAGATAGAAGCTGACGGATTTCGGATCCAACGGGGCGAAGGGACGATATCCACTGGCGGCCCATACGGAATAGCCCAGCTGCGGCCACGCCTTGCCCCAGTCATCTCGTTCAACATTGGCCTCGACCCAACTTGTAAAGTCGGTTCGCAACGGCGCGATAGGCTGACCTCGCGGCGTCTCGTCCACGTCGCTGGTTCCCCAGTTGGCGAAAGCCGGGTCGGCCTCGGTCAATGCATCCAGGGTCGCGAGAAACTTACGACCGATCTCAGCGGGGTCCTCTTTGCGGCCAGGCCATGCAGACCGGATTTCATAGGTGCAGTCGGTCATCGGCGAGGGCCCTTGTATGGAAGCACGAAGATCTCGATCCTTTCGGACATCCCTTCGAATTTTTTGAACAAGCTTCGCACATGTTCCGCAGCTTCGGCGTCCGCGAAATACCACTGGATCTCCCTGGAGCCGGCGGCAGCGATCTGGTTGAGCGCTTGTTTGAGCGTCTTTTGATCAACGCTATCCAAGAATTTCGACTTCGCCGCTCGCCGGAGCAAGTCCGTGAAGGTCGGTCCCTTCGCCTCGATCATTGCGCCCGTGCTGTGCCGGCAATCGTCGAATGTGACGGGCATGGCGATATTGCCAGGGTTGGGGAGCGCCACAGCCCAACCGCTCGGCGTCGGCGCCTCGGGATTGACGAAGTGCTTGACTTGATCCTCGTAGGCGCGAGCAACGCTGTCCGGACCTCCACCATATTTGTCCTTGACCGGCGCAGGACAGTAGCGAGGTTCCTTCTCGTCGACGTGATCCGGCGCGACCGCCGCCAAGTCGATAGCCACATGCCCATTGGGCAGGACCCTACCGACGATCTGGCCCTTCGGGTCGTGCAGCGTGCCGTCGGGCTGCTGCAGGATAGCCTGCTCGTCACCCTGGTCGTCATTGTAGATGATCCGCCAACCGGTTTCGCCGACCAGCCGCCCGACGCGCAGCCCCGGATGACCTGGCACGGGGTATTCCTCTTCGGGCGAGGTCTTGTTGGTCGGGATGAACAGCACCCCGAGGAAGACGGTAGGTGCGCTGAAGCGAGCTGCGATCAACGCCAACCGCAGCAATGCCTCTCGCGATAGATTCTGAAGCAAATAGCGCGCAACGCTCGCCCATTGGCCGCTGACACGGCCATTGCCAGCCGGAACGCGCGGTTGGCCAGGATTGTAAAACTTGTTGGCTCGGCCCCGGGTTGATGCCGCTATCCCAAGCGCCGAAAGGATCATGTCCGAACGGGCGCCGGCTTCCATAAGGGCGTCCGCCAGAAACGGCCGTTCGGAATCGTCGCGTGGCCGTCTAAGCGGGCCTAAACCCGACAAAGCCAAGTGCAAGTCGGCGTGAGCGTGATCGCCCTTGCTCCAATGCGCGACGGCTTGGCGAGTATGCCCAAGAGTTCCGGCTCCGATAGCTTCTCCATAGGCCGTGGCCAGCAGGGCTTCGAGGCGATCCTTACCGGCGCTGTTGACGCCTTCGCCCTCTGAGACATGGGCCAGCACCGTGCCCGCGCCAAGGATCAGGCCTTGCGCCTTGAAACACGGCCTCGGCTCGATTGGAGCAGCCGCGATGTACGCGCGACATGCCTTTCGCAAATCGTTTGCGATCAAGCGGGACTCCCAGATTGGATTTGAAACGCATCGCCCCGGAGGCGGACACAGTCAGTTCTGCACCGCTCATCTACACATCGATTCAACAGATCGTCAAGAACAAATCAAGAACATATGCAGCGTATGGCGGGCCTCGCCTCCCGTACCCAAACCGAACTGATACGCGCGTTCCGCGCGGAGACGCGCGCCTCGGGCGGCCCCAAAGAGCCGAGGAGACGGCCTCGAATAAATGCCCCCGTTACGGATTGCGCGCCAAAACTGTCGACAAATCAGCCGCTTACAGGGCGGCCCTGCAAGCGGAGACGAGTGATAGGGGTGGTTGGCGGCGCTGGCAGTCAGAGTGCAAAAAGTCTCTGCTTTCGGGCAGAAGAACGGAAGAGCGCCTTCCCGTCGGGCGATTAGCTCGTGCCCCCCTGGCAAGCCCCTCATCGACACCGGCTAAAGACCGCCCGGTCCCATTTGCCGACATTCCAAGTGCCAGCGAACGCGAGCTTTAGATCCTTCAAAGCCGACATTGGATTTGAAGCGAATGGGCCACTAGCGCGCCTGGCTTGAAGCGGTAGATTCCTACGGAATATTCGCTCCTCCGGTTTTTCGCTCTGGGCGCTCAGATGTCGCCTCCAACGGATCCGGCCTGCAGGGCTGCTTCATCACCGTTCCGCACGCAGGTCGCTCGCCAGGATGGGGGGCGCTCGAAAACCGGCCCAGCACGAGGCGCGAGGGATGCTCCGGCCCGGTCAGGATGGTGTTCGCGCCCGCCATTGAAATGGCGTTGAAGCTATATCCGCCCCAGTCGCTTGGCGCGTCGATCCAAAGGCGTATGCGCGAACCGGCGCGAAACACGTGGGCGAACTTGTTCAACTCCACCCGCAGCAGAACCGGCTCACCGGGCGTCAGCGGGGCAAGGGCCTCTGGCGTGTCGATCAGCGGCGCGCGAACCGGCGTGGCCCTGGCCTGGTCGACCGCGCGGTCCGATGCCCTGAGCCAGCTTCTCTGTACGAACTCTTCCTGCCCGTCCGGGCGCAGCTCGGTGAGGGTGACCTGGACGTCGGTATCGGTCCGCTGCGAAACCAGCCAGAGGTCGGTGCTGGCTGAACCGTAGGCTGTCAGGTCAGCGGTCAGGGGCTGGCTGGTGAAGGCGAGCGAGCCTTGCCGGTAGTCCGGCGAAATCGTCCCCCATTGGTCCTTGGAGAAATCGGCGTCGACGCTCGGCGCGGGGACCGGATAGCGATAGTCGGACTTGGCCTCCGTCGCTGGCGCGGTCCGCTCGAGGCGACCGCTAGCGGCGAGGTTGAACACCGTCGGCGTCACCGGCGCCGGCAGCGCGGGCCAGCTCAGCACATAGCGGGGCTTGGCCTGTTCGAAATAGCCGTGCTCGCCGGTTCCGGCGCTGGCGGTCTCCATCCACACCTGCAGGTGCGGGCGCGTGTCGAAGCCATTTGGCTCGCCCTTCACGAAACGGTCGAAGAAGGCGATCAGGGTCGGGCGGAAGGCCAGGGATTCATAGAGGTCGTGCGGCCCATTGCTCTGGATCATCCACACCTGCGAGGGCGGCAGGGTCTCCTGATAGTAGCCCTCGCGCGAAGTCACGGCCTCGTCCTGGAAGGCCTCCATCGAAAGCACCGGGACCTGGATGCGGCTCGTCCGGGCGGCCAGATGGCGCTGTTCGATGAAGGCGTCGCGCAGGGGGTGCTGCAGGATGATGGCCGAGGGCGAATGAGGCTCGGAGGTGACCAGGTTCTGCTTGATCTGGGCCAGGCAACGCGTGTCGCCCTCGGCCTCGGCGCTCTTGCGGGCCGACTCCCAGCGGCTGTGCAGGAAGTCCCACCAGTCGGCGACGAAGCCGGGCGCCTCGACCCCGCCCGGCGCCCAGCTGTCCAGGCGCGCATCACCTAGCACCATGCCCGGCGCGATCGCCTTCAGGTGCGGCGGCCGCTCGGAGGCGGTGGCGATCTGCGACATGCCGGCCCAGGACCAGTTGGCCATGCCCACTGCCCCGTTCGACCAGTCCTGGCCGGCGGCGAACTCGACGATGTCGGCGCCGTCCTGGCCGTAGGAGGCGCCCAGGAAGTCGAACACCCCTTCGGAACAGGCGGTCCCGCGGGCGTTGACCCCCATCACCGCATAGCCGTGCTGGACCAGGTCGCGGTCCAGCCCGGCGCTCATGGCGGTGTCGCCGTCCAGGTAGGCCGCCCCACCGATCGCACCCGGATCATAGCCGCTGTAGTTGATGATCACCGGGAACCGGCCCTTGGCCTTGGGCAGCAGCACGCTGTAGCGCAGCTGCACGCCGTCGCGGGTGGTCAGGTAGCCGGTGACGCGGTGGGCGAAGAAGGCCGCGGCGTGCTGGCCAGCCAGCTGGCTGGAGCGCTGCTGCGCCGCGGCCGGCGCGCCGCCGAACGCCATGCCGGCGAGCACGGCCACGCTGGCGAAGGCCAGGCGGCGGACGAAAGCCATTCGCACGGATGAGGCCATGGTGATCACGCTCGTCTAGTAGCGGTAGGCGACCGACACTCCGATGGTCCGGGGACGGAGGGTCACGTTGGTGAACAGGGTCGAACCCGGCAGGTCGTGATAGCGATAGAGCGCCGGATGGGCGTCCAGAACGTTGTTGGCGAACAGGGACAGGTCGACGCCGCGGTAGGTCCCGCCGGCGCGCACCCGCAATTCGTTGGTCGCCGGATTGGCCGGGATCGCCGTGTCGTAGAGCAGGTTCTGGGGATTGTAGCTGCTGTAAGGCCCCGGATTGCGGCTGTGATAGATGTCCTCGACCCGCACATAGCCGTCGCGGCGACCGGTGAAGTCGAACCGGTATTCGACCGAGCCGTTGATGTCCCAGGGCGAGTTCACCGTCGGCAGGACCCCGACCGTGTCGCCCTTTTCCACGATGACCGCCCCGTCGAACGTCGCGGTGCGGGTGATGTGGGCGTCGGTATAGGCGGCCGAGAAGGCGAAGTTCCAGTGATCGTCGGGCGCATACCGCAGCGACAGGTCGAAGCCCTGGCTGACCGCTGAGCCGGTGTTGGCGATGAAGTCGAAGGCGCAGCTGGAAATGGCGACGATCTGCTGGATGTTCTGCCAGTCGATATAGAAGGCGCTGGCGTCGAACTGCAGCTTGCGATCGAGGGCCCGCCCCTTGGCGCCGACCTCGTAGCTCCAGACTGAGTCGGAATTGAACGGCCCCGGTTCTGACGGCAAAGCGCAGCCGGCGGGATTGCTTGTGCTGGCCAGCGGGATCGGCTGGTTGGCGCCGCCGATCCGATAACCGCGGCTGACGGAGCCGTAGAGCAGGTCATCGGGCGTGGCCTGATAGGCCAGGGCGATCTTGCCCGACAGCGGCGTCTGCTTTTGAGAGCCAGCCGAGACCGGGAACAGGCTGTCCGCCAGGGGGCCGGACTGCAGTTGCTGGTACGAGGCCTCGACCCGGGCGACGCGCAGGCCGGTGGTCAGGGTCAGCTTGGGCAGCAGCTTGAAATCGACCTGGCCAAAGGCGGCGTACTGCTGGTCGGTCGACTTGATGGTCGACAGGAACAGGGGCGCGTCTGGCGCGTCGCCAAAGATGGTCTGGGAGATCTTGGGCGCGGTGACGTCCTGGTAGTCCTTCTGCACCGCGCGCGAATAGAACAGGCCCGCGGTCCACAAAAGGTTCGGGTCGACGCTGGAGGACAGGCGCAGCTCCTGGCTGAAGGAATGCACGCCGGTGCGGATATATTCCGGACCGGCGTCGGCGTAGCTGCTGGGATAGGCGACGCCCAAGGGGTTGCCGAAGCCGCCGAAGACGAAACCATTGTAGCTGGTGGTGTCGTCGGTGAGCTTGCCGTTACGCGACAGGCCTGAGGTGATCGAGGCCAGGGTGACCTTGCCGAAGTCGTATTCCAGCTTGAGCGACGGCAAGAGGAACTGGTCGCGGCTGGGCTGGGCCAGCAGGCGGCCGTTGCGGAACTCGCCCTTGCCGGGGTCGGACAGGTATTCGAAATAGGCCCCGGAGTCGTGGTTGTTCACGGATTGGGCGAACAGCGACGGCTCGACGGTGAAGTTCTCGCTGACCTTCAGCTTGAAGACTAGGCGCGCCGAATAGGAGTCGGTCGAGTTCGCGTTCTTGTCGACGACCTGCCCGTTGAACGGATCGACGTGGTCGACATAGCCGCCGTCGCGCCGACCCCAGAGGCTGGCGCGGAAGCCCAGCCGGTCGGCCACGATCGGCCCGCCTATGGCCAGGCCCGCCTCGTAGCTGGGATCGCCGCCCTCGGTGTCGGAAAGCTCGGCCGAGGCCAGGCCGGAATATTTGGTCAGGCTCGGCTCGGGCGATATGAACCGCACCGCGCCGCCCTCAGAGCCGGCGCCGAACAGGGTCCCCTGGGGGCCGCGGTCGACCTCGATGTGGTCCACATCGAAGATCGCCGGATAGGGATTGCCGAAATAAGAGAGGGCGGCGATCCGGGTCTGAATCGGGGTGTCGTCGATATAGACCCCGGTGGTCGAGGCGCCGACGCTGGAATTGATCCCGCGGATGGCGATGTTGGTCTCGGTCCCCGGCCCAAAGCCGGCGGAGGTGTCGAACTCGACCCCCGGCGCGATGGCGGCCAGGTCGGTGATCGATTTCACCCCGTCCTTGGCCAGCGCCTTCTGGTCCAGGGCGACGAGGCTGATCGGCACGCGCTCGGACGCCTCGCGCCGCTTGTTGACCGTGACGATGATCTGGGGGAGCGCTGCGGCCGTGTCTGACGCGGGCGACGCGGGCGGCGCGGTCTGCGCCTGGGCGTGATGGGTCGGCGCGGCGATGAGCAGGGCGCACGAGCCCAGCAGGGCCAGCTTGAGGCGCTGGCCTTCCGATCTAGGCATTGCCTATCCTTGTTTTACGGGGGTCGGTTGGACGGGGTTCAGTTCGGCCGCCAGGCTGCGGCCGCCTGCATGAAGGCCGCGGCCTCTGCGTAGGCGGTCTGGTCGCCGGGCTTGAAGTAGCTCAGCTTGACGATCACGGTCCGCGAAGCCGGATCGACGAAGATGTACTGGCCCTGCAGGCCGAGGGCGTAGAAGCTCTTGCCGCCCGGCGCGACCCACCATTGATAGCCGTAACCTCCCTCGGGCGAGTCCTTCACGTAGGACCGGGTGGCTTCCTCGATCCAGGCCTTGGGCACGATCTGCTCGCCGTGAGCTGAGCCCCCGTCCAGCACCATCTGGCCCAGGCGCGCATAGTCCCGGAGCGTGGCGTTGAAGCCCGCGCCGGTGAATTCGCGCCCGACGCCGGGCGGGCCGTCCATGATGAAGAAGGCGTCGGACTGGGCGCCCAGGCGCTCCCAGATCCGGCTTGTCATGTAGCTGGCGGCGTTCATGCCGGCAACCCGCTCGACCAGCCAGCCCAGCACCGCCGTATCCAGGGTCTTGTACTGGAACAGGGTCCCGGGCGGGGCCTTGGAGGGGATGGTCCTGGCCGCATCGGCGAAGCGGGTCACGTTCTCCACCAGGCTGCTCTCGTGGTTGCGCGCCGCGGTCCCCGGGTGCTCGAAGTCGTAGCGCTCCTCGTAGTCGACCCCGGACTTCATCTCCAGCACGTCACGGATGGTCGCGGCCTTGTAGCCGCCGTCCTTCAGCTCCGGCAGGTAGCGAACTATGGGGTCGTCGATCGAATGGATGCGCCCCTCGCTGACCGCCAGCCCGACCATCAGCGAGGTGATCGACTTGGCCATCGACCAGGACATGAAGCGGGTATTGGGGCCGGTGTTGTTGCGGTAGATCTCAGTGACGATCTTGCCGCCCTTGAGGATCAGGAGCGCGTTGGTGCGGTTGCGCTCCAAGAATTCATCGGCCGCGTAGGTCTTGCCGTCATAGACATAGGTAAAGTCGAGCGGCCGGGTCACCGAGGGCAGCTCCCAGACCGGCCCGCTGCGCCCGACCACGCGGGTGTAGAAGATCTGGTCCATCGCGTGGAAGGTCAGGCTGTTGACGTCGGCGTCCAGCATGTGGCGGCGCACCTGCTGGATGGCGGGCGGGACGGTGGAGGCGGCGAGGCCCGGCGCCGCTGCGGCTTCCGGCGGCGCGCCGCCCCCGCCATAGGAAGCCGGCTGGGCCAGGGTCGCGGCCGGCGCCAGGGCCAGCAACAGGGCGGCGCCGGCTGCGGAAGCTCCGGCCCGCGATGTTTCGACGATCCGGTTCACGGCGTTCGGCTTCTGCATCGCATTTCTCAATCTCGACATGACCATCACAGGACCCGGTGGACCTGGATCAGGCGATCGTTCTCGTTCGGTCCCTTGGCCAGCCGCATCTCCGGCGGGGGCGGGTAGATCAGGGTGGCGAGGAACAGGGACTTATTCAGCCAGTCGTACTTGCCTGCCCCGACCGTGAACCTGGGCATCAGCCGGTACGCGGTCTCGCTGTAGGCGAAGCCCTCGTTGTGGATGATGATCTGGACCGCGTCGTCGGTCTTCAGTCGGTAGAGGGCGTCGACGATCACCACGCCGTCCGGCCGGGTGAAGGGGAAATCGCCGCCGCCGGGGATCACCTGCCCACGGATATTGGCGCCCCAGAAGCGGCCCCCGACGATCGGCCAGATCTCGTCGCGCAGGCCGTCCGGCGCGTGGGGATCAGGCCCGGGCCGCTCGGGCGCCGAGCAGGTCACCACCAGGTTCATCACCAGCTCGGTGCGGATCGGGTCCAGCACCTTCAGTCCCGCGCCCTCGGCTTGCGCCGCGGCGCTGGCGCCGCTGCCCAGCATGGGAAGGCCGCCCAGTAGCGCCGCTGCGGCTCTTCGTGTCAGGCTCATGCAAACAGTCTCCACCGCAAGGGACGCTTCATCCGTATCAATACGGATCGGGGCCGCGCCGGTCTCGGCGTTGCCTGCCATCGGGGTTGGCGCTGAACGCCAATGTGTTGGGAGGGCTCAGACCAGGCTACGGCGAAGGGCCTGGGGCGTGAGGTCATAGTGATCGCGGAACGCCCGGTTGAAGGTTGAGATGTCGTTGAATCCCCAACTGAAGGCCACCGACGCGACGGTTCGGCGGCGTTGGCCCGGATCGGCCAGCTCGCGCCGGCATCGCTCCAGCCGCTCTGCGCGCAGCCAGCCGCCAAAGGTGATCCCCGACAGATTGAATAGGCGATGCAGCGTGCGGACGGACACGCCGGCTGTCCGCGCCACGCTCTGGGGATCGAGTTCCGGCTCGCTCAGCGCCCCGAGCGCTATAGACTTGAGGCGGGCGAGCGTCTCCGCCTGCTGAGCGGACATCTCCGGCTCGTCCAGCCGTGGTTTGGCTGAGGCCAGGAACAGCACCGCGTCCAGTAGCGCTGCCTGCAGCACCGCGCCTTCCGCGGCGGCCAAGTCGTCGCCTCGCCCAGCGGCGGTGGAAAGCATCGCTGCGAGGCAGGCCGACAGGCCGGTGCCGCCTGGCATGGGCCTGTTGACGGCCACGTCCCGACCGAAGGGATGGGACGCCGCCATCGCCGCTGGCATCGACAGGGCGATCATCTCGACCCCGGCGGAGGCGGCCTCGAGTGCGGCCTCCGAACGCAACAGCGCCATCTCCCCCGCGCCCAGGCCAATCTCGCCCTCGTCGGTCGCCAACTGCAGGCCGCCCTTGGTGACGAGGTAGAAGTCGAGCCCAGAGATGCCCCCGACGGGCGGCGCGGCGGCCATCCGATGCGGAACGTTGATGCGGTGAACCGCCCCATGCAATTCGCCGATTCTGAACAGACTGATGCTGGCGTCGATCAGCCGCGGCCGCACCGGCGCGACCTCGACGTGCGCCGCAAACCCCGCAACAGCCAGGTAGTCGCGCAGGGCCGTTTGATACCCCGCGGCCCGCACCTCAGGCTGCAAGCTCTCCGCGGAGAAATAAATATTCCCCATCCGCATCCCTTGAATCACCGGATCGGCGTGTCACATCGACGACACACGCAGAATGTTATGCGACATAACGACGAGATTGACCAGATGTCGACGGCTCTTGCCTCGAGCTCCCATTCAGTTCCGGCTATGGGAGGGGGTTTAAAAGGCCAAGCCGTCTCACGACGAATTTTGGAAGCACGCGCAACCCGCGTATAACGAGGTCCCCGTCACAAGGCCCCATAAACGGCATCGCCTCGCGGGCCTGTGCTCGAGGAACAGCCCGGCTTCCAGAACGCACTTCAGTTCCACCATCCACCCCAATGCCGCTTTGCGGACGCCCAAGAGATGGCTCATTCGAGAGTAGCGACTTATTCTGGCGACGCCCAGACCGGGCGCCACATTGGGCCAAAATGCGACACCTAGAGCCATCCCTGCCAGCGATGTATCGGATTTTCGAATAGGAATCGGACCGATTCGGTCGTGCCGGGATAGCGACGACCGCCCCGTTTCCAATCACGCCGTGCGTGGTCAGGCGGTCGGCTTGAAGCCGATTACCATCGAATCCGGCCCGACCAGCGGTTCGACGCGCGTCCGCTCAAATCCGACCTGACGCATCCAGGCCTGACAGTCGGCGCCCGTGTAGTCGAAGCCGCCGGAGGTCTCGATAAGCATATTCAGGCTCATCAGCAGGCCAAAGACGTTCTCACGCCGCTCATCGTCGATGATCGCTTCATAGACCACGACCGCTCCCCCCTCGGGGAGGGCCTCGAACACCTTTGCAAGCAAAGCCAGCTTCTGCTTGAGGTCCCAGTCATGGAGGATATGGCCCAGAACGATCACGTCGGCCTGGGGCAGCGGATCGTCAAAGAAGTTCCCGGGATGAAACGTGACCCGCTGCGACAGGCCATGGTCTTCGACGAACGCCTCGAACACGGGCCGTACCGGCGGCAGATCGAAGCCCACGACGGCGAGATGGGGGTGCGCGCGGGCCAGCGTGACCGGGACCATGCCCTGCGCGGCGCCGACGTCCATGACGCTGGCGTAGCGTGACCAATCGAACTTGGCCGCCAGAGCCTGGGCGGCGCCGGCGCTGATCCCGCTCATGCCGCTCAGGAACCCGCGCAAATGCTCCGGTTCGGCGTAGAGCGTCGCGAAGAAATCGCCGCCGGTCTTGATCTCGCTCTGAGGCTGGCCCGTCCGCAGCCCCTCGGTCAGGTCACCCCAGAAGCGGTAGAGCCGGGCATTGGCCATTTCTAGCATGCCGCCGACATAGCTCGGCTTTGCGGGATCCAAGAACAGATCCGCGTCGGGCGCGTTGCGATACTGCCCGTCCTCGCGCTCCAGGACCTGTAGCGCCACTAGCGCGTCGAGGAAGTCGCGAGCCGACCGCTGATGCAGGCCGAGCTTCCCGCTCAATGTTTCGAGACTCGCTGGCCCGGCTGCCAACGCTCCGAAGACGCCCAATTCGACGGCGCTGAGCAGAGCTTTCGGCCCCCAAAAGCCAAGACCCAGATTCAAGACACGATCCGGCGTCAGCGTTACCATTGGCGCCCCCATCGGCGAACGGCGTTCCGCATAGCGCGGACGTCGCCCTCACGTTGCGGCCAAGCCGCTTTGATGTCCAGCAAGGCCTGGACCGGCATGGTTTCGCGGCTAACGGCCAAGGGCCGTTCGCCTCCCTCCCCGCGGCGCGGAAGTCAGCTATCTCGAAACTGGCCCTGCCCTAGCTCCGCCGGACCGAACGGCAGCAATTGGGGAGTCAGCGTACCGCGAAGGCCTCGAAGGCCGCGACAAAGACCTCTTCTGGATACTCGTCGGGATCGGCGAAGTAGGCTGCCATGAGCCCCTCGCCCAAGGCAGCCAGCGCCTTAATTAGCGGTACGGCTGGCATCGGCAATTCCTCCTGAGGATAGAGCCTCAGCAGCTCTCTGGCGGTGTTCTCGATGAGCTCGCGCCCCTGGACCGCGAGCCGCCGCCGCAGCGCCTCGTGCCGGCGAACCTGGAGCTGGAACGAGGCCGAATGGATGGCTACCGGCGCCCGCTGACGTGCCGCCAAAGCATAAGCGCGGCCGAGCCGGGCCATATGCTCTCGAAAGCTGGTCCCCGGCACATGCTCCGGCATCACCGGAGCCCAGCGATCGAGCGCCACCTCGGCGAATAGATCGTCGCGATTGGCGAAGTTGCCATAGATCGCCCCTCGGGTCATTCCGGCCTTTGCGGCGATAGCCTCCAATGTTGCCGCCTCATAGCCCTGGTCGCGGATCAAATCCCCAGCGGCGGCGATGAGCGCTGCACGCGTCCGTTCGCGCTTGGCGCCACTTCGGCGGCGTACGGCCTTGTCGGAAACAATTTCGTCCATTGCCCAAAAATACACATCATGCATTTTATGCACAGTGCATATTTTTCGAGAGCAAAGGCGGAGCCTCTGGGATGACCTCGACCGAACACCTGACCCGCAGCGACGTGCAAGGCGCACTGATCCGGCCGAAGTTCCCGAACGGGCTGGGCGTGATGGTTCTGACAGGCTCGAGCGGACGGGTGGACGAGGAGCGGGCCAAACTTTTCGCCGACCTTGGCGCGACGTCGCTCGCCCTGCGCTGGTGGGGCGGCGAAGGTCAGCCGCCGGGCATCAACCTGGTGCCCCTGGAAACCTTCATCCGCGGAGTCGACCACCTGCAGGCCGAAGGGTGCGATCGCATCGCCATCCTCGGCGCATCGTTCGGAGCAAAGGCCGCCCTGCTCGCGGCTACAAGGGATTCCCGTGTGGACCATGTGATCGCGATCAGTCCCTCCGCCGTGGTCTGGCAGAACAACGGGCCGGGACTCGACGGGTCCGCCTGGCCGCCGCGCTCATCCTTCACTTGGGAGGGCTCGCCGCTTCCGTTCCTGGTCTGGGATCCTCGCGCCTGGCCGCCCTTTGGTACGCGCAACCCGGTCTATCGGCCGACCTACGAACTCAGCCTAAAGACCTTTGAGGAAGACGTGCCGGCCGCCTCGATCCCTGTCGAGCAGATCCGCGGCGAGATCATCTTGGTCGCGGGCAAGTCAGACGCCCTTTGGCCCTCCGACACTCAGGCGCGCAGGATCTTGGAGCGGCTCGAACAGCACGGCAGGTCCGCCATGCTCATCGAGCATCCCGACGCAGGCCATAGCCCGGTATTCCCCGGCGAAACTCAACGCTCGGCGCCCATTGAACGCGCCTGGGGCGGCGCCCCCGCCGCGGACCGCGAGCTAGGCGCAGCAGTCTGGGAACTGATCATCCGCCGCCTGCAGTTGGACAACGGATCTTGATGTCCATCGCACTGCTCGTGCGGCCTGAGCTGTGCGCCGCCCTCACCGGCCGACCGCAGTGTCGGCTCTGGAGGAACTGGCGCTGCGTAGGCTGTCCAGCCGGGATGTCTCCTGCTGGCGACGCCCTGCCCGACCATCTCAACGGGCGAGATGCGCCATGAGCGGCCATCGGGATGGCTCCAGAAACTCTCCGTTCAGGCACGCCGGGCGCCGGCGCCGCGAACGGCGAGTTGTCGGCGCTGACCCAATGGTCGGAGTCGACCCTCAGCGGCCTTTGTCGACCGCCATGAAATACGCAGCTTTAGGATGGCCGAGACGATCGGAAAGGCGAGCGGGAAAGCGCACGCAAGAAGCACTCCTGCAGAAGGCACGCAATAGTAATCTCCGTATTCATCTCTGACGCATCCCGGATGTAACGAATTGTATAGCGCTAAGCTCAATGTGAATATGAACAAGGTAAGTGTCAAAATTAGAACTAACCAAGCCGTGGCGAGGCCGGCTCGCCTCCCGAATTTTCCAATTAGCCAGGGCGCGACGATGCTTGAAATCCAGATTATCGCAAACGTCTGCACTTAGCGCTCCGTCGTCTTTGCGGAAATTCAATTGATCTCAACCCTAAGCTCGGCGCCGAATCACCATCGGTAGCAAAGACTTGCCCGTCAACGCCCGCGATACGGCAGCTCACCACCCTCCTGAGCCCTTGGCAGGGTCTGCTTGTCGGAAATCCGCGGTACCTACAGGTGGTCTCGCCGGAAACGGACGTTGGGAAGGGCTCAGGAGGGTGGCGAGCGGACCTAACCGCTCGCGGTTATTCGGGCTAGGTGGTTCTTCAAGATTGTCGACCAATACGTGCCAGATCGCCGATCAAGAGCAGCCGTCGCCATCGTCAGTGGACATATCTGGGTCCGTTGACCGGACAGGCCGATCAGTTGTGGCAAGCCATGGAAGACATTTTTGGCATCACCAAAATCGATGAACCATTCCCCCCCAAGCGATCGCCGAAAGGTCTGACCAATATAACGCGAGAACCCATCAAGCCTTGCCGCCTCACCAGCTCGCTTTGCGGCATCAATGTCGGGATAAAGCTTTAGGGCGTATTGTTCGAGCTGGTCGAGCGACCCTAGCGAATAGTCGAGATTTTCCGCTAGTTCATTAGGAACGCTGGCGGTGAACCGGCGAAGGGCATCCCCCATATCCATAAGCCAGACTTCGAACTGATCTTCTCGATCCGCCACGAGGCTGCTCCGCCGAACGATTGGGCTTCATGGTGCAGCGTGAGAGATGCGGCCGCAACGGGTCCCGGGCTGTCGCGCGAGCCCGGCCAGCAAAACGACGTTGGCAGCGCGGCGGGCTCCAGCGCGGAAAGCCGCCGCTCCAGACGGCAGGAGGGGGTGGCGAGCGGACATTGCAAACGCGCTATAGGGAGGCGACAACTCCAAAATGACGAAGCGCGTCACCCTCAAGATATCTGGTCACCCAAATACGCTGGCGGTCCTCACTGACCATGCAGAGACGGCGTCCATTCACAAAGGCGGGCTTCCATACGAGATTTTGAAGGGCCACGATCGGGCAACATTCGTGTTTGGAACCGAAGAAGCAGCAGCGCACTTCATCGGTCTGGCGCGAACTTTTGAGCATCTCTGGCCATTGCCGGAGATCGTCAGAGAACTAAGCGAGCTCGAAACCGCGCATAATCTCCATCCGCGCCGCCGCATGGTAGTTATACGGCGCGAGGATGGCAACTTTACGTTCGCAGAACAGTACCACTACGTCACGCAGAATGATGGGGTGGTGATTGCCGAGGGGTGGGCATCATTGCGGCCGGAGGGTATCTACTCCACGGCCAATGAGGCGGAAGCCGAAGCAATCGTGACCTTTTCTCGGCGGTATTCACAATCTGCTGGCACCTCCGACTGAGGTTGACTATCCCAACGTCTGTCAAGGGGCGATTACGCCGGCCGGCT
This sequence comes from Phenylobacterium montanum, assembly GCF_018135625.1. Classification (NCBI taxonomy): domain Bacteria; kingdom Pseudomonadati; phylum Pseudomonadota; class Alphaproteobacteria; order Caulobacterales; family Caulobacteraceae; genus Poindextera; species Poindextera montana. The sequence goes on from NZ_CP073078.1 coordinate 2,704,897, forward strand.
CCAGGTCGGCTTCCAGTCGTTGACGACAGCGATGCCCCAGCGCCGCAAACTGCCACTCATGCCGGGCGAAAGGGGTGGACTGCGGACATTGGCTTTCGCGTCGATGGCGGACCTGCGGAACGTACGTAAAAGAAGACACTCGACAACGTTGAGGGACCGCCCCCAAATCCAGGCCGGCAGTACCTAAAAGTCGGAGCCCCCGTGACAGCCGAGCCAGCACTTATTCCAAGGACTGGACTCCTGGGATACTGGGACCGGCTCGTCGGCCCAGGAATGACGACCGGCGAGACCCTACTTGTCCTTGCGGGATCGGTATTGGGTTCCCTGCTTGCCGGCGTGCTCATGTCGTCCAGTGGCGCATCCGTCATTTCGGTCGGCATCGCCGCTCTGATTGGTTTCGATGTTCTGGGGGGCGCGGTCTGCAACGGGACACAAACAACACGAGCCTGGTACCACCGCCCCGGCCAGAATTGGGTCCATCACGTTGCTTTCGTCGCCCCGCACTTGGCGTACGTCATACTGGTTGCAACCTTGATGCGAGGCAGCTCGTTCGACGGCCGGTATGCTCTTATTTTCAGCGTCGGCCTTGTCGGCGCTTCGGCGGTCATCCTTTGCGTGTCGGATCGCCTGAAGACTCCCGTTGCATTCTCAGCTTACCTCGTCGTCCTGTCTTCTATTACGATTGGCGTGGGCTCGACACGTGCGATGGGATGGTTTGAGCCGGCTCTATTGCTCAAACTCCTTCTTGGCCACCTTTTGCCGAACGGCATTCCACCTACAAAGGCCGTCTAGGCCCGCCCCGCCGGCCCACGCCATTCACCGCACAGCAAACTCAGCCGGATGCCAACTAACGGACGTTCCGAACGGCAGTGGAGGGTCGCGGGCGCTGATTGGCCTTGGGCCAGGAAGTCACCGTTGGCGCCGCCGGCGGCGTCGAGGCCGTAAGCTGCCCTCGGGACCGGGCGAAACGGGTGGAAATCGGTCGTTCATCTCGCGCAACTAAAAGGGGAGCATGCAAACGCACCACGCGCACAGCAATGAGGAAATCTCGCGGAGCTGGATCGCTCACTACGTTCGAATGGGTCGACCAAGTTCGGCGGCAGAAATCAAGGCGCATGACGACGACCCTGACTGGTGGGCGGTCAGAACGCTCATGGAACTGGATCGTCAGGACCCGGCACGTGCCCTCGACATCACGTTTCTTATCGCCAAGGGTTCAGATGATGCCTGGGTTGTCGAGAACCTTGGTGCCGGACCACTTGAGGACCTCATCGATGGCGACCCAACGCTCCTTGATGCGATCGCCTTAGAAACTGCGTCGAATCCACGCCTCAAGGAGGCGCTCCAATCGGTCTGGCAGGGCGAAATGAGCGACGACACCTGGGCTAGACTTCGGAGAATTGCTGGTTCCTAGAGTGCTCCACCTTGGGGTCGCGCGCATCGGGCGTCGGACATGAACGCGACATTGAAAGCCAAGTCAGCGTCCGCGCCGATTCTAGCCATGCTCAACGGCGGCGGAGGATGGTGAGCGGACCCTAACGACTTGTGGCATTGAACCTTGCGCGGACATCTTTAGGGCTGAGGTCGTATCCTGTAGCTCTTTCACCGGACCAGTTTAGGCCGACCGCCAACCCGTCGTTCTCCAGTCCGGGGAGCCATCGGTCCAGGAACGCCGAAAGCTCAACCGGAACTGGCTGGAAATTTCGGTAAGCATCGATTGTTTCAACTACGCGCTTTGCCCGGCCTTCGCTCGACCAAAATGGCATCGCGATTTCACCCGATGCGTTTGTCGACGTGGGAAAGCCTCCGCTATCTCGGATGGCCCAAACCCGGCCGGATGTTTTGACTTCGCGGACAAATGCATCTGCGTTGATTGCCGATGTGCTCATTTTGCGACGAGAGCAGAGCGGCGCGAGTTCTGCAACGGGTCGTTCTTACGCCTTGGCGCAGTTCCAGAAACTCGCCCTTCGCCTGGCACACGGCTTCGGCGCCGTAAGCAGCCGTTCCCAACGGCGGGGATGAGTCACGAACCGTCGTCAGCAGAATCTGGGCCTTTGTTGTTTCAGGCGGCCCACATCGCTCCAATGGCTCGTTACTGCAATTCGCTCCGGCGACCCGACCAAACCGTCAGACACCAAGCCATCCGACTCCAGCGCCGCCGAATCCGCGACAAAGTGTCCATGCGCGCGCCGAACATTTGCTTCCCACGTGCTTCCCGGCCGGTAAAAGCGGTGCCGGGAAGCAGTTATCCACAGGCTAACCCATTGATTTTATGGCGTCCCCGGCGTGACTCGAACACGCGACCCCAGGTTTAGGAAACCTGTGCTCTATCCGGCTGAGCTACGGAGACGTCGGAGCCTTGCTTAGCCCAGGCGGGGCCGGGTTTCCAGAGCCAAGCGGCGCGCCTCAGCCGCGCTTGTAGATCGACCGCTTAGGGGCGGCCACCACCCGTCGCAGCATGGGCTCGAAGGCTTCCAGCGGCATGGACTCATACGCCGGATCGAAGGCCGACTGGTCGTACAGATGGCAGAATTGGGCGGTGTATTCGAAGTCGGGATGGCCGCGGAACTGCTCGCGCATGTCGCGGTCCAGGCCCAGGTGGTGGAAGAAGTAGTAGCCCTGGAAGATCCCGTGATGCTCGAGCATCCAGTGGTTTCGCTCGGAGACATAGGGCTTCAGGATCACCGCCCCGATCTCGGCATGGTTGGCCGGCCCTAGTATGTCGCCGATGTCGTGCAGCAGGGCGCAGACCACATATTCCTCGTCGCGGCCGTCCCTGTGGGCGCGGGTGGCGGTCTGCAGGCTGTGCTCCAGCCGGTCGACGGAAAAGCCGCCGCAGTCGCCCTTCAAGAGGTTCAGGTGGGCGATCAGCCGGTCCGGCAGGGCCTTGCCGAATTCCGCCGAGGCCTTGGCGATAGCCTGCCAGTCCTCGGCCGTCCCCTCTGTCATGGCGTGGAAGCTGGCCCGCGCTTCGAGCTTCATTTCGCCGTCAGCCATGTGCTTGGCGTCCCCATCTGGTCAAGTCATCATTGATAACCCATGCTGCGCGCGCCGCCCCGCCGCGTCAATCGCAGCGGCAAGGCGCAGCGGGAGACGAGCGCCATGGCCTTGGATGCCGACCTGATCGCCGAGAGCCTGGAGGCCGCGGCTGAGCGCTGCGCTGATCCGGCGCCCCTGGTCTATCGCCGCCTGTTCGCCCGCCGACCGGAGATGGAGGCCCTGTTCGTACGCGACACCGACGGCTCTGTGCGCGGCGAGATGCTGAGCCAGGTGTTCGAGGCGATCCTCGATTTCATCGGCCCCCGCCGCTATGCGGCCAACCTGATCCAATGCGAGGTGATCACCCACGAGGGCTACGGCGTGCCGCGCGAAATTTTCGGCCTGTTCTTCGCCGCCGTGGCCGAGGCCCTGGCCGAGATCCTGGGCCCAGACTGGACGCCGGCGATCGAGGCGGCCTGGGCGGCGCTCCTGGCCGAACTCGGCGCCTACGTCGCCCATCCCGACCAGAGGGCGCATCAGGCCGCTTGATGCCCCCGCCCAAGTCGCGCTAAGGATCGCCCCCTCGCCCGCGGCTTTCGCGGGCCGGACGCGGCCGTAGTTCAGAGGTAGAACGTCAGCTTCCCAAGCACGGAAAAGCTGAGTGAATTCAGACCCTTCCGAGCAAACTGCGCGAAAATCCGTGCAAATAAAATCAAATAGATAGCGGGACCGCGTAAACCGAAATTGCAGGGCCATGGGCCGGCGCGAGCCTTGTGGTTCGGCCCTCACCTACCGCGATTGGAAGCACCCGACGGCGTCGCCCCGGATGTTGGCCAAGGCGTCCTGGTCAGCGTGACACCATACCAGCACGAAGTCGCCATCGGGGCTCGGATCATAAGCGAGTAAGGTCCCGTCGTGGTCATCGGCGACAATCCAGACGGTTCGCGTGATCTGCTTTTCCGGGTCGCTCCAATGGTCCGTAACGTTGAGCTGGTAGGGCGAAACCACAGCCTTACGCATCGCTGCCAACTGTTCCAAGAACCACTCAGGCGGAAGCGGGACGCCGAGTTGCTGCGGGTGAGGGGCCGGAACCCGATAGGCCTCGATCTCCCTCTGGACGATCTGCGCGACTTTAATTGCGTCGATGATCATGACGTCAGACCGGCACCGGCTAGGCCTTCGCCTTCTCGATCAATCGCACGCAAGCGTGGATGGTCGCCAGATAGAAATAGAACATCCAGCTTAGCCAAATCGCAGGATCGTAGTCGGACTTCTGCTTGTCGTTGTGATGGCGGACCGAGAAGTTGTTCGCGATGTTGAAAAGGTCGTTTTCGTCGGCCTTTGTCAGCACCTCTTTGATCCGTGGGCGGAGGTATTCCAGCACGTCAGCAAGGTCCCGCACTGCGTCGCGTCGATCAGCCGTCGTGGAGCGGCGTTGGCGAAACTTCGTAACCGCGGAGTCCACCCTGCCTTTGATGTTGTCCTCGCTGACCGGGAGTTCCGTCGTCAGCAGATTGGCCGTGCCCGTCGGACCAAGCTCCGCCACTTCGCCGTGATGGGATAGCTCATACCCCTTCTCGTAGCGGGCCAGCAGCGTGTTCACACTCGCCCGATACTCAGCCTGCCCGGCTGGACCGTCAAACTCCTCCCAGTGCATCCCGCACTGGTTCCACTGGTGCATTGTGCCCTTGATCGGCTTGGATATGTGGTCGAAGACGAACTCGATCACGCTGAACAGGTCGTCTTCGGTGTAGTCCGCGATCTTATCGTGGATGGGCCAAAGGCCTTCTTTGCCGAGAGCGAACATCATCTTCGCGTCGATGTTGCTGCCGAGCGTGCCGTTCACGTAGCCGATATCCACGCACCAAAAGCCGAAGTGCTCTTGGAAGTAGCCGTCTTCGTCCCAGCGATCATACTCGGTCTTGTAGAGGGCCTTGAGCGTTGCCAGGTTCAAGCGGCCGCCCAAGACCCCCTTGCCAGTCCGCTCGGCGTAGTAGGCGCGCTTGGGTGTGTGAAAGCCTGGCGTTGGTGCGGTGCTCTTGGGCTCGATGCTGGCTAAGAGGTCGATCAGGCCTTGATCACCTTCCTCCTGGGCGACCTTCCTTGCCGCTTCCAACACTAAGTCATTGGTCAGTTCGAACATCCGCTTTGAGACGTATTTGAACTTGCCACCCATGGCCTCATCACGTTCGCCGGATGCAAGTCCGTAGCGACGGCAAATGGCAGGCACATCGTTGGCGCTATAGCCCGAGATCACCTCAGCGACCCGGTTCCTGACGTCCTTGATAAAGCCCGGTGGGTAGGCCTGCATACTAGTGATGGGCTCCGTGATGACTCTCACGAGTTTGGACGTTTGCCGGCCTCCCTGTCGAGGTCCGCCGGGGTGCGCTATGGTTGGTTAACCTGGCCGCTGCGGCATTCAAAATAAGAACACTCATGACATGGGATGCCGAGGTTGATTGGGTTCCCGCGTGGACAATACTCAACAGGTTGGACCGGCAGCCGAGGCGTATCGACACACGGCAACGGGATACTGCGAAGTTCAATTGCAGAACCAAGACCGTCTGTCGCTGTCAACGGAGGCTTGGTCTCAACCAGCTTCAACCACACGAACCTCGCACAGATGCCAGCGCTCAAAAGCGCTATTGGGCCGGCGATGGTAAGGAAGCCAATACTATACGGCCGATCGTCGTGGACCGAGGAGGTCACCAGGAACAAAATAAGGCCCGGATAGACAAGGCCGAACTGGATCAGTGTAACAATCGCCCCGACGGAAAGTCCTCTCCAGACAGGCGGCCCCGGGCCATATCGCCTCATACTCTATGGCTCCGCGCGCGGGATCGAATTGCACACCAAACAATCACAGGTGCTCACACGGGGAAAGCCGCCCAGCGAATGTCAGTCCCAGCCGTATCAAGACCAAACTGACTCCCTAACATTTGTCGCAACCGACGTTGAGAGCAACGCCAACACGCTAACCCTGGCCGGCGAGCCGGGAAGCCATGGTCTGGCCTGGCCTCGCGTCCAACCGACCTCGTAGGAACCGGATCAGGAAGTCCCGTTCGTCGCGCGCGAGCCAGCGACCGAACATGACCAGCACGACGCCGAAAGCGATCATGCCGATCGGGAAAGCCGCAAACACAGCGGCTGTCGTGCCGGAGTTCCGCCGGTCCAGCAGGGAGGCCAGGAAACCGCTCATCCCGATCAGACCGACGAAGCCGAACCACACCGCCATGAAGATCGTCGTCGTCGGCTCCATCCCGGAGCGGCATTCGACGCGGGTCCCGTTCAGGTCTTGGATCAGTTTCACACCCACCGAGGTCTGAAACGAGTTGCCATACCAGATGCGTTGGCGAATTCGGAAACGGCGACCGATCCGCCAGCTTACGACCATCCGGGACCCGAAGATCATCCATGGCGGATCGACCGCCGCCTGGACACGCGAAATGCATTGGTCGATCGAGAGCGGTGAAACGAACTCGTCCACCGCTGCTCGCCAAGGAAGTAAGTCGATCAATCGTTCCCCCATGCCCACGACGCCGTTCAACTCGCCGGCCAACCGGACAATGCCTTTTCCAGGAGCCCGATCATGACGACCCCGAGGTCGTCGGGCGTCTCCACCGTCGCTGCGGTCTGGTAGTAGCGGTCGACGTCGAAGCCGATCCCCACTGCGGCGACGTGCAGGCCGGGGTCATTCGCCAGGTCGGCGATGACCGACTTGAGGTGGCGAACCAGGTAGTCGGGGGTGTTGGACAGCAGGGTTGAGTCGTCTACTGGGGCTCCGTCCGAGACCACGAGCAAAACCTTGCGGGTCTGGGGGCGAGCGCGCAGCCGGCCGACGGCCCACTGGATGGCCTCGCCGTCGACGTTCTCCTTCGGGAGATCGGGCCTGAGCATCGGCCTCAAGCTCCAGCCGCCGGTCCCACCCGTCACGTTCCTGGGCTCGTCGTAGACGATGTGGAGGAGGTCGCAGAGTCGGCCGGGGTTTGCCGGTCGGCCCTTCCTCAACCACTTTTGGCGAGCCCGCCCGCCCTTCCATGCGACCGTCGTGAAGCCGAGGATTTCGACCCCGGCTCCCAGATGGACCAGGAAGTCCCGCGCGACGTCCGCCGCGGCAGCCGCGAGTAGCATGCTCTGGCCGCGCATGGAGCCTGACTGATCGACCAGGATGGCGACCGCCGTGTCCTTGAGCGCGTCTTCCGGTTCGAGCGTCCTGACCCTTGCCGCCGCCTCCAGCGCGACCAAGTGCACCTTGGTCCGCCACCCCAGCAGGGCTCCGGAGAACGCCGACCAGGCCTCGTCCAGAGCCGCAGTGGCGATAGGCGACAGCGGACCGAGCACGTCGTCGAGCCGCTTGCCGTCGATCTCGACGTCGAACTCGCGGGTGTAGACGCGATACCCGTCGCCCACGGCCTCCGGCTCGGCCGCCACATCGTGTCGCTGAAACCAGGAGCGAATTTGCTCAATGACACCCGCCATGCGGGCACCCTATCTCGCCCTGTCGGCGACGGCTACTGCTCAGCCTGTCCGACCACGTTCTGCCAAGGCATCGGCCACCGCGACCGTTGCGTCGCTACGGGCTTCATGACTAGCGTCGCCATATGCTGCGCATCTGGGAACTCACCACCGATCCGAACCACTACCTCTTCGTTCAGACAGTAGACCTCCGTTATTTTAGCGACCGGTTCGATGGGACGCCGATCGCGGATCAATGGGAGGTTCCCGCCCACGAGGTATTGAACCGATCGAAGAAGGTGGCGGACTTCACGTCCTGGCAGATCGGCTCAAAGGCGTTCCTCGTGTCTGATTTGGCGCGCGAGTGCATCGCCCAACTGGATGAGGGTGCGGTTGAGTTCCTGCCGTTCGGCAAGATCAAGGGACGGGAGCTGTTTGCCGCCAACGTCCTTCGCACCGAGGACTTTCTCGACATCCATAAGACGGAATTTTCGGAAGGCTCTGGCCTTCCCGTTAGGGTCGCGTGGCGACCTGGCTTGCCCAATGTCCTGCCACCGATCTTCAAGGTGAAGGGTAGTTCAGACACCTACGTGTCGGCGGACTTCGGCCGGATGGCCGTCGAGCACGGTCTAACCGGGTTGATGTTGGCTGATCCGGCCAAGAACCGCCTTCAGCAGATCGTCCGCGGCGGGCCGATCAACGAATTTCCCGGGTTGTGACGAGGCAGCAGCCCCCCGACCTTCGCGCACTAGGGACCTGTCGGCTTCTCAATCAATGCGACGGCCTCGGCGATCAGTGCCCGGAGACCCTCGACGTTAGGGTTCGGAGGCCCGAAAGGGATAGCGCGAAGGCGAATTGCGTCGAGCTTTGGATCGGTGATCGGCACGCTTTCGAACTCATCCCAATCCCACACGCCGCCTGACCCATCGAGCAGGTCGCTCATGAAGCCCGCGACGTCCTCCGGCGTCCTGTCGACAGTCTTCTTTCCAGGCAGGACCATCGCGATCAGGCCAAGCGGGATCAAGATGGGGGCCAGGGCAACGGCCAGCCAGCCGGTGATGGCATGGGGCGATCCGCGCTGCATCAGTGACGAGGGGGCGTCATGGTCCACGTCGCCGTGAAGTCTGGATCGACGATAACCTCTTCAGTTTGCCGCAATCGATATGAGCCCGGGCGAGCCGGCAAGAACGCTCGCAGGTCGGGCGGGAGCGTGAAGACCTCGCCGGCACGCTTGCCGTCTAGTCGAAGAGTCACTCCCTGCTCGGGGTCCGCGTTCATCACAGTGCCAAAGAATTGCTCAAGCCGATCACCGGCGGGTTCCTTGTAAGTCACGCCGACGAGCACCGTCGAACCTAGCAGCTTCTCGGCTGACGCAGTGTCCCACACCGGTCGGTCGTTGGGCTTTTGAAAGGGCCATCTCATGCAGCAAGCGTAGCAGCGAAGCGTCCAAGTTCCAGCCCGGCATAGCCAAGAACGCCGGCCCAAAGTAACGCCACTGTCCTATCAGCCCTTCCGCTCGATCCTCTGGATGGCAGCGCGCGACACGCCGAACTCCTTGGCCAGGACACCGAGCGAGGCTCCTTCGGCCCGCCGTGAGCGGACCTTCTGCTGCTGCTGTTCGTCCAGGACGGGGCGGCGGCCGAGCTTCTTGCCCTGGGCCTTCGCGCGTCTGAGGCCGGACTGGGTCCGCTCGATCAGCAAGTCGCGCTCGAACTCGGCGACGGCGTTGATCACGCCCATGGTCATCTTGCCGGTGGGGCTAGTCAGGTCCATCGAGCCGAGCTGAAGGCAGTGGACGCGGACGCCGTGGGTTGCCAGGAGGTCGACCGTGCCACGCACGTCCATGGCGTTGCGGCCGAGGCGGTCTAGCTTGGTGACGATCAGCACGTCGTCAGCTTCCAGCCGGTCCATCAGTTTGGCGAAGCCCTTCCGCTGGAGCGCGGGCGTTGACCCGGAAACGGTCTCGGCAACGACTCGCTTGGGCTCGACCATGAAACCAGCGGCCTCGATCTCGCGGACCTGGTTGTCGGTGGTCTGCTCGGCGGTGGAGACCCGGCAGTAAGCGAACGTGCGCAAAGTGGAGCCCTTTGTATCGAAAACGTCGATCGAAATAGATACTGGCTCGGAAATCGGGTCAAGCTAGTTTTCGATACAATCCCGCGGACTGGATCGAAAACGGTCGATTTCGATACATGATGGCCTGATTGGTAGCGGCCGACTTCGAGCCCGAGCGGTGACCAACCGACGAGCAGGCGTTTGCCCCTCCAGGCTTCACCGTGCTACGATTAGGTGTCCGCGTTTCAGGCGGACCCGGTCCTCCGGGACCCACACATCGGGCCGCTGTTTTTGGCCCGATCAGGCTGGTGTCGTCTGTCAGGCCCGCCAGCCTTTCAACCCAGAGATGGACGCCGGCATGCCGGCCCATCTCCCAACGAGGCGACAGACCGAGCACGAACCGATCGCGCGTGGAGCCCCTGGCTGATGAAGTCCGGAGGCGACCGTAATGTGATGGCTCGCCGCCCGGCTGTTGTTGGCCCACCATGAACAACCACCATCAACGACGCCGCCGGCGTTTACACGATGCCGCCGCCAAGAGCCTGTCCACCAGCGACCTCGATCGTGAGCTGGCGAAACAACGCGAACTCGGTCGGCGGACCGCTGAAAACGCCATCCGCCTGCGGGCTCGGCTGTCAAATATGTCGTTCGCACCCCCACGTCGCGACCTGCTTGCCGATCGTGACATTCTCCAGCGAATTCATACCTTTCTGGACAATCACGCCGTCGTGCGTGTCACCGGGAAGGAGGGACCTCCAGTTAGGCGACTTTCCACGCCCTCTCTCAACCAAACCGACCTCATGAAACGCTTCAAGAAAATTGAACGAACAGGATGGTCAGCGAGGAAGCTGGAACGTCCCTTCTATGAACACGACAAGGAGCAACTGGAGAGATGCCTTAAAAGGATCAGGAGGAGATTGCCGAAATCAGAGAGACATCAACAGTTCATATGGCTTCCGGATTGGACTCACACGGGGGCCATGCTGAAGGTCTGGGCATGCTCCATGGTTGTCCAGAAGGAAGGAGGATGGGCAACCTCTATCAATCTCTCTGACGACGTCGTCAACGCCGCCAAGTCCTGCCCTCGTGGTTTCACATGGTATATCCAGGATTTGATCCAGAGGGAGCTCAAGTCGGCATTCGCAGCTTCCGGCTTTGATGCTCCGGACTTCTTTTTCGTCATTGAGGCCAGTGAGTTCCACCAGGCTCACCTTCACGGAGGGGTTTCCCCGTCTCTTCATCCAGAGGCGAAGACGCTTGTTCGCGACGCCCTTTTCCGGATCGGTCGTCATGCTGAACGAACCGGACGTGAGGTCCACACCATTTCCATGAGGACCGCGACCAACTGGGCGGCCTACATCACCAAGTGGTTCTTCAGCACGCAGCACCTTTTGAAGGGGCCGGCTTTCACCGCCACCAAGAAGATGAGGAGTCGCGCTAGGGCCTGGTATCAGGCTGCCCGGCGATCGGAGCGAGCCTTCCTGGCCTATGAGCTTGATGGCGATCTACTGGAGCTGTTCGAACTCAATCGTTCAGCTCGAAGTCTGCAAGCCACATAACCGCGCTGGTTCGCCTCCAGCCCCGTCCCTTCCGGAAATAATGCCGCCAGAGCCCATTAGAGACTTGCTGGGGCCGTTCTGAAGGTTCTCCAGGCAGACCTACCCCGAAAGCAAAACGGCCGCCGGCGACCACCACAATAGCTTTAAATTCGTATAAGGAAATAAACCCCATCGTCAGCGGTGTGTTCGCCAGACGACACGCTTATTCCGCTGTTTATATTCACACCTGCAAACGTGCTTTGCACCTCTGTCAACAACTTGTTCCGGACGGAGCGATCTGTCCGGAACCCTTTTCAGGCGTGACTCAATACGATGTTCGAAACAGATCAGCTTCCAACGTACCGGTTCAACCTCAAAACCTCTCGCCCCTATTATTCCCTGTCGGAGTCGGAGGAGCCGCAGGGTTTTGAGGAACAGCTCGAACTCAGGATGAGCATGACGGCCAGCGTGGACATTCCGGGCCTCCCATCCGAGGGCTACCTTTTCATCCGCGGCGTTCCGGACCTCGCCCACTGGAACCAGCGTCTCGGCGGGGATGACCCCAGCTATCCCGGCATCGGCCTCGTTCAGGTGAAGTCCGACGCGGTGGTCGTCGACACCTATTTGGAATTCGACACGATCTGGCGGCTCGCCGGGGCCATCAAGTCCGGGCATCTCGGCGTGGCGGTTGTCGAATGCGAGCCCCTCGCCAAGCCCGGCGACAAGGTCTTCCTTCGCGAGTTGTCGTTTCAGCCTGCATAGGGCTGCGGCCCCACGTCGCCTTCGACGCCACCACCCCTGCCCGGCATCCCTATGGCGACGAACCCGTCGATCCCGTAGGGTGGCCGCGACAGGCTGGTGGTGTTCGATGGCGACGAAATCCTTCCGGACCGCCCTTTCTCCGCAAACCCAGTTCTGGCTCGCTGACCAGAAGGTGCCCCTGGGGTTCGTGCTCGCGGTTCTGCTCGCCGGGGTCCTGGCGGCGGCCGTGTTCCTGCCGATCGGGCAAACAACGCGCGTTATCGGGTCGGTCGAGCGGTTTGGCCTTACCGAGAGCCAGACCGGCAGCGGCGTCGTCGCGATCGTTCGGCTTCCTGATCGGGAGGTCTCAGTGTTGTTGCCCAACGCCACCCGTTGTGCTGTTGGCGATCACATCAGGATCAATATGCAGCCGCGGTTGTGGGGGCCGGCCTACACGACGGACTGGCGGGGCTGCTCTGTCGGCCCTTGACCGCCGCGTGCGACGCTGCCCGTTGCCGTCCATAGAGAACGATGCGACGACAACCTGGCCGGCAGCGGTTCACGTAGAGGCCCATGAAGCACCCCGATTGGTATCCCGACTGGCGGCATGACGCCGTCCACCAGCTCCAGGACAAGATCGACCGGCTGAAGTCCGAGTTCAGGCTCAATGATTGGCCGCGCTACGACTACGACATCGACGCCGGGACGCTCACCTTCTCGGAAAACGGCGTACCCAAGCTCATCGCTGAAATTCAGGTCGCCGGAACGACCAGCGTCAAGGCGGGCGACTGGCTGTGGGCCTGGGCGAATTCCCACTGGCCGGAAGATCGTGTCACCGACTCCGAGATCGTCCGGGCCTTCGGCCAGGAGCATGGCATCTGCGAGCTGACCCACGAGAACGTCGAGGACGACGACCTTAACGCCTTGGGCTGGGCTCTGACCGCCGTCATGGTCCGGCTCACCGACGCCCTCGGAGCGTATCGGCCCCGCGATGACGATGGCGGCCTGTTCCTCGTCTACAAGAGCATGGCGTGGGCGGGATGATCGAGGTTTTGCTCGCGCACGAGGTTTGGGAAGACCCGGACGGGGCCAGCTTCGAGTTTGGCCTTCCACACCCATCTCTGGATGCCTTTCGCCAGCAGCACGAACCGAACGCCCGCCGCCTGCACGTCATCTTCGCACCGTCCTACAACGCGGCTATGCAAGCCTACTACGAGCGGCAGGGTTGGGGTGAATACCAGCCCATCGAGGGCGTCAAAGACGACGTCTACACGGACGCACAACGTTCCGAACAGCAGCTCTTGAGACCAGAGCACTACCGCTAGGCCGACGCGTCGTCGCCCTCACAGTTGGATGCCCGCCAGGACTCACAGGAGAGTCGCCGGGCGGCCTTTCGTGGCGATCTGGTGGGTGGTAGCTCAACGGCAGGGCGGCCGCTGGCGAGCACCCCTGAAGTCCTAGGGATTTGCCGCTGTCGTGGCCCTGGTCCTTTCATTAGGCCGACATCGCCGAATATGCCGCCCTTACCCCCCTGCTCGGGTTACGGCTGCTCCAGCCCGGCCACGGGCGGGGTCTGGTCTACCGCAAGCCAGAAATGTTCCGGTTGATACCGGAGCGGACTCAATGGGCGAGTTCCGTTGGTGAAGCATCCGGAGATCAACTCCTCGATCCGTGGGTCCTCATCCCCGGCAGTGACGCCGAACGCGAATGCACAGGTCAGCTCCGGCAGGGCCACCTGATAGCCGTCGGGGAACACCTCATCCAGGAGATGCGGCACCAGAAGGCGGGAAGGCCCAAGGCCGTCCTCGTGCATCATGACGACCATCACGACCCGGCCGTCGTCGCCGCGGAACTCATGGCTGTGCGGGTGCGCGTGAGCCACGCGGACCAGGTTCGCCATAGCTTTGGATCGCCAGTCGACCTCGTTGTCCCGCCAGTAGGCGTCCAGACGCCAGTCGACGTAACGCACCAGGTCCGGCTCGCCATGGACTACCCAGGTCAGGTCGACACCGTCGACCGGCAACTGGACGACGGGTCCAGGCCAGTCACCGCTCGCTGAGAACTCACGCGGGATGATCGCTGGGCATAGGGCGTCAAGATCGACCTTCTCCGGAGGTATGTCGAGGAGACCACCCAAGGCCTCGGCGGTCCGCACTTCGCCGCCCTCGCTTGGCTTCCGGTTGAACAGCCGCTTCAGCGGGCCGGGGATCATTGCGTCTCACCCTGCCGCACCTGGACGACCTTCCCTCTATCCCGACGGACGCGGCCCAGCCTATCAAGCCGCAACGGCCGGTGACCATCGAAGCCTTCATAGTTGTCGACGGCGAGGCGGCCGGCGCGATCCTCAACAGTGACGACGAAGCGCTGGCTCGGGATCGCCCCGGAGTAGCGGGCCTTGACCTGCTTGAAGGCGGACAGGTCGACGCGGTGCTGCTCGCAAAGCTTCGACAGTGCGTCGCGGTAGTGGACGATCGCCTCCGCCAGAGACGGTGACGGCCCAGCTCCGGTCGAGGTCCCAGTCAGAAAGTCGACCTCGATGTAACCCTCATGGCTGCCGTCCGCCTCGCCGAAGATGTCGGTCTGGTAGACGCCGATCGGAAAACCGAGGCCGCTCGCCAGGGAGTCGGCGATGTTGTGGCCGATGGAGCGCAGGACGTCGAATTTCATGTTCGCCAGCTTAGCCGAAGCGGGAGAACGATCTACCTCGGATAGAAGCGTTGAAGCGTAACCGCGCTTCACGGTTCGGCACGATCGCCGACCTCGACGACGGCTTCGAGGTCCAGGGCGTCCTGCCCCTCGACACCGCCTGGAATATCGCCAACGCCATCAAGAACGACCTGATCGACACCGCCGTCATCACCTGCGACTCGAACCCGGATCGCGGCCAGACATCAGTTCTGCGGTCGATCGCGTTCCGGAGCGGCATGGCCGGCGCGAAGTGAGATGCCGCCGGCATGCTGAACGTCCGGATGCGGAGCGGAAGCCAATTTCAGCTCGCGACCCCCTGCTGCCGGTCGCGACGGCAGCTTTCGGCGCGGGAGCCATCGCCGTCGTCAACGGCGAGAAACCGCCCCGGAGCCAACCAGCGAAAACGACCCTAGCCGCAATTTTGAACGTCCGCTTCAGGGGCGGCGCAGTCGACGTTCGCTTACCGGTTTGAAGCCAACCCGTGAAATGCCTTCCGCCGTAAAAATGGACTTGCCGCCGGGCGACCAAATCGATTGGGAGCGCGAACCTAGTAACGAACAAGCGTTGCATTGCTGTCCGAAATCGCCAATCTTGGCACCCGCGAGTCAGGGGGGCGATGATGCGACAAGGATTAACCTGGACGGTGGCAGTCGTTTCGCTCTGCGCTCTACTTGCTTGTGGACCGTCACCAGCGAACCCAGCGAGCCGGCCCCAGTGGCGACCACTCCTTATAGATAAAACAGGTACAGTGTTCATTGACGTTGCTAACAAATCCAAGTCAAATGATCAAATTACTAAGCGGATTCTCGCCTCCCCGTCTCAATCTAGTCCAAATTTTTATCTAATTTCTACAGAGAAGTTTAATTGCGATCAGCACGAACACAGCAGTCAACTGTTTGACGTTCACGGAATCGATGGGCGCGTCCTTCAATCACATAGGACGCCCACGAAATGGGAGAAACCAGCTCCGAGAACGCTCATGGATGCGATAATAATTCAGGTGTGTGCAGGAAAATTTGCTGATACTTCCACCCTAAACTCTGACGAAGAGGCGGTACGTAGCGGGCAACAATGGTCTCAGTTTATCAGTGATCATCCTGCACTCATGGACAATGCCACGCAGATGATGAAACGGTTTCCTCCCCCGCCAGAACTGATGGAATTGTCACTGCCGAATGGAAAGCTCGCCGCGTTGGGGGTATTGCGAGGAGAGGTCGATTTTCTCGATCTGGATTCAGTTTCCCGAGCAAACAACAAGGCGACGGCCCATTTATTCAAGGTCTTCGAGCCAGGAATTGCATCTGGAGACGGGCCTGGCACTCAAGTGGTTTCCAACGTGGAATTTGATTGCGGCAACCATACTTTTCGCGAGTTGGGCAGCCTAGTCTTCAATGCAGACGATACGCTGATTTTGTGGCTCCCCGCGAAACCGGATGCTCGCGCCATTGTCCCCAAGAGTGGCTACGCAACGACGTTTGAACCCGTGGCGTGCAACGGCCTCGCATCCACCAAGGACCTAGTGGTCGGTCACGGGACAGCCTATGCAAGAGCACATGAGATCATCCACTCGGGTGCCAGCGAAGCACAGAATACTCAATAGCGCGATCGGGCGCGCACACGAACTGCCCAGCTGAATTCCTTATTTGGGCACTGGATCATTTGGCGGATCGTCGCTACTTCCGCTCCCCACCCCTACCGGCAATCGGCAACGGCAGCTTCGAGGTTCGTCAGCGCGCCGTCCTTGTCCACGAGAATGTCCATGCCGTCGCCGGCGACGCGGAGTGTCCCACTGTCTATCGGATCGACCGCCGCCCAGGCGGGACTGACGACCGTGAGTTCCAGTTCGACATCCGGGCCAAACCAGGCCCTTCAGGAAACCGCGTTGCCGTAAACTTCCCGGCCGGGGGCCGAGGCGTCGCCGGCGAAACGGTCGCCGAAGGGCGAAAGCCACTCGCCGGCCATGGTCCAGCGTTCGGTAGGATCGGCGAGGACAATCACATCCAGGTCCGAGTCCGGTCGCGCTGCGGCCCGAGCCCATGAGCCTACGATTGCGAGCGCTCTGACCGATGGCTGTTCCGTCGCCCAGATCGTCAGGGCATTCGTGAGCTGAGCTGCTTGATCGGCGGTCATGGCCCAAGCATGGGGGATGGCTCAAAGGCCCGCAATCCACCCGCCTCGGGCGTTGGCCGAGTCCGCTTTGGAGGGCTTTAGTCGGGACTGACCTGCTCCAGTCCCACAACTTGGCTCATGGCGTCGGATCGCCTTCCTTGTAGCCAACGACGATATAGAGCAGCGGGGTATTGTCGAGCCGATCGAGTTCGCCCACGCCGGCCTGGACGCCAGCTCGGTTGAAGGCCGCAGCGACCCTGGAAGCGTAGTCCTCGTCCTCACCTTTGCGATGCGCGATCACCACGCCACGGGCGGACATGATGGTGATGTTGGCTCCAACGGTGGTGCGAAAGCCAGCGCGTTCTAGGGCTCGACCGATCTGCTCGGCGTAGTTCTCTGCCTCCGCTCCTCCCGCCCAAACAACGACCGCGGGACGGCCGTCGTTCAACGCCTTCATCTCACTAATCAGCAGCCTGTTCTCTTCCTGGCCCAGCGTTCTGGGCCGCAGTCGATCCAGCAGCTTAAGGTTTTCCTGTCGCAGCCGTTCAGCGGTCGCGTTGGCCGTGGCCGCCAACGCCTCGTTGGCCTTCATGCGCTCGTCGGCGAAATGTTCCCTGATCGAGCCCATCTTGATCGAACCATAAGTTCCGATCGCCACAAGGAACGCACCAATGACGAGCGCGATATTCGCGATGTTGAACCAGTGGTCCGCCGAGGCGGGCGTGACATCGAACAGCAAAAACCTGATTGCATCCGACTTTTGCGACATTACGAGCCTCTGAAGCCTATGCGTGAAGATTGTCTGCCAGCGGGGCCATCGTGGCAACTGTACTCTACGGTCGTTATGCCCGATCGGGTTCTCCCTACCGCCATCCGCAGGTCCCGTTGCCCGGAATGGACAACACACCGGCAGCCTCGCCGCCCAGAGCACATCGCCAGCCCGATTAGGTAGTCGCTGGACGGGTTCTCGCGGATGTCCGGTAGGGTGGTAGCTCGGAGCCTGAACGGTCTCTGGCGAGAGTCCTTGGCGGGATAAGTCGAAGCCCTAGAAAATCGGCAGACCCGCGAGGGGGTAGCAGTCATTAAGCCGACTTCGGCAAATCATTCACCCTTACACCCTAAGGCTACATAGTATAGAAAATCACCACTACGGCGGGAAAGGCAGCACTAACCCCCCACTAACCCCACAGTAAAAAGTGAAATCACCGAAACCGTACTCCCAACGACCTTAGAGACGACAAGCTGTTGGGAGGCAGAACCTGATACAGCATTTCAAACATCTGACGACCGAAACGCCCATTTCAGCCCGAGACGGGAGTTTCCTCCGGTCAGAACTCCAGGTCACCCGGTAGCTTCGCGGCGATCCTGGCCATCAAGTCCTCGGGTGTCAGACCCAACGCCCGCGCTATGGTGACGAACTCCACCAGATCGAGCCGGCGCTCTCCCAGATCGATCTTTGCGATGAAGGAAGGCGGCTTTCCGAGGATATCGGCGACAGCCTTCTGGCTCAGGCCACATTCATACCGGGCCGCGACCAGCGTCTCCAGCGTCGCTCGATAGGACGGTGATGAAACCCATCGCCGCATCCGTCGGTAGCCCTTTTCCCCGCAAGGGCTTCTTGTTAGTTGCAGTGCTGGGCGCTCCCGGATTGGTGGTGGCGCATTAGAAAAGCACCGCTGACTGTGGCGGAAAGTCGAGGGGCGAGACGATGCGTTTTGTATGGGCCTACGGAATGCTGACGGCGTGGCTACTAGTGCCGTTCGGCTTCCTGATGGCGAACGAGCCGAGCGGAACAGGCCTTATCGGCCTGCTCATAGGTGGGACTGGCCTGCTCGCTGTCTATTACGCCCTCGCGGTTCTCATCTACCGGGTCCTGAAGACGGGCGATCTCGCCGAAAGGGCCGAAGAGATCGAGGAACAAGAGGAGCTGCGGCGCGCTCGCGAGGCCGAAGCCGCCGCCAAAGCAGGGGCATAAGGTTCGACATGTGGGTCATGGTTTTCGCGACCATGACCCCTTCGCGCGTCTTTCTGCGATCACCCAGATTTTCACGAACTTACCCGTCCCCGGTCAGCCAGAACCTTCGCCGGAGCCCGAGGGACGCTCGCCAGAGTCCGTTCGGGGTCGTCTTGGTGGTGACCTACCTGCCGACCGCCGCGACCGCTGGCGACGATGCCTCGCGATCAAACCGGGTTGACTCCGGGATCGCGATTAGAACAAAAAAAGAACATGCCTATCCGCATCCACAAGCTCGTCCGCCAACGCGCGCTCCCCAACGCCGGCGGACACACCCTGTTCTTTCAGACCGAGGGCGGCGGTCGTCGACGTCCGCCCGCCTTCTTTCGCCCGGGCGAGGTGCCAGAGTTCGAAGGTGAGAGTGCCTGGTTTGAGATCGAGAAGCTTCGCGGTGGTCGACGACGGGTAGTCCGCCGCGTCCACCCCGACGGCCGCCCATTTGAGGACTAGGCCATGCCTGAACCGACCCGTCGGCCACCCTGGCAGATCGACGATAAGCTCGGCGGCTGGCCGATCTGGAGCCTGGTCGAACAGCGCGCGACGATCCAGATAGAATGCGACTCTTGCCCGCATTTCGCCCAGTGGACACCGGCAGACCTCGACCGAAAATTCCGCAAGGCTCGCGGCGACACCTTTGCCCGGATCGCACCGAAGCTGCGGTGCACGCGCTGCCGGTCGAATTGGGTCAGGGTTTCGTTGGCCAAGGGATCGTTCCTTGCGTCATGATCGCGATGTCCAGCGAGCTGATGGTCCCCCGATGGCGTCGTTCGATATCCGCGATGGCCTTGCCGACTGGCCGCTGGGCCGGCTGGTCGATGAAAACGCGACCCTGATCATCGAGTGCCAAAATTGCCCCTATCAGACAGTGTGGACGCCGCAGGAGATCATCGACCGATTTCCCAACGCCCCGGAACGCCGGCTGAGCGAGGTTGTGGAGCGGATGACATGCTCGCGCTGTCGCTCGCCGAAGGTCAGGGTTTGGCGGGCTGCACCCGGCTTCGTTCCGCAGGACTCGACGTGAGCGAAAACCGGAGCGATCCTCGACGGGCCATGTGCAACGAATACCAACTCCGCCTGAACTTCGGGGCCGACTGGTGGGAAACCGCCGGCAAGGTCAAGGTCCCGTTCCACTGGCGAGCGGCGTCGTCGAACCGGCCGCTGAACCGCCCCTTCAAACCGACGAACCGGGCACCGATGCTGCGGGCGATCGACCCTGCCAACCCGTCGGCCGGCCTCGAAGGTCTGGAGACTCGGTGGTGGCTGGTTCCCTTCTTCCACAAGGGGCCGGTCTCCGGGTGGAAGAGCATGTGCACCAACGCGAAGATCGAGACGGTGGACACCACCCCTGCATTCCGCGACGCCTACAAGCGTCGGCGTGCGCTGATCCCGATCACATCCTTCATCGAGTATGACGAACCGCCCGGCTGGCGAAAGGGCGATCCGAAGCGTCGGTGGGAGGTGACCTGGGAGCCGCAGGACGAATTTGACCGGGTCCGCTATTTCGCCGGCCTCTGGGACCGCTCGAACCCCAGCGACATGACTGAACCGCTAGAGAGCTTCGCCTTCGTCACCGGCCCGCCGGGACCCGAGGTCGGCGCGGTCCACGACCGCCAGCCGGCAGTCCTGACGCTTGAGCAGGGCCTGGAATGGCTGCGGCTGGACGGTCCCGGCAAGGACATGCTGGTCACGGAGACGCCTGCGGGCATCTACCAGCTCACCGAGCGAGCCCGAGAGATGGATTTCGAAGCCAAAGCGTGAGCTGAGCGGCCAACGATCGGCACTATTGCCGGCCAGGGCTCAGCTTGAGGTGTCGGCGGGCGTCCCTGATCAAGACGCCTCGCCAAAGGTGACGCTTAGGTGCTGGCAACAGCCCGTGCTGGAGCAAACCTCAGGCCGCTTCAGGGAGCAACGGCGTAGAAATGCAATCGTGCAACAGCAACCCAGTCGGGATGTCATATGCGACAAGACGTTCGCTCGGGATGGTCCCGAAATAAAGCCACCATGTCACAGCCTTGCCGCGTCCACCCCCTAATGACTCTAGCCGCCGACGCCATGAGCGAGGCACATTGTTTGCTGTAGCCCATCGATCCCATTTGCGGAGGGCAGGATCATTCAGATCAATATCTACCTCGATCCGGATGGCACGCTTGTCCGGAAACCGAGCCGGTTCCTCTGGGGGAATTCCTGACAGGAGCTTTTCCACATAAGTTAGCTCTCGGGCCTCCGAAAGTCCGTGCCCAGAAGCATCGATGTCAGTCGTCAGCCAGACTGCATTTTTGCTTTTCTTTGGCGTCTTGGGTACGTCACCTCTGGATAAGCCACTTGCCAAAATCCTGGGCAAATACTCTTTCGCGGTGAAATGATAGAATTTCATTCTAGGCCTCGTTGCTTGATTTGATCGCACCAAGCCCAGACCGAAGCGGCCGCAACTCGATGCGGCCTATTCATTTATACGAAAAATCGCCGCTGTAACCTGGCGAATCTTGGCCCGACACGCCTTGTTTTTATTGAGAAATTTTCCGAGCCTCGCAGGCTGGTGCCGGATCGCGGGCCGTCGCTAAACCAACACCATTCCGCGGCTGGCCCCGCTAGTCACGGCCGTCGCGGTGGTCACCTACCCGCCGGACGCCTCGCACGCAGGTGACGCCCCCAAAATATCTGGCGAGAAAATGTCCTACATGGTTCCTATGGATCACCGTCCACGGCTCCGCTAGTATATAGAGATCGTGGTCCTGGAGACCCGATCGGCAATCCACCACTGGGTTAGCCTAGACCGTTTCCGAGCACATCCGGATCGGTCCACACAGCAAGCCTTCGGGCTTGTCTGCCCGCCGCAGCTTCGGCTCGGGATTTAATACGGAGCCGCGCGGCCGGCTCCTATGACGAACCCCGGTCGTCGGGGAGCAGAGCGTCAGCTCTGTCACTGGATCAACCCTTGAATACGGAAATCACCACCCATCGCCGCGTCGACGGCGAAGTCACCACTATTGCGTCCGCCAGACGCTCTTCCAGGTCTCGCTCAACCGGGATCGACCCGCGTCTGATGAACGCCCAGGAAACCGCACGATACCTCGGCCACCAGAGCCGCGCGGTCCTGAGCGAGATACCGGTTTCACCCATAAGACTGTCCGCCAACGGCGTCGGTCGCGGGCAACTCTGGGACCGCCATGCGATCGACCAATGGCTCGACGAGCTGTCCGGAATTCGCCACCCGACAGCCGACTCGGCACCCGCTAAGGACGATTTGGAAGACGAACTCAACGCGTGGAGGCGAACTCGTGGCCAGTGCAATTAGACTGCCTGGCACACATAGGGTGACCAAGCGGCTCGCGAAGGGCCGCTTCGCCATCTACTGGTATGTGACCCGTGGCGGGCCGCTCATCACCAAGTTCGAGGGCGAAAACCGTGGGGCGGCGCTCAAGGCCGAGGCTGAGAAGGCCGGCGAGTTGGCCGCACTCTACGCGGAAGCTCGAAAGCCCAAGCCGCCCTCGGGGCAGACGCTCCGGGGCCTGATCTACAAATACAAGATCGCCGCCGACGGCTTCGGCCGCTTGGCCGAGTCCACCAAGAAACATTGGCGGCGGTCGCTCGACGTGATCGACGGGGAGTTCGGAGACCTCCCGATCAAACTTCTGGAGGCCAAGAGCATCAGGGTCGATATCGTCGAGTGGCGCAATCGCCGAAAGAACACGCCCCGCCAAGCCGACTACGATCTCACGGTGCTGCAACGCCTGCTCTCTTGGGCGAAGAAGACCGGCCTGATCGAGGTCAATCCGGCGGAAGGCATCGACCACATCCACCGATCGAACCGAGCCGACCAGATCGTCGAAAGCCACGAACTCGACGCCATCCTGGCCACCACCACCCCGCGCGCAGCTCTTGCGATCCGCCTCGCAGCGGCGACCGGGCTGAGACGCGAAGACCTCGTCAACATGAAATGGGAGCACGTCAAGGACAGCTACATCACGTTCCCGACCGGGAAGAGCCGTGGGCGAAAGGTCGTGACGGTCCCGATCTACGGCGATGGTCGCGCAGTCATCGACACGCTGAAGGCTGAGCGCGAGGCTCTCATCAAGGCGGGCAAGGTCCCTTCCGCGTATGTCCTGACCACCGAGCTCGGCAAACCGTGGCGACCCGACTCGGTGACACAGGCGTTCGTGCGAGAGGCGAAGAAGCTCAAGATCGCCAAACGCCTCAACGACCTTCGCGGAACCGCGATCACCCGCTTCGTCATCGCTGGGCTTACCGACGAGCAAGTGGCCGACATCGTCGGGTGGGAGCTCAACCGGGTCCGCAACATCCGGAAGCACTATGTCGACGCCAACAAGATCGCGCTGGGCATCATCACCAAGCTTGAGAACGCGGAGAGGACGGGCTAAAGGGAACGCCCCTGGAACGCCAGTGTAAACCGCTCTGTAAACCGCCGCCCGACCATCGCCGAGCGATCCGCTTAACAGACTGATTTCACTGGCATATGCGGCCGTAGTTCAGAGGTAGAACGTCAGCTTCCCAAGCTGAATGTCGGGGGTTCGATTCCCCCCGGCCGCTCCAATAAAATCAATCACTGTCGGATTTCAGTGAAATCGATTCAAATTTCACAAAAGTGATTCTGCGTCAGTCCCGCCGCTGAATTCCGCCAATAGGTTCCTGATCGCGCTGGTGCTCCGATTGCCACACCAATCGGCTGGCTAATGGCAAAAGCCTCAAAGTCCCATAAGGCGTCATCCGGAAGCGGCGCACAAGGCCGCCCTCGCGGTGCGACAAGCAGACATACTGCTTGGTTTGTGGGTTGCCCAATATCAGCCTAGACCAGCTTCTTCAGAAATTTGACCTTAGCGTGCACTAATGGATCGGTGCCCTCCTGGATTACCTTGCGAACGCGGTTGAGGAATATCCGTCCTGACCGACTACGAGAGGCAATCCACGCCATGTCTTCGAATGCCGGCTCTGACTGCGTCAGCCAGCCAAAGACTGCGGGGTCAAGCGAATTGTCCACGAAGCTCGCCGTTACAGCCTCCCTGATCCGGGCACAACGATCCCACGCACCCCACGGCATTGGCCACGGCAGCATTGGCTCGATCACCTGCCAACCCGACAGCGGCATGGTTCCGTCGGCCAGACCGACGTGGACGCGATCGAAGGTCATCTGAAAAAGATCAGCCCTTGAGCGGGACCGCCGGCCGAGAGCCCGCGCCATGAGGAACGCCGAAAAGAACAGTTCGTCGGTCGGGGGCACAGACCCTTTCGCTCGGGCAGCGATTGCCCACGGATCATCGCCGTAGTCATTGGGCACGTCATCCGGACGAAGACACGCGGCGAGGCCAACGACGATTGGGCGGCTCAATGTTCCCGAGCCCAACGAGCCTTCGAGCTTGGTCGGATCTGAGGCAACGCATCTGAGCCAAGGCCAGATGTCGACGGGCTGTCCGGCTGAATACGCCTCGTCGACGATTGAGATAATGTCAGGCGCGCCGAACCGGCGGAGGACACTCCAGGCTGCATCGGCACGACCAGCGGTTACGATCGCCGCAGGGACACCCGGATCCTGAACGTCGAAGTACTCGAGGATAGCGCCGACATCGACTGACCGATTGCGCCAAAACTCGGGCTTCTTCAGGACATCGGGACGCGCAAGGCTGACCGGCTCAGCAAGCGCCGGATGACCCTCAACGCCTACGGCGAGGATGGCGGCCGGGAGGTTCCTGATTGCCGAAGCGGCTAGGTCGCCGAGCCGTGTGGGCTCGCCCAGCGCGCGGGCGAATTCCAAAGGCGAGCGGCGCCACAAGGCTTCGCCCACCGTGGTCGCTGTCGTGGACTCCATCTCACTGTCTGCCTCGATGGCCGCATTGAGAATGAACTCGAATGTTCGATCGTCGATCGTATTGATGTTGGCGACAGCATGGTCGGCGACGATTTTCCGGGCGGCGCGCGCTTGCTTTGCGCCCAAGGCCTCGAACGCGTCTAAGGCTACGCCATAGGAGACCTCGCCACGGTCGGCCCGGTCGAGCGCCTCGTAGAGCTGGCAGAGCGATGACATTGCTGCCCGCCCCCGTGGCACGTCGCCGCCGGCGAGCCGCAAAAAGGCTCGGAGTCCATTGGGCTGATGGAGATCCTCCGCAGCGCTCATGAGACGGGGATCGAGTGGCTCATCGCTGACCACCCGTGCGCCGGGGATCGTCGGCCGCTTCCCGGGCGACAACGGCATCGCAATTTGAAGGTCGAAGGGCTCGGTTGGCGATGAGCGATCCGCCACGACCATCGAACAGAATCGAAAGCTTCGCCTGAGCCGGGGCCACTGCTGCATCCAGATGGCAAGGATCAGGGCCTCGTCAGCCTCGTCCTGCGACGCAGGCAATTCGATCTTGCTCGTGGGATCAAGATAAAGGGCGTTGAGCAACGCTGGCGCGCGCGAACTGTGCAGTGCGTCTGGCGCATCGGTTAGGCCAACGGGTGATAGCGGAACGTCGTAGCCGGCCGCCTGTGCAGTCGGGCGCCGGAATAGGGCGAGAAGACTTGCCGCGTTCGTGATGGTTGCGAGATCCGCAAAACCGATTAGCAGCGAGTGCGTCCAAACACAGCCCGGTCTTGGCAGCTCAGGTGCGGGCCAGGTCCTGGCGAGGACGTATTTGGAGCCATGATGCAAAGGATACCCGGTGAGCACGCCCCGCGACCCATCGCTGAACCGCGTCGTGGACGCATCGCTGAGCACCAGCATCATCCTTGCGTCGGCGTCATGCAATGTGACCGAGCTGGCCACCAATCGATGACCACCGACATAGCCGTGCAGCGCCTGATCGATGTAGATGTTCGACTCGCTCACCGAATGAGCCACTCAAGGGGTTCGGTCAGATCGTGGGAGATCGCCGCTCCCGACACGAGCTGAATTCGCTCTGATGGGATGTCCTGTTCGCGCAGCCGTTCCGCTTCGGGCCTTGGTTCCACTCCTTCCTCATTTGAATCGTACTCGCCTCCCTGGGCGCTGAGGCCGTAGACGCGCCAATCCCAGCCATCGCGGCCACTTGTGAGGTATTGGTGCATCAACGGGAGCTTTTCGCGCAAAAAGGGCTCGGGCTCCCGCCGCTCGCCCGCAGCCTTGTCCCAGACCGAGATCATGATGGACAATCGGCGCGCCCCAAAATCTAGGGGTGCCCTTCGAAGGCTTTGAAGCAATTCGACCAGTTGAACCTGCGTCGGGGCGAGGCAGGGGTGCCACGGAACCGTTTCACCAACCTTCCGTTCGATCCCGATTTTCCTGCAAAGCTCGACTTCATCATAGATCCAGTTGGGAGCATCAATACGATTGCCGTTAACAAGGAGAAGGACGTGCCCGCTGGAGAGGATATCCGCCAGCTCGATGCCCACTTCACGGCCCTCCCACATCCGCTGAAAATCTTCTCCAGGAACGTCAGGGAAGTTCAGCCGGACGGTGCCGCCATCGGAGGTCTTCAGGTCCATGGCGACCTTCCGCAACCCTGCGATCTGCGTGCGATCCTGTTCGATCGCGCTGCGCCACCGGTTAGCGATTTCGGTCAGGTGGTCGAAATTACCCTCCCGAAGCCCTCCGAAAGTCAGGCGCGTTTGAAGTTCGCGGGATTGCACGAGATGCCAGAGCGCGGCCAGAAAGGTTGTTTTTCCGGACCCGGGAAAGCCGACAATCGAGATTGGACGGATGATAGGCCCGATCAAGATTCCAGCTCCTTCAGGCGTTCGAAGTCGCGCGTCCCGACGGGCGCGACCAGTGGAACCTCAGGAACGATCGGTGCCTTGAGCCAGAAAAGCAGTAACTCCGGAAGACCTTCGCCACGATGTCCGCCGGGCTCTTTCGGGGACGCCGTCGTGATGAACGTCTCGATCTCCGCAAAAAACGGCGCAAAGTTGGCTCGGATGCTCGCGACCAATCGATCGAAATCGCCTATGGCGCTGGCTTGGCGTGTCGATGCGAGGACGGCATCGTGCTTGGTGAGCGCAATAGCCAGGCGCTGAACACCGCTCAATGCGCCGGCTTCAGAGAGCCCTTGTACAATCGATTCGATTTCGGCGCGCACGTTGTGACGCTGGGTCGGGTCGATCAGCCGGGCGCCGTCGACCAAAAGGGTCAGGGTGTCGGCCCGCCAAACCTCGAATAATGGGTTCGCGTTCGAAATTTGCCTGCCGACTTGCAGGTACTCCTCCCCTGCGCGATCGGCTATGAGCAAAGTGAGGATCTCGTCGCGATCTTCATGACAAAGGTCCAAGTGATAGAACCGTGCGTCTCCCCGGGGGGTGCGAAAAATGGACGCCTCCGGCCGGCGCGAGGCCGAGCGCGAATCGTGACAAGCGACCTCGAACGAATGCAGCGTCGACGACCCGGCAAATCCAATGCCGCCGACCGGGCCTCGTTGAAAGACGTCGTACATCGCGGCGATGAGGCTCGTTTTACCAGCGTCGAACGTGGCGATGACCCCAACGCGGCGCCCGGCGCGCTCTCGTAGAAGGCGGGTCGCGGAGTCAGCTTCAAGGACCGCGGAAGGTTCTAGGGGCTGAGAGTCCGGCTCGATCGTGGTCGACAGTGTCTCGCCGTCATCGTCATCGGCAGTCGGCGTGCGCCCGAAATTAGGGCAGGTCTCCCGCGCCAGGCCCTCAATGCATTTTCCGTCAATCGCAATGTTGCAGTCGGCATTGGCGCAGAGGACTGAGGCTTCGCTCATCGCTTACGCCGGCGTTTTGAGAAGTAGCCGCTCACGATAGAACAGCTCCGCGAGGCGCAAGGATGACAGGGCATGGTCTTCGGGGATTTCGCAGACGGCTGCCCAACCACTGATCCAGTTCGGGCCTTGCCCCGTTTCGTCGCGCCGCCGCAAAGCCTCATGGATTGGGTGCGTAACTGCGGAGATGTTCGTGCCGCTGAGTATGGCTTTACACCAAGCATCGCTCATCGCGTTGACCGCGTCGGTAATGTTGATCTTCGTCTTGCGGTTTAAGCCCGAACGCGACAGCAATGCAGGGATAGACATGGGACCGGGCCGACGAGCGGTTCGCCGGGCCAACTCCTCAGCAACCACGAGCGAGCGTTCGTTGAGTTTAAGGTCGGCCTGGGGGCTGCCGTCGGTCAGTTCGCCCGACATTAACCACCAAAGCATCTGGAGTTCTTCATCAACTAGTTCCTGACGGCGCGCCAGCTGCGAGACGATACCGCTTGCCCGTTCAATGGTGCCGTGGAGCGCCTTATCGGCGGCCGCTTTCAACGCCTTCAGCGCCACCAAGGGGTCAGGGTCCGTCCCATCGTCCTCGGCAGCTGGCCACTCGATGGCGTCGACGGTGATCGCCTTGACGTCGACGCGGGCGCGGGTGGTTTTGGATTTCTCGCGGACTGCATTCTCAGCCATCGCGATCAAGTCCATCGGTAGCTGAGGTTTGCGCGCGCCATCCAGACCAGCGGTCGTCAAGGCCAAGGCGGCGGTGTCGGATGGAAGGAGGCGCACTGTGAGCGCTGCGGCCGCCAGGATTTGTAACTCCCGTTCCGCCGCTACTGTTCCGAACGTCGGATCACCGCGATTGATATTTTCGACGATCCTGGCTTTGACGCTTTCGTCCGGCCCTTGGCGCGATTTCAGCGCCAACCGGATCAACGCTTCGATCTCTTGGGCCTGAAGGTTATGGATGACATCCGCCACGCCTGCCCATCGAGTGACGGCGGCGCTTCCCTGACCGGCCTCTAGGCTCGCGTACCAGATCGGGAAGTCCTGGGGCATCTTCACCATGATGACTAATTCCCCCCCGCCGTTGCGACCAATTCAGCCAACTGATCGAGTTGTCCGCGCTCGCCGGCCCTCAAGAATGCCATCCCGTAGCGCTCCGGTTCGGGCAGACTCAATTCATCTTCGGTGATGAGCGCCAAGCTGAACATCACTTCGCGCTTCCGGTCGCCATCGAGCTGCCAGAAACGGTGAATCAGGTCTCTGCGCAGTTCGTCACCCATCGACGCCTCTACATCGATCACCTGTGCCGGCGCGAGGTCGGCCAAAAGAGTTGAACTGTCTGCAATGGCCCCTCCCGCAGCAAGCGTCGGCGCAGGGCTGCCAGCGGGGTGCAATCGACCTGGAAATGGCATCGTAGCACGATGGGCGTCTTGCCTGGAGGGCGTCTGGACAGGAACGAACATCTCAGGGCTCCGCTGATAGCGGAACTGATGCGTCTCGACCCGCAGCTGACGCGCCGCGCCGACCCCTTCGACATCGATTCTAAGCAGATTGTAACCGGGTTCCCAGCCGGGCTCTTTGCGCGACGGGTTCACCGAACCAGCCAGCACGCGAATGTAGTGAGGCGTTGGAACAATACGCTGCCGATGTTTGTGTCCAAATAATTGGAACATGGCGCGGCTGTTTAAATCATCGTCGACCTGATCGCCGTCTGAAAGCCACTCGACGGGATGGTGGCACAACGTCAGATGAACTCTATCCTCAACAGGATCCAGTGCTGTTTGCATGGCACTAAGAAATAGGTCTCCTTCGCGATCATCCGCGCCATCTTTGCCCGAGAGCAGGGTGGAGGTCAGGCCGTTGATCCGCAACATGACGCCACCCCCAAGGGGTAAATCTTGATGCCAAAAGATCTTCGTCGGATATATTTGGCAGTTCATCGGTGCGGCGAAATCGTTGTATGCCGCGTGAGCGGCGAAAAGATCCCGGGCGACTTGGTCACTGCGGAGTTGTGCACGAAGCGCCTGCTCCTTGTTGTCCAGCCTGGCATTGGCGATCCGGTGTTGCGCATTTTGCAGACCGAGGTTCTTACCCGTGATCGACCGATCTACATCGTGATTTCCAGGAACCACGAAGACGCGGTTGGTCGACGAGCACCCGCAGATATTGGCGAGCTCCGCGAGCCATTGCGTTGCGACGGCATACTCGTCAGGGTGAGCCTTGTAGGCGATGTCCCCACCGACCAAGATCGCATCAACAGGCCCGAATTCGTCGACCTTTGTTTTTAGATGGTTGCTGATTCGGGTTCGGATTGGATGGTCGGGATCGGTATCCGCATCCAAGCAGTCAGGCTCCCGGAAATGGATGTCGGAAATGTGCAGAAGGAGCATTGGCGCTTCGAATTTGACTACCTGATGTCTCTAGTGCGGAGTGCGAGGGCAGGCCGAGAGCCTCCAGCTTTGCCGCAACCGACGATAGCAAACCAATTGAACGTGGGACAGACCCTGCTTGGTCGTTCTTGCGGGTTGCCCCTCGACGTCGAGCCACCCACAAGCGCCGTCGCAGATCACATCGTCCAAAGCAGACTCCCGCTGCGCTCCCGGAAATAGACATTCGCTGCCGCGACCTGAAGGCTGACTCCCATCCGTAGCTATCGCTGGCGAGCGAACGTAGGATGGGAGCATGCCTAGCCTGACTTCCGAACCCGAACACCGCGCCAACCACACGCCGCCGCCGCAAGACCAGATTATCCGCCGAACCGACGCCACCCTCCGTGGCCGTTATCCGCACCTGACGACTGAGATCTTCGAGGTTGCGCCGTTCGAGTTTCGCATCGTCTTCGACGCGGCCCTCCAGGACGCGGGCGCGATCGGACCGGTCTTCGACAAAGAGATTCGTCCCGTCACCGCCCAGGTGAGGCTCAGCAATCAACGGCCGGACAAACCGATCCGCGAGTTGCGTCCCATGACCGACGCCGAGGCCTCAAGTGAGATGGCCGGCTTACCTTTGCGCACGATCGACCTGCTGAACTTTCTAATGTCGCGCTACCCGGATTGCGGCGTGACGGACCTGACCACCGACTCCCGCCATCGCCAGGTCAGACTCAAGGCACCCGCACCGGTAACAAGCCGCGTACTGGAAGATATTGCCGCTTTCTTTCGGACGTTGGGCCTCGACTGGCCAATCGACCTCGATGTCGTGAAAGCTGGGCGCCCCCAGCACATGCAGGCCGAGACTAATCCTATGTTCATCTGGGCAGCGGCTCTGCGAAGGGCGGCACCCCGTCACGTTCGGGAGGACGAGGCCTTCTGGTTTGACAATATCGACGAGATCGCCAACGGCAATCTCGTCGTCGACCGTTTCCCGGGCATGAAGCCGGGGACCTTCCGGTGCTACCTGGACCTCACTCTTGGAGGCGACCACGTCAATCTGCGCCAGGTGCTGATGCTCTATGACGAAGTCTGGTGCAGCCTGCCCCTCGCCCATGACTTGGAGCCTTTCCTCGAACGCCAGCATCTGACCCGGGATGACCTTCTGAACATGGTCTCCTCCGGCCGCCTCAGGATTGTCTCAACGCAGCCGGAGGAGCGGCTGGATATCCGGTTCCTGGAGGCCATTGCCGAGCGCGACCCGACAGCGATCTTCGGTCGAAGGACAACCGCTGCCCTGTTGATGGCAGATGTCGCCCAAACCGCGGGGATCTCACATGTAAACAATCCCGCCCTTCAGGGTCTCGCCGGCCCTATAGCCAAGGCGGTCGCCGAAGCGATGGGTGGCTCCGCCGAAGGCATTGTTCAGGGCCTCTTGTGGCCGCTGCAGGCGCGGCGCAGCGCCTTGCAGTCCACCTTGGACCTCGGATCCAAGGCCGGTCCGGCGCTCGGCCTCGGTCGAGCGCTTGCGGCCCAGATCAGGGCGTTGCGGGGCGTTGACCTCGAACTCGAGCTTTTGGCCTTCTCTGAAACCGTCCACATTGGGCACGCTCTCAATGCAACCGTATATCCCGGCCTCCACCAGTCCGAAGGCGAGGTGAACCTGATGTCCTTGCTCGGCGGAGATTTGAACTTCCATCGCGGCTTCAACACGGCAATCGCGGCCTCTTGGGCCGCGAACGAACGCCGACGCGCCGACGGCGTCACAGTTATGCCTTCCCTGCCCTTATTCGAATTCGAACATATCCCAATCGACGAGTTCCTTGAGGACACCCGGCTAGGATCGACCCGCCGTTCGGGCCGTGCGCTGATGTCGCGGCTATCAGACCTTCTGGACGAAGCGCGCGAGGATGAGGTCCGAAAGCTAATCGACGAGCTTCGCCGCCTAGAGCGCAGCCAAGGCGCGCAACTCCTCAGTTTCGACACACTTGACACCGGGATTTCCATGGCCAGCGTTTTGGCAAGCTTCACCTATCCGCCGATTGCTGGACTACTTGGCTTGAGTAAATCTGTCGTCGAGCACTTGAGGCAATTCCCAGCGGTCGACCGTTTTGTTGACGATTTCATTATAGACGCCCAGCATTTCACTGGGAAGAATCGCGACTTGGATTTCCTCTACCGGATCAAGCGGGTCGCGCAGTTCAAGCGACCTAGGATCTGAGATCCCTGGCCCCATACGGTGAATTCAGAACCCACTGGCGGCGCAGTGGACCAGTCCGCTGTGCTGGGGTGAGCCATAAAGTGAAGAGTCCAGGACCCGGGCCTCCAGGGCCGTGGTGCCCAAAGTTCAAGGCCAAGCGTTCATTTCGGCGTTCCAATCCAAGTCGGAACATAGATTCCAATGTCAGCTGAGCAGAAACAAGCGCAGCATTTCGCCAGCACCTGCAATGACAGCAGTTGGCGAGATGCGCTACGCCGCGCTGGCGGCTCGGCTCTCCCGGACGCATTCGTGGGCGGTCGGCTGACGAGCTCACCTGCCCCACGGCGGGCAACTATCGCCGACGAGGCTTGATCGGCCATCTAAAGCCTCAGCGCTCCTCAGATTCATTTGGCGGCAGATGTCGCGTCAGTTCCATCGCGTCATGCAGGACCCGCAAGACCAGAACCCGGTCGTCGTCGAACTCATAGACAAGGAGGTGACGCGGGTGGCCAACCAGGCAGGCCCTACTTTTCCCTCGCCCTCGGCAATAGCGGAGGTGATAGGTGCGGACCTTCGGTCCGAGCTCTGGCCGCTCCAGACTTCCCAAACAGGTGGGATCGGCAAGGAGGTCGCCCAACGCGATCTCGATGATGGTTTCGTAGCGGCGACGGGCTTGGGCGCCGAACGACGCGGCGCTGATGTCCAAGATCGCAGCCAGATCCGCCTGCGCCGATATCGTCAATTCCAGACGGCGCAAGCTGCCACGTCCGGTCAGCTGCGAGCGGTGCGGCCGAGGCCGCCCAGAAAGGCGCCGATCCGATCAGCGCCGATGACGACTGTCCGCCCATGTTCGGCGTCGTCGCGCCCAAGTCCGATCGCCTGCCTCAGGGCCTCGAGCTTGAGCTCGTCCTCTCGTTGCTGCCGTTCGAGCAGCCGCAAAGCCTCACGCACAACCTCGCTGGCGTTCTGAAATCGACCCGACGCGACATTCACATCGACAAAGTCGGCGAAATGCTCTGTCAGATTGACATTGCGCGCAGGCATTGGGGATCCTCCTGAGCGTCGAACCCTATCGTGAATGTCAAAGATTGACAATGCGTAAGCGGAGTGCAGCCACCCTTTGAAGGGTGATTGACGGATGTCAGTTTTGCAGGAGGGCTTTCCAACCCCAGGGGGTGAGCTCTGTGAGGCGGCTCTGCAGATGTCCGTTCACCAGGCGGGTGAGGACATCGGTTAGATAGGCGGTCGGATTGACGCCGTGGAGTTTGCAGTTTTCCACCAGGGTGGCCAGGACTGCCCAGTGGTGTGCGCCCTCGTCGGAGCCGGCGAAGAGCGCATTTTTCCGATTTAATGCGATGGGGCGCATCGTCCGCTCGACCGGGTTGGTGTCCAGCTCGACGCGTCCGTCAGCGAGGAAGACAGTCAGGCCGTCCCAGTGGGTCATCGCGTACCGGATAATCCCGGCCGCGGGCGAGCGGCCCGGAAGTTTGGCGAGCTGAGTTTCCAGCCAGGCTTTGAGATCTTCGATGAGCGGGCTGCTGCGGTCCTGGCGTGCGGCGGCGCGCGCCTCGGCGCCTTGGCCGCGGATATCAGCCTCGATGGCGTATAGTTCTGCGATGCGCCGAAGGGCTTCGGTGGCGATGTGCGCCGCGCCGCCCTTGGCCAGGTCGAAGAACTTGCGGCGCAGATGCGACCAGCAGTGGGCGAGCGTCACCTGACGATTGCGGCCGGCCAGAGTCTTGTAGGCGCTATAGCCATCGGTCTGCAGCACGCCGCTGAACTCTTCCAGCATGGCGATGGCATGCTCGGCGCCGCGACCAGGGGCGTAGGTGTAAACCACGCACGGCGGATCCGGCCCCGCCCAGGCCCGGTCGTCCCGGGCGATGGCCCAGAAGTAGCCGGTCTTGGTGCGCCCTCGGCCAGGATCGAGCACCGGCGCTATGGTCTCGTCGACGAAGAGCTTGTTGGACCTGAGCAGTTCTTGTCGCATCAGGGTCCAGATTGGCTTCAGCTCGGCGGCCGCGTAGCCAGTCCAGAAGGCCAGGGTCGAGCGGTCGATCTCGATCCCCTGGCGGGCCAGGCCTTGGGCTTGGCGATAGAGCGGGGTGTGATCGGCGTACTTGGCGACGAGGACCTGAGCCACCATCCGCTCGGTCGGAAGCCCGCCCTCGATCAACCGGGCCGGCGCCGGAGCCTGGACCACCTGGCCCTCACAAGCCCGGCAGGCGTATTTTGGCCGGCGGGTGACCAGGACCTGATATTGCGCCGGCACGACATCCAGGCGGCGGGAGACATCCTCGCCGATCACATGCATGGCGCCGGCGCAGCAGGGGCAGATCGTCGAGGCCGGTTCGACCACCACCTCCACCTCGGGCAGGTGCGGCGGCAGAGAGGGACGCTGCTCGCGGCGCTGACGCGTGCGGTGCGTCTTCAGCTGCGGATCGTCCTTTTCCTCCTCGCCCTCGATCTCGGCCAGCCCCTGCTGGAGATCCTCCAGGGCCAGTTGCAATTGGTCCTTGTCCATCCGCTCGGAGCGCTTGCCGAACTGCAGCCGGCGAAGCTGGGCGATGATGTGTTCGTAGCGCTCGTTCTGCGCTGTCAGCCGTTCGACTTCGGCTTCCAGGCGGATGCGCTCGGCCTCGAGGGCCTTATTCTCTTCGATCTGGGCCACCAGTTCGGCCTGCCTGGCGCGCTCGGCCAGGAGCATCGCCTGCAGCGTCCCTACATCGTCCGGAAGGGTGTCGTGCGCGACGTCCATGCCTTCGATTAGAGCATAAAATCAGCCGCTTGAGGCGCCCCCGCGTGAGACCCGAGTCATCTTGCCGCACCCTATCGGACGGCCTTTGGGCTCACCCGCCGGGGCGGATGAACCCGCGTCCAATCCAGCCCGTCGAGCAAAGCCGCCAGCTGCGCCGACGACAGCCGCATCACCCCGTCGCTGACCGGCGGCCACTTGAAAGAGCCCTCGTCCAGGGCCTTCCAGACCATCACCAACCCCGTGCCGTCCCAGACCACCAGCTTTATCCGGTCCGCACGCCGCGCGCGGAACACCAGCACCGTGCCCGAGAAAGGATCCTGGCCCAGCGCTTCCTTGGCCAAGGCAGCGAGACTGTCCGCTCCTTTGCGAAAATCAACAGGCTTGGTCGCCACCAGAACCCGGACACCCGAACCGAGCCCAATCACCGCGCCGCTCGCAGCGCCATCAGGATCGCCGTCACCATCGCCGGATCGGCCCCCGGCTCAATGCTGACCGATGCGCCGCGCAGCCGAACCTCGATCAAACCGCGCTGCATGACCGCGGCCGCGCCGGCGTCGTCCACCTCCACCCGCGCGAACCCAGCAGCTTCGGCCGCTCGCTGCGCATCCCGCCGCCAAGTGAAAATCTGCGTCTTGGAAAGGCTGTGCCGGGCCGCCGCGTCACCCACCGAGGTCGCATAGCTCTCGGCCACGATCTGGGCCTTGAGCTCCGAGTTCCACTTGCGCCGACGGCCAGATCCCGTGAACACCTCGATCCGACGCGCCGAAGGCATCATCAGCACATCGTCACCAAGCATCATCAGCACCCCAAGCCCGCACAGTCGTTCAACCGGCAGACTCGGCGATCACGTCAGCCCGGGAAAGGTGGGGGAAAAGCCGCGCTTACGACAATGCCGGGATGAGAACGCCTCCTTCCGGGTGCCCCTACCCTGCCGATCCCAATGTCAGGTTCCGGGAAGCTGCCCCTGCCGTGGCCGGCTCGCACGGCATGGCGGCTATTGGCGAACAGGCGACCAATCCGCGGTATGTCCGCAAGCGTCGCACTGGATGCGGAGGCGGGGGTAGCCCTAATGGATGGCCGGCGCGCCATCGTCGCTGAGCGCGTAAGCCAGCCGGCGGGCGAGTTCGCTCTCGCCGAATGGCTTGCGTATGACCTGATGCTCGTCGATGTGATCTATGGCGGTCAGATCGGCATAGCCGGTCACAAACAGGACGCGTAAGTCAGGGCGTTTGGCCTGAGCCGCGCGGGCTACGTCAGCCCCATTCATGCCGGGCATGGCGAAATCCAGCAACAGCAGGTCGATCGAGGGCCCTGAATCCAATACTTCTAGGGCGGCCCCGCCGCTGCCGGTCTCTATCACCTTGAGCCCAAGACGTCGGAGCATGTCGGCGGTGGTGGCGCGCACCTGGTCGTCGTCGTCGACCAAAAGGACCGTTCCGCCAACCGCGCCGCCCGTGAGGCCTTCCCGCACGAGGGAGGGGCTTGAAGCAACTGCAGCCGCCCGGGCGCGCGGGAAAAAGACCTGGACCGTCGTACCTTCCCCCAGCACGGTTTCGATGCGAACGCCGCCGCCGGATTGCTTGGCGAAGCCAAGGACCTGGCTCAGACCAAGGCCAGAGCCTTTGCCAACGCCCTTGGTGGTGAAGAAGGGTTCGAAGACCCGCGCCAGGGTTTCCGGGCCCATGCCGCTGCCGGTGTCTTGGACGCTCAGAACCACATACTCGCCGGGTACGGGCTCTTCGGGACGCCCGGCCGAGCGACGGATCGTGGCGTTGGCCGTCTCGACGCTGATGACACCGCCTCGGCCGTTCATCGCGTCCCGCGCATTGATCGCCAGGTTGAGAATGATCATTTCGATTTGGGTCGGGTCGACCATCGCCATCCAGACGCCCGGCTCCAGTCGCGCCTCCAGACGGATCGTCGCGCCCAAGGTGCTTTGCAGGAGATCCCGCAGGCTGGTCACCGCCTCATTCAGATTGGTCGGCTTTGGCTCAAGCTTCTGACGCCTGGAAAAGGCCAACAGCTGAGCCGTCAGCTTGGCGCCGCGTTCGGCCGCCAAACGCATCATATTGACCCGCTGAACTTCACCCTCCCCGACCGTCCGCTCCAGCCGGCCCAGGTTGCCGATAATCACCGTCAAGAGATTGTTGAAATCATGCGCGACGCCCGCCGTCAGCTGACCGACCGCTTCAAGCCGTTGCATTCGCATCACTGTCGCTTCGACGCGTTCGCGTTCGGCCATCTCGGTCAATAGGCGTCGGTTCGCGGCGGCCAGTTCGGCGGTGCGCTCCTCGACGCGCCGCTCTAACTGGTCGGCCAATGCCCTCACCTCTTCCTCGCGAACGCGCAAGGTCTCTGCGGCTCGCTCGCGCTCGTGCAATAGAGCTTCGGCCTCACGCTGGCGGCGGCGCATGCGCACGGCCGAGCGCGCGGTGCTGATCAAGGTGGTGGGATGGAGAGGTCTCTCAAGTATGGCGGCGTTGCCCAATTGGTCGATTGCAGCCTGGGTCGTCGCCGTGAGGGGCGCGCCGCGCGTGCGCAGAAAGATGATCGGATAGTCCGACCACGCCGGCTGATTGATCAGCCACGCCCTGAGCGCTTCGAACGCCCCGGGGTCCAGGGCTTCCTGGGCTATGATCAGGCCCGCACCATGCGCAAGCCGCCCGGCCGAGGCGGCCAACTCCGTCAGCACCTCGGCGGCAAGGCCCGCAGCCTGAAGCAAGTCCTTGATCACTAAGGCGTCCCGGCCGCGCGGGGCCAGCACATAGAGGGTAAGCGCTGAAGGCTCAGCCGCCATTGTCTTGCGCCTGCAGCAGCGATGAAGAGGCGCCTACAAAGGAAGGCACGCCGGTGAGCACACCCTGGAACTTGTCCAGCACCGGTCCGACCTGGAGCCTGTCGCTGCGGATAAGAAGCTCACGCAGCGTGGCCTCGTGTTCGCCGGTGCGTTTCTTCAGCACCGACAGTGTGCGGCGAATCTCGCCCTGAGCTTCGAAAAAGCGCAGCAGGAGAACATTGTCGCTGACATAGGTGAGATCGACGCTTGAGTGCATCGGACCAACCAGGCCGTGCTGCGCCAATACCACGAGAGTTACGACACCCTGCTGGCCCAGATAGGTCAGCAGCTCATGCATCTGCAGGGCCAAAAAGGATTCTTCCGGAAGAGCGTTCTGGTACCCTGAGAGAGAGTCAATGACGACGATGCGGGCGCCTTGCTCGACACTGTCCCTGATCATGCCGGCGAGCTCTCCAGGCGAGAACTCCGCTGGGTCCACATGCTTCAGGGTTAGTTGTCCGGAGGCTTCGTAGGTTTCCAGGTTCACTCCGACCCCGATCGCGCGCTTGAGCAGCACCCGCCGGCTTTCGTCAAAGGAGACGACGAGACCGGCCTCTCCGCGTTCGAGGGCCGCCTTCAAAAATTGCAGGCAGACCATGGACTTACCCGTGCCAGCCGGACCGATAATCATAGTTCCGGTGCCGCGATCCAGCCCCCCGCCAAGGAGCTTGTCCAGTTCGGCTATACCGCTTGTGACCGGCGCGGCGTCAGAATAGGCGCTGTGATGCTCAGCAGCGATCAGGCGCGGATGGACGCTAAATCCACCGGTTCGGATAACGTAGTCATGGAAGCCGCCGCGGAATTCGCGCCCGCGCATTTTAAAAACCCGTAGCCGCCGACGATCGCCGCCGAACTGCATTGGTGTCTGTTGCAGCCGGATCACCGCATGGGCCAAGCTGTGCAGGCTGGTTTCCTCGATCTCCTGGGTCAGGTCATCAAGAAACAAGGCTGTGCAGCCCTGCTTGGCCAGAAAGTGTTTTAAAGCCAGCACCTGGCGGCGGTGGCGCAATGGCGTTTGGGACAGCAGGCGTATCTCGGCCACGCTGTCGAAGACGACCCGGTGCGGCTTGATCCGATCGACTTCCTTCATGACCATGCCGACCGTTTCGCCCAGCTCAAGGTCCGAGGCGTAGAGCACCGACTGGTCGCGATTGGGGTCAAGCGTCAGCTCCGGCGGAATCAACTCAAAGATTTCGATCCCCTCCAGGGACCAGCCGTGCGTCGCCGCGTTGTGCATGAGTTCTTCGCGGGTTTCGGACAGGGAGACGTACAGGCCCCGCTCGCCGCGCTCGCGACCGTCCATCAGAAACTGAAGCGCCAACGTGGTCTTGCCCGTGCCCGGCGCCCCTTCGATGAGATGAAGACTTGAGCGCGCGTAACCGCCCGCCGTGATGTAGTCGAGACCTGGCACGCCCGTCGGCACAGCGTCGCCGAAGGTTGTTCCATTCAACCGCTTTGAGGTTTCCACAGCTTCGGCCAGGGACAAGTCCTGCTCCATGAATGCATTCGAACGTCCAGCCGGCGTGCAGATCAAGGCCCGGCCCTTCGGGAGAGCAGCCCGCCCAAAGCCGGCCGGCGCTCGGCATTCGAACGCATCAGCGCCACGCTGGTTTCGGCTTCGACGCCTCCAGCTTACTGCGAGAGCATTGCGTGTGCTCGAATGTTTCGCCGGGATATCCCGGACAGGCAGAAGGGAAGGCGGACGGCATACCGTCGCCCTTCCAGATCGCTTCGGGCGTGACCGGGCGCGGGTTCGCCGCGGCCTTAGCCAAGACGGAACATTTGTGAAGAAACTTCGTTCTGGCCAAGAATTCATGGCGCCGCTGGCAGCTCGCGCCATCAACAACCCAGAACTTTGCGACGGGCGCCTCTGTATGCAGGACTACGTCCTCTTGATCAACGACAGCCGATATTCCGTACCCACCCTGCGCCTGATAACCGCCCGCAACGTCGATGAGGCGCGGTCGATCGCGGACCTTGTGCTGGCCGAGTCTCCCTACCACCGATCCGTGGAAGCGAGTGATCGGCACGGCTCGCTGTTCGTGGTTCCCGATCCGCCCCCGCAGAATCGCGACCCAGACCTGCCTGAAGATGCTTCGCGCCCGGATTGAAGG
Source organism: Phenylobacterium montanum (assembly GCF_018135625.1). Lineage (NCBI taxonomy): Bacteria > Pseudomonadati > Pseudomonadota > Alphaproteobacteria > Caulobacterales > Caulobacteraceae > Poindextera > Poindextera montana. Next base: position 2,744,431 of record NZ_CP073078.1, read on the forward strand.
CGCCCGCCGCCTTGATCCGCTTGATGGATCCTCAGCGCGCCGGTCTGGGTGAACGGCCTAACAGGCGCTCGATTAGTCTTCTGCCACCTCTAGAACACGCGCCTCGTGCGATTGGAAAATTCTCGCGCAAGCTGGGCCTTCTGTGTCTCAGGTTCGCCCCAGGCTTTAGTCCACCTCCCGAAGCGCCCGCGTCGGCGCCGGGAAGCGGCGGTCGCCTTAGCCGAGCATCCTGAAATAGCGAGGGGAGCCTGCGAGCAGGCTCCCCAAAGTTTGGGATAAGGCCGGGATCAGTAGTCCATCGCCGGCGCCGGCGCGGCGGCCTTTTCAGGCTTGGGCGCCTCAGCGATGAGGGCCTCGGTCGTGATCAACAACGAGGCCACAGAGGCCGCGTCCTGAAGGGCGGTTCGAACCACCTTGGCCGGATCGATCACGCCTGACTTGACCAGATCCTGATACTCACCGGTCGCCGCGTTAAAGCCCCAATTGTAATCCTGCTTCTCCAGCAGCTTTCCGATGATGTAGGGGCCGTCCTCGCCGGCGTTCTCGACAATCTGCCGCGCCGGCGCACGCAATGCGCGGCGCACGATATCGACGCCCGCCTGCTGATCGTCGGTCGCCGGCTTGACCTTTTCCAGCGCCTTCAGCGACCGCAACAAAGCTATCCCGCCGCCGGGCAGGATCCCCTCTTCGACCGCCGCCCGCGTCGCGTGGAGCGCATCGTCGACGCGATCCTTCTTTTCCTTGACTTCGACCTCCGTCGCCCCGCCGACGCGAATGACCGCCACGCCGCCAGCGAGCTTGGCCAGTCGCTCCTGCAGCTTCTCGCGATCGTAGTCGCTGGTGGTCGTTTCGATCTGCTGCTTGATCTGGGCAACGCGGCCATCAATGTCGGACTTGGAGCCGACGCCGTCGATAATCGTGGTGTTGTCCTTGTCGATCGTCACCTTCTTGGCTCGGCCGAGCATCGAGATCGTGACATTCTCGAGCTTGGTCCCGAGTTCCTCGCTCACGACGCTGCCGCCGGTCAGGACGGCGATGTCTTCCAGCATGGCCTTCCGTCGATCGCCGAAGCCAGGCGCTTTCACCGCCGCAACGCGCAAACCGCCGCGCAGCTTGTTGACCACAAGCGTCGCCAGGGCTTCGCCCTCGACGTCTTCGGCGATGATCAGCAGCGGATGGCTGGACTGGACGACTTTTTCCAGCAGCGGCACCAACGCCTGCAGATTGGAGAGCTTCTTTTCGTGGATCAGGATGTAGGGATCATCCAATTCCACCTTCAGCTTCTCAGCGTTGGTGATGAAGTAGGGCGAGAGATAGCCGCGGTCGAATTGCATGCCTTCGACCGTCTCCAGTTCGGTCTGCAGACTCTTGGCCTCCTCGACGGTGATGACACCCTCGTTGCCGACCTTTTCCATGGCCTCGGCCAGGATCCGGCCGACCTCGGCGTCGCCGTTGGCCGAGATCGTCGCCACCTGGGCGATCTCGCTGTTGGCGCTGACCTTCTTTGCGTGAGCCTTGAGGTCCTCGACAACGGCGTTCACCGCCAAGTCGATGCCGCGCTTGACGTCCATTGGATTCATGCCGGCGGTGACCGCCTTCGAGCCCTCGCGGACGATCGCCTGAGCCAGCACCGTGGCGGTGGTGGTGCCGTCCCCCGCCTTGTCGTTCTGCTTGCTGGCCACTTCGCGCAGCATCTGGGCGCCCATGTTCTCGAACTTGTCTGAGAGTTCGATCTCCTTGGCGACCGTGACGCCGTCCTTGGTCAGGCGCGGGGCGCCGAAGCTTTTCTCGATGACCACGTTTCGGCCCTTCGGGCCCAGCGTGACCTTGACCGCGTTTGCAAGCGTATCCACGCCGCGCAGCATGCGATCACGCGCGTCCGACGCAAACTTCACTTCCTTGGCAGCCATCTGCCTACTCCTTTCGAATTTCCTTCCGTTTGAATTGAGGGGTGAAACGCGGTCAGGCAGCCTTCTTGAGCTCAGTCGCGGCCTCGACCACGCCGAGAATGTCGCTCTCCTTCATGATGAGCAGGTCCTCGCCGTCGATCTTGACCTCGGCGCCCGACCATTTGCCGAACAGGACGCGGTCGCCCGCCTTCAGCGCGAGGGCATGGACCTGACCGCGTTCGTCGCGTGCGCCAGGGCCGACGGCGAGGACCTCGCCCTCCTGCGGCTTTTCCTTGGCGGTGTCGGGGATGATGATGCCGCCCGAGGTCTTTTCCTCGGCTTCGATGCGGCGGACGACCACACGGTCGTGCAAGGGGCGGAAATGCATGCATAACCTCCGGATGCAGAACATGCTGTGATGAGCTCGGCGTTGGCTGACAACGACGAGCGCCGCTCGAGCTAGGGCGATCGTTCCTGAATTCAAGAGGCCGCAATCAAATTTTTTGCGCTCGACCCAAGGGAGCGCTGATTGGCCTCGACGCACGACCTCGGTGGCCTCTTGACGCGCCCCGTGGCGGTCACAAGATGCAAGGCGTCAGCGCGTATCGGAAGAGGAACGACGTAGAACGCCGGGACTAGCCATGAACCAGCCATTCTACAAAATTCACGAGAACCGCCGGGCTCGCCCTGCCCTCTGCGCACATTGGCTCGTGCAATCGGCCGTCTGCAGGCCCGCCTTTTGGATCGATCTGGAGATGTCGCATGGCTGATCGCGGCTTCATCGCACAACTCCAAGGCTACGGCCTTACGACTGCGGAGATCCACTATTACCGGCCTGACGCGCCTTCATTGCTGCAGATTTTCGTTTGGCAGGAATATGACTTGGCCCCGGACTTTCCCGTCCTGTTCGACTTTATGGATTACTGGCGGCGTGAAATCGAAGCCGCCGTCCATTCGGTCCGTATTGCGCATGAAACGCTTATCCGGCCGGCAGAGTGGCGGGCGGTCAACGGGGTCATTTCCGTCCAGTGAGCGCCGATGAGGCTGGCGCGTGTCGCTCGCGGGGCAGCCGCCCAGCACAGGCCGGGGGCCTTATCTGTGGCTGAGGCCATAGCCCGTCGGCGCCCGCAAGAAATCGCCGCCCGGCGTCAATTGAGAAGGCCAGCCCGTGATCTGGCTGCGCGGCCGTCACGCGAATGGGGCCCTCCAAACTAAGCGGTCGCCGCCTCTTTGGCCGCGCGATTTTGGAATCTGACGTCCTTTTCCCCGCATGGTTGGCAGATGACATGAACCATGGTGACGGATCCCACCGGTTCGATACCCAGGCTCATATCATTGGCTGTCGGCTCAACGGCGACCAGTTGCCACATGACGCTCGTGACGACGCCTTCCTCGAAGCGACCACCGATCGAGATACTGATGCATTCGCCAAGGCGGGGAGCCTCCGCCAGTTCAAAATCGTGGGACGGCCCGTCGGCTCCCGAAATCCAGACTCTCACCCTCATGTCGCGCCCCTTTTCCAAAGGCTGTGGTGCCGTGGATAGCTTGGGTGCGGCTCGGAGGCCTCTCCGAGCCAGAGCGCAGACATAGGTCGTCGGGCAGAGCTTTCCAGGCCATCGGCATGGCTCAACTGCCGGCCAGTTGCTGCGCTGGATCGACGCGCAATGGGCGAGGCCCATTGTCTCGCGCGGCCTTAGCCCTTCGGCGCCGTTGCACCTGTGCGGCAATCGTTGAAACGCCCCACGCGGAGCGTCCAAGCCGAACTGCGGCCCAGGACCCGCCGGGAAGATTTTGGAAACTCGAAGGGCTCGCCGAAAAATTTTCAAGCAGAACTCTTGACGAGGTTTAGGCGGCTCCTACCTCCCCGTCGCCGAGTGCGATCAGGCTCGGCAGTCGGAGGCGCCTGTAGCTTCCGGGCGCTTCTCTTAGGTCCAACTTGCTCGTTCGAGGAGATGGAAATGAGAACGGCATACGACTTCTCCCCTCTCTACCGGTCGGTGATCGGCGTCGATCGAATGGCGGATCTCATCGAAACCGCGATGAGAACGGGGGGCGAAAGCCACTATCCGCCCTACGACATCGAAAAGACTGGTGAGGGCACCTACCGGATCACCCTGGCCGCCGCCGGGTTCGGCGCGGATGAGCTGGAGCTGACCGCCCAGCCTAACCTTCTGGTCGTCACCGGCCGTAAAGCCAAGGGCGACGAGGGCCGCAACTATCTCCACCGCGGAATCGCCGGCCGGGATTTCGAACGTAGGTTCGAGCTGGCCGACTACGTGGTCGTCAAGTCGGCGGACTACGCCAACGGCGTCCTGTCGATCGACCTGGCGCGTGAAGTGCCGGAAGCGCTCAAGCCCCGCCGGATCGAAATCGCCCAAGCCGGCGGCGCAAAGGTCCAGCAGCTGCGCCAGGACGCCTCCGAGCGCCAGGCCGCTTAAGGCGACATTCGACAACCCGAACTGGAACCGCGGCCGACACCTCGGTCCGGTTTTTCGATGCACGTCCGGAAAGGAGGCTTGTCATGAGCGTGCGAGATCTTGCGCCTTGGAACCGCAGCGGCGATCGGGAGCGAAACCTGCCAGGAGTCCAAGGCGCGGCCAGCCCTTTCTTCACGCTTCATCGCGAGATGAACCGGCTGTTCGACGATGTTTTTCGAGGCTTCGAAACATCTGCGCTCTGGAGCGGCCGCGCCTGGCCGCAAATCGAGGTGGAGGACGCCGCGGACGAATATCGGGTCACCGCTGAGCTGCCGGGCCTGGAAGAGAAGGATGTCGAGGTTCTCGTTCAGGACGATGTCCTGATCCTTCGTGGCGAAAAGCTCAGCAAGACCGAGGATCGCAACCGCGCCTTCAGTGAACGGGTCTATGGTCGGTTCGAGCGCCGGATCGCCCTGGACGGCGCCAGCCAGGCGAACGTGCGGGCTGAGTTCCGCAACGGGGTGCTCACGGTCACCGTCCCTAAAGCGGCTCTAAGCCAGCAGCGGGTAAAACGGATCCCAATCAACGCCGCCGCGACCACCCACTAACCCTTGCGCCGCCGACGGCCGGCCTTGGGGCCAGGTCCTCGGCGGCGAGCCTTTCCACAATGGAGGTGCATGATGCTGATGAACTCAGAAATCGCCGCCCCCGTGAAGGGGTTGCGCGAAGCCCGCGAGCGACTGCTTCGGCCGGCCGTAGGGTTTCGACATCCGGTTGAGGTCATGAAGGACCAGGACCTCGACGTGGCCGACAAGCGGGCGATCCTTTCCTCATGGGCTTCGGACGCCTGCGCGGTTGAAGGCCGGCCTGAACTGCGCTGGCTGATCGGAACCGATGCCCCGGTGCTGGTCGGAGACGTGCTGCAGGCGCTCAGGCGCCTCGACGAAGTCACGCCCGCCCTCAACTGGGAGCCGCGCCACCACCATTCGAGATCGAACGGAGCCGACCACCCACAGCTATCATGACGGACCGGAAAGTCGTCGTGGGAAGGCCTCCTCCACATGCGCTGCTGAACTATTCGAACTGAGCAGGCGACAATGAACAGAAAAGGAATTCTCACCGGCGCCGCCATGGGCGGCGCGCTCTTGGCCGCCGTGGCCGTCGGCGGCTGGACGCTGGGGAGGGCGGACGTTTCGCACGCGGTGACGCCGCCGGCGCCGGCCGCCTCGGCGCCGAGCTCTTTCGCGGACATCATCTCGCGCGTCGAGCCCGCGGTTGTGTCCATTGACGTCGAACGGAAGGCGGAGCTCGACCCGACGGCGCTGTGGGGGTCCTCGCCATTCTTGTTCGACAGCCCGCAGGACGGCGATGACGACACCCCCTTCGGCTTCAGTTTCCGCCCGCCTTTCGGCGGCCAGCGGCCCGGTGACCGGGCGACGCCGAAGGTGGAAGCCTCCGGCTCTGGCTTTTTCATCTCCGCAAAAGGATACATCGTGACCAACAACCATGTGGTGGAGAAGGCCGAGAAGATCACGGTGCGGACCAACGACGACAAGTCCCTCACCGCCCGCCTTGTCGGACGAGATCCGTCGACGGACCTGGCCGTGATCAAGGTCGAGGGAGCAGGCTATCCCTTCGTCGATTTCGAGAACCAGTCCAAGCCAAGGGTCGGCGACTGGGTGATCGCAGTCGGCAATCCGTTCAATCTGGGCGGCTCAGCGACTGCGGGCATCGTGTCCGCCCTTTCCCGGCCGAAGGTCAGCGGCAACGGCTATGTCGACTACATGCAGATCGACGCGCCGATCAATCGCGGCAACTCCGGCGGCCCGACCTTCGACGTGTACGGCCGCGTGGTGGGAGTCAACACGGCGATCTTTTCGCCGAGTGGCGGCTCGGTGGGAATCGGATTCGACATTCCTGCCGACGTCGCCCAATCGATCTCTCGGCAGCTGATCGCCCATGGCAAGGTGACGCGCGGCTATATCGGCGCATCGATTCAGGATGTGACGCGCGAAATCGCTGAAAGCCTGGGCGTTGCGCCCGACGCAGGCGCGCTTGTGGCCGACGTGACGCCAAGCGGCCCATCGGCCCAGGCCGGGCTGGGGTCGGGCGACGTGATTGTCAGCGTCAACGGACACAGGGTGACATCGGCGTCTGACCTGACCCGGCAAGTCGCGTTGGCCCATCCCGGCGAGACCCTCCGCTTGAAGGTGCGCCGCGACGGCGCCGAGCGGGAGATCATGGTGCGCTCGGGCGCAAGGCCTTCCGAGGCTGCGCTCGCGCGCCTTGACGATCAGAGAACCGCCGATGCTGCCCCGCCGTCAGAGCCTTTGGGCCTGCGCCTTGCGGCGAATCCGAACGGCGGGGTGACAATCAAGGGCGTCGCTACCGGGTCAGACGCCAGCGGCAAGGGCCTCAGGCCAGGAGATGTGATCTTGCGGGCCGGTTTGCAGCGCACCGACTCTCCGGCTGACTTCGAGGCGGCTGTCGAAAACGCGCGCCACTCTGGCCGACAATTCCTGTCGGTGCTGGTCGACCACGGCGGGCGAAGGCGCTTCATGGCGCTGGATCTTGCCGACAAGATGGGCTGACAAGCGAGCGAGGCGCCGGCCGGCGGCTGCCTATCGGACGGCGCCTTGAAATCTGGAAAATCCACCGCCAATTGGCTTGCCGATTTCTCTAAGGACAGTCGAATATTCAGATGACGACCGTGACCGAAGCTGCGCCCCAAACCTGCTCGTTTGAAGCCGATGTCTCCAAACTGCTGCACCTGATGGTGCATTCGGTTTACTCGGACAAGGAGGTCTTCCTGCGGGAGCTGATCTCGAATGCCGCCGATGCCTGCGAAAAACTGCGATATGAAGGCGTAAGTGACCCGAGGCTCCTGGGCGATGACGCCCAGCCGCGCATCACCATCATGCTCGATCCAGAGGCTCGGCGGCTCGCGATCGAAGACAATGGGATCGGCATGAGCCAGCCCGAAATGGCCGAGGCCCTGGGTACGATCGCCCGGTCCGGCACCAGGGCTTTCATGGAGCGGATCGCCGAAGCGAAGGACGCGGAGGGCGCCCAGCTCATCGGCCAATTCGGAGTCGGCTTCTATTCGGCCTTCATGGTCGCCGATCAGGTCGAAGTGGCCTCGCGCAGGGCCGGCGCGGATGAGGCCGCTTTGTGGTCATCAGACGGGCTGGGCACCTACACGATCGGGCCGATTGATCCCGCCCAGGCGCCGGCCCGGGGCACGCGCGTTGTCCTGCACTTAAAGGAGGAGGCCGCCGGCTATACCGAAGGTTTCAGGATTGAGCAGGTCGTCAAAGCCCAATCCGGACACGTGCCAGTTCCAATCTTTCTGCGTGAGCAGCCCGACGCCGAGACAAGGCAGATCGCCGATGGCGCGGCGCTCTGGACCAGGCCAAAGGCGGACATCACGGCGGAGGAATACAAGGACTGCTACCGCAGCCTCGCCGGCCAATTCGACGCACCGGCCCTGACGCTGCACTATCGCGCCGAGGGCCTGCACGAATACTCGGTTCTCGCCTTCGTCCCCGAGACCAAGCCGTTCGACCTGTTCGATCCCGATCGCGCCGGTCGAATGAAGCTCTATTTCCGGCGCGTGTTCATCACCGACGAGGCGCAGATTCTTCCGCGCTACCTGCGCTTCGTGCGCGGTCTCGTGGACTCGGCGGACCTGCCCCTCAATGTTTCACGCGAAATGATCCAGCAAAGTCCTGTGCTGACCGCAATTCAGAAGGGCGTGACGAACCGCGTTCTCTCGGAACTGGAAAAGCTCGCGGCCAATGATCCAGGGGCTTACGACCAGATCTGGGCTAATTTCGGCGCGGTTTTGAAGGAAGGCCTCTACGAGGATTTTGCGCGCCGCGAGTCCCTGCTGGGTCTGGCCCGCTTCAAGACGTCAGCGTCGGGCGACGAGCAGCGTTCGCTCAAAGAGTATGTTGGCGCACTGAAAGAGAACCAGACCGCCATCTACTACGCGACGGGCGCCGATCTCGACCGCCTGGCGTCGTCGCCGCAGCTCGAAGGCTTCCGCGCGCGAGGAATCGAGGTTCTGCTGCTGACCGATCAGATCGATAGCTTCTGGGTCACGGCGGGGTTGGACTTCGAAGGCAAGCCCTTCAAGTCCGTCACCCAGGGCGCGGCCGACCTCAGCCTCATCCCCTTGCCGGACGGCCAATCCCGGACGGGTGACGCCCCTGAGGACGTCACGCGGTTCATCGAATTCGTGAAGACCACCCTGAGAGACGCTGTTTCTGACGTGCGCGCGTCCGATCGGCTGATCGAGAGTCCCGTCTGTTTGGTCGCCGCGGACCAGGGTATCGACCGGCAGCTGGAGAAATTGCTGGCAGGAGCCGGCCGACAGCCCCACCGATCCAGACCGGTCTTGGAGATCAACCCTCAGCACGAGTTGGTCACCACACTAAGTCGATTGGGGGATACGGATCGAGCGCTCCGGGAGGACGCCGCCCATCTTCTCCTCGACGAAGCCACCATCGCGGACGGCGAGGTTCCCGCCGATCCGAAAGCCTTTTCAGCCAGACTGGGACGCCTTCTTGGCCGCGCGCTGCGAGCTTCGACATCAGACGTCGGAATTTGAGGGAGAGCCCAAGTCACCGCCGAACACCGCTCGCAATATTCGCCCCATGAGCCGGACCTTTCCAACACCAGAGGTGCGCGAACTGCCTAGCCTCTTGAGAGCCGCACATCGTGGTCAGGCTCAGGCTCCTGGGGCTTCCGTAGAGACATCGGCAATGCGCGACGGCTATCGGTGGACGCGCCGCCACTACAGATTGGAGGGGCCGCCGTCATGGCGCCCCCTCCGGCACATCGGCTACGACGTGGTAGCGGGCGCGGGAATCGTCGGCCTGATTAAGTTCCTCAGCGCTCGCGCGCGCCGCTTCGTAGTCGCGATAGGGGCCGAAGACCCGCGGCCGCGGCAGATGCCTGGCGTTGTCGACCCAGCGGCCGCCGAGCACCCAATATCTGTCGGCCGTGACGGGAAGCCGCGCGCTCATCACAGCACCTCCCAGTCAAGGTCGCCTGCGTATCGGTGGGTGGTCCTGCCGACGTCATCGAGCGCGAAAAGGAACACCCAGCCGTTGTCGAGCAGCGCCTGCACCTGGGGCTGCCGGCTCAGCACCTTCGAGATCGCGTGCGGCGCCGCCGCGATGAATACGCTGAGACGCAGCGGCTCGTGGAGGAAGCGCCGTCCGTCGTGGATCGACTGGATCGGGAGGCCGATCCGCAGATCGCCGCCGTTGCCCTCCAGGACGCCGACCCGCCCGCAGACGTTGTGCAGCGTCTTGTCGCCAGAGCCGAAGGCCGCATTGTCAACCGTCGAACCGTAGTACTGGAGGCTGATCCAACTCGCGACGACCATGGGCGCGGTCAAGATCAGCTCCAGGACCTTGAGCTCCGGGTCGGCGGCCCGGTCATAGCTGTGTAAGAACGCCCGACCCTCCAGATTGCGCCCCTGCGTCAGCAACCGCGGTGCGGCTATGAAGGCCGCAGCCCGCGCGAGGCCCCACTCCGGCCTGACCTGCGACCAGTCCCGGGCGCGCGCAAAGACCTGATCGGCCTGGGCGGGGGAAAGGCCGAGAAGAGGCGCCCGCTCGGCGCGAACCAGCCGTGAAGCGGACTCCAGCTTTTTCGCCGCGCCGGCCAATTCGGCAGCGTGGCTTGGCGGAACGGCTTCCCCATCCAGGAGCCAAAGCGCGTCCGTCGTGGTGTCATGCAGCGCCGCGACGAACCAGGTGTCCAACGGGATCGCGATACCCCTCGCCGCCAGGCCCTCGCGGACCGCAGCGTCGTTCAGGAGCGCTGCTGCGTATCGCGCATTGGGCGCTCCGCTGCGCCCACCGCAGGCGCCGCAGTCGAGACCGGCCGCGTGAGGGTTGTTCGTCGTTGTCGATGCATGACCGACAAGCAGCACCAAGCGCGCGAAGCCGCCCGTCAGCGACATTCCCCGCAGCGCGCCTTCCGCAAGGTCGATGCGGTGCGCAAGCGCGAGCCCGTCGCTCCCCAGGGTTGGAGTCGGCGGCGGCTCTACAGACCCCGTCCCGGCCGCCTCAGCCGCGAGCTTGGCGCCGTAGCCCAGCCCGAACGCTTCCACGAACCCGAAGCACGAGACGGCGGACTGCTTCAGCTCCGTCCAGACGGAGCCCGCCCACGAAGACCAGCCGACGAGCGGATGCGACGGCTTCGTTTGCGCATGGACGCTGAAGCCTGGGCGCAGCAGCACCGGGCAATGGGCGTGGACGCGCTCCCCGTCCGCACCATAGGCGAGCGGCATCCCGAAAAAGCCCGCAAAGCCGAGCGTCTCGGACTGCGGCCAGACCGTCTCAAGGGCGCGCCGGTAAGCCTCGGAGCGCACGTCTATACAGAAGACCGTCTGCACGTCTGGCCGCTGGGCGCATTTGGCCTTGGGCCCGACAGCTAGATCCTCGATAAGGCGCTTCTGGAACGCGTGTTCGTAGGCACGTTGTAGGACAAGATCGACCGAGAGGTCGTCCGGACTCGTCGCAGGCGCGCCGGTCGACGCCCGGGAAGCCGCCAGCGCAGCCCGCCAGGCGGACACGAACGTCTCATCCGTGCGTTGCCGGAACAGGGCGTAGCCCCAGATGAGCCGGATGGCGAGCAACTCGACGAGCTGACCGCCGGGCTCTCCCGCCAGTTCCGCGTCCCAGTCGAGCCGGCGCACGTAGGCCGCCCAACCCCGCACGTCGAAGAGCGCCCGGTAAAGATAGTCGGTCCATTGGTCCGCCGGAATTCCGAGGTTGGAGAGAACCTTGGCGATCGCCACCACCGGTTCAGCGGACAACGCGGCCACTGTATCGGCCAGGCCGTTCACGCCCATGGCGCGCGGATTGCCGTCGAACTTCACCGACCAACGCCATGCCTCGTAGAGGCCCATTCCGCGCCAGGGGGCCGGCCAGGCCGCCTGGCCGGCGTCAAAATAGGCGGCGCACCACTTGGAGATCTGGTCGATCATGAAGGCTGTTCGCGAGACCTCCCGGTCGCCCGCGGAGAGCGCATCAAGCACATCCGAGACGGTGGCGACCCGGCTAGGCCGCGGCTGCTCGGCCGGGTCGGCCATCACCGCGTGCAGGAGGCGTTCGCGGGTCAAACCTGCGCCCCGCCCCTCCGCCAGAGCTACGATCAAATCCTCCGGCGCAATTCTGCCCTCCCGCAGCGCTTGCCGATAGAAGCTTCTCGGCATCAGGATCCGAGCGCCCGTGAGGCGGTGCAGCTCACTGGCGGCGCGCTCGAACGGCGTCCTGGCGAAACCCAGGAACGGGTTGACCGCCACGAAGCTGGAGAGCGGCCAGACCGGCGCGATGCGCGCACAGGCCTCTTGGATCGCGGTCCCCAGACCCGTGTCCGCGGGTGCGGGCGAGCGAGGTGCTGTGTCGGTCGTCGCGCGATCGAGGACAGGGTCAGCTAAGGCGAGGCTCATGTGGCCGCTCCCGGTTGCGTGGAGTTGGACGGCGAGGCGGGCCAAAGCCGCAGCACCCACCGATTGGCGATGGTGTTCAGGTAGAAGCCGTTGGAGACGAGCGCGTAGGCGCGCGACCAGGCCGGCGAGGCGGACTGACCTGGCAGCCGCAGTTGCATGCAAACCAAGCCGGTCATCAGCGCGACTACGCCAAGCGCTGCGGTGACTGAGATCCAGCTCGGCGCGCCAATGGGCGCTCCCAGATCGCCGATCAGCCGCGCGAAAATCGCCTGGCCTGCCAGGTAGGCGGGGACGACCACCAAGCTCGAGGCCACAGCGGCCACGATCGCTTGGCGCCCGCGCCGCTGCATCCAAACCCGCGCCAAGCCGAGCAACAGCACCGCCGAGAGCACGAAGGCCCCGGGGCGTTGTGTCGGGCCGACGCCTAGGCCGGTCATGACGAGCGCAGCGAGCGCGACCACAGCGGGTACCGCCAGGATGGCCGCCGCCGGGGCGGGCCGCGCCGCCAGCGCGGACTTCTTGTCCGCAAGGGCCGCACCGCCGGCCGAGAGGAAGGCGTGCGCCTTATAGAAGGCGTGAGCCAGGATGTGCAGCAGCGCAGCCGAGAAGGCGCCGAGCCCGCACTCCAGCAGCATGAACCCCATCTGGGCGATCGTGGAATAGGCCAGAGCGACCTTGACCGAGGTCTGGGTCAGCATGACGAGCGAGCCGAAGACCGCGCTGACGGCCCCAACCGCGGTAAGCATGAGCATGACCCCAGGATGGGCGGCCATCACCACCCCGAACCTGAGCACGAGGAAGCCGCCCGCATTGACGACGCCGGCGTGCAGCAGCGCCGAGACGGGCGTGGGTGTCTCCATCACTTCGAGGATCCAGCCGTGGAAGGGCAATTGCGCCGAGCTGAAGATCGCCGCCAGCGCGAGGAGGGCTCCGGCGAAGCCCCAATCTGGAACATCCCCCTGCTTTGCGGCCGCGAGAATTGGCCCCAGGTCGCCGCTTCCCGCTGCATGCCAAAGGAGCGCCGCAGCCCCGATCAACGAGACATCGGCAAGGCGGCTCACCAGGAACCGTTTGCGGGCGGCGAGCACGGCGGTACGCCGTTCCGCCCGAAAGAGAAGGAGCCGGTTGACGCAAAGGCTGGCGGCGATCCAGCAGACGACGAGCTGCATCAGGTTGCCCGACAGAACCAGTCCCTGGAGCAGGCCCAGCGTCAGGCAGAGCTGCCGGATGAAGCGTTCCTGCCCGCCGTCCCCGGCAAGGTAGTTGCCGCTGTAGGCCACCACGATCAGCCCGATGAAACCGATCAGGCTGGCGAGGAGGGCGCTGAGCGCGTCAACGCGCACCGCGGCCCCAAGGCCCGCAGCGCCGAAGGTCGGTGTGGAAGCCGCGCCAAAGGCCAGAGCTCCGGCAAGTCCTGCGCCGGCCAAGACCAGCGAAAGCCACCCGGCGGCCAGCGAGGCCTTCCGGATCGGAAAGGCGCCCTCGGGGGCGAGCGAAATCAAGAGGTAGGTGAGCGGCGCGAGCGCCGCGAGCCAGGGGATCCAAGTCACGTGTCGTCTCCACAGCGAAGCCGACCTTTCTCTTATGCATGACCGGACATTCGTAGAAATTCATTGTTTGAAGGAGATCGTTCGCTTTTGTAGAAATAGAGATCATGGCTCAGCTCAACTACAACCACCTCCGCTACTTCTGGGTGATCGCGCACGAAGGCGGTCTCGCGCGTGCGGCGGAGCGCCTGAACGTGGCGCCGTCCGCCCTCTCCGTTCAGCTACAGAAGCTGGAGCAACAGATCGGTCATCCCCTATTCGATCGGATCGGCAAGCGACTGCGCCTCACCGAAGCCGGACGCGTGGCGCTCGACTATGCGGACACCGTGTTCAAGACAGGCGAGGAGTTACTGAACACGCTTCGCGGCCGCCCCGACCTCGGCCGCAAGGTGCTTCGCGTGGGCGCGATCCCGACCATGTCGCGCAACTTCCAGCTAGAATTCCTTCGCCCGCTGGTCGGCCGCGAGGACGTCGAACTTGTGGTTCGCTCAGGGTCGCTCCGCGACTTGCTCCAGGAGCTCGAGGCGCACGTAATCGACGTCGTCCTGGCCAACAGCCCTGCGCCCCAGGACGCCCGCTCCCCTCTGCGCAGTCGGCTGCTCAACGAGGAGCCCGTCGCCATCGTTGGAAGGCCAGGGACGGGAAAGTTCCGATTCCCTGAAGATCTGGACGGCGCGCCCATCCTGCTGCCCAGCGTCGGCAGCGAACTGAGGTCCGCTTTTGACCGCCTCACCGACCTGGCCGACGTCCGCCCGGCGATTATGGCGGAGGTCGACGACATGGCCATGCTCCGACTTCTGGCGCGCGAACGGCAAGCCTATGCGTTGGTGCCGCCCATCGTCGTTCGCGACGAGCTCGAGAGCGGCATACTGGCCGAGCATCACAGGATCGAAGGCCTGGCGCAGCGGTTCTATGCGATCCTGCAGGACCGACGGTTCCCCAATCCGCTACTGGAAGCCCTGCTTCCGTCCGCAACTCCGAGGGAAGACTGACACGATCCTTCCCCGGCAAAGCAGAGGGGTTGGGCCCCTCTACGCTCCATCTCGGCGGGCTGATGTAGCCCAAAGCTGAGTGCGGGCAACCGGGATTGTTGAAGTCCTCAATCAACAGGAACAGGTCGCGCCACGCCGGGTGACGGGTGGCTTGGACCCGGTGACAGGCGCGCTCCGGCCGCCGGGCTTAGTTCGCTATCTGGTGCACGTCGAGGGCGATCTGGATGTGCGGGGGTGTATGCGCCAGCCTTAGGCCTTGCGGGTGAAGAGGCTGGGCATCGTGGCCCGGGTAAGCCAGCCTTCGACGGCTTGAAAGCCCGGCATTCGCCAGATGCACGGCTTCGGCACCGAACGCGGCCGTTGCGGACGGCAGGAAGAAGTCATGACCTGCCTCGGGCAGTGCCTGCCGCGCTCGTTTCCACCGATCGACTTCAACGCGGGAAAATCTAATGACCGGAATGGAGCCAAAGGCGCTACGCTAGCAGCTTCCAGCGAATGACCGGAGCTGGCGAGCAGCCGCGCCTCTCAGCAGATGGCCCGTTCCTCGCCCGCCCGTGACCGCTTTCTTTAGCAAGGCGATTGCCTTGGGCGCCCGACCGAACTCCCATTTCGCCGTCATTGATAGGTGGAGCTCGTTCGCGCCGCGCCTATCTTAGGCGACGATCAATCGACAACCCGCTGCTTGCACCATCTTCGCTTCGGCGGCGCCGATGCCCTCATCGGTGACGATCACATCGATCTCGGCGAGGGCGCAGACCAGGTGCCCTGACGCGCCGGAAAACTTGGAGCTATCCACGAGCACAATGATCTCCTCGGCCCGGCCGAGTAGCCGTCGTTCGGCCTGGACCAGGAGGGTGTCGGCCTGCATCAGGCCTGCGCGGCCGATGGCGGCGGCGCCCATGAACAGTTTTGAAGCGTGATAGCGGTCCATGCCATCATCCTCAAACGGCGACAGAACGATGTTCTGCTCCCGGAAGATCGTGCCGGCGGGGACCGAGATTCGAGTCCCCGGCTGCTGCATCAATGCGCTGACGATGTGCAGCGAATTGGTCAGAACCTGGAGCCCTAGCGGCTCTAGATGCGGGCACATCTGCAGGGTGGTCGATCCGCCGTCGATGATGACCGACTCGCCCGGCGCGCATAGGGCAGCAGCCGCGCGCCCGATCGCGGCCTTTTGTTGCGCATGCAGGGCGACATTTTCATGGAACGGCGCACCGAGGAGGCTTCCCGGTCCAGCCTGCCCCGCAGCCTGCGCAGGCGCGAGCGCGGCGCCGCCGCGAACGCGGATGATCTTCCCCTCCTCCGCCAGGCGGTCGAGATCACGACGGATGGTGGCTGGAGAGACTTCAAGGCGCCGGTCGAGTTCCTGAAAGCCGACAATGCCGCGGTCCTCCAGCAGATCGAGAATCAGGCGTTCCCGTTCGGCGACGTGCATGCGGTCCTCTAGCTTCAGCCTAGGCTGTCATTCTGGCAGGAAGCCCGCGCGCCGCAACCGAAAGCCATCATTTTCGCTCAGACAATGCCGGCTCCGAGACCGACAGCCTTTCGCTCCTGGGTTTTCCTCTCGCGCCAGCCGGCGTCCCGATAGAGATCGAGGACATCGATGGCGCCGCCCGCCTCGGCCCGCGCCATAGCGAGGATTGGAGTCACGTCCGTGCGGTATGCGCGGCGCAGAGCCTGGAAGGCCATCATCACATCATTGGCCGCCTGGGCTTCATGCAGCGCCTCGCGGTCGACCAGCAGGGCTTTGACGTAGGCGGCGGCGATGGCTTCGGCGGAAGACAGCATACTCTCGATCGGGTCGGTCACATTGTGCGACTGATCGATCATGTAGGCGGGGTTGAAGCCGTCCCTGGGATTGCGTTCGGCCTCGACCAGTTCATTGAACACCAAGAACAGCTGGTGCGGATTGATCGAGCCAGTATCGAGATCGTCGTCGCCGTACTTCGAATCGTTGAAGTGAAAGCCGCCCAACTTTCCGAACCGATGCAGGCGAGCGACGATTTGCTCGATATTGACGTTCGGCGCGTGGTGGCCGAGGTCCACCAGGCATTGGGCCTTGGGGCCGAGTTCGTTGGCCGCAAGGATCGACGAGCCCCAGTCCGAGATCACGGTCGAGTAGAAGGCCGGCTCGAACATCTTGTGTTCAAGCAGCATCCGCCAGCTGTCGGGCAAGGCCGCGTAGATCTGTGCGGCGCTGTCAAGGTACCGGTCCAGCGAAGCCGATAGGTCCTGCTGACCTGGAAAATTGGTCCCGTCGCCGATCCAGACCGTCAGCGCGCGTGAGCCGAGCTGACGGCCGATCTCGATGCATTCGATATTATGCGCGACCGCCTGGTCGCGCACAGCCTTGTCGGTCGCGGTCAGGCTGCCGCTCCTGTAGGATTGCGCTTGGCCGGGCTGGTCCTGGAAGGTGTTGGAATTGACCGCGTCAAAACCCAGGCCCAGCGCCCCCGCCTCCTCCTTCAGGGCCTGGTAATCCTCGACCCTGTCCCAGGGAAAGTGCGGCGAGACCCGGGGCGTGATCCGACAGAGCTGCTGGACCACCGCGCAGTCTTCCAACTTTTCGTGGATATTGGTCGGCTCGCCGGGAATCGGAAACTTGGCGAACCGGGTGCCGCCGCGTCCCGCGCCCCAGCTCGGCACGGCCACCGAAAAGGCGGCGACCTTCGACTTGATGGTCTCGATGTCCTGACCGCGGCGCGACAGCTGGCGGCCCAGGCTGTCGTAGTCGTCCTGCAGCGCTTCACGCCGCGCGGCGTTGTGACTCTCGATCTGGTCGATCGACAGGGGCAGACCCGTCATGGCCGCGTTCTCCCGACTGTTGTGCTTGGCTCAGCGCGTGAACGCCTGGGCGTTGCCGGCGTCGACATTGATCACGTTGCCCGTCGACTTCGAAGAGGCTTCCGAGCTGAGGAAATAGACCGCTTCGGCAATGTCTTCCGGCAGAACCGAGCGCTTCAACAGGGAGCGGTTGCGATAGTGCGTTTCCAGAGCCTCGCCGGGATCGATTCCGTAGGCGCCGGCCCGCTCCTTGCGCCAGTCGCCGTCCCAGATCTTGGAGCCGCGGATCACCGCGTCGGGATTGACCACATTGACCCGGATGCCGTGTTCGGCGCCCTCAAGCGCGAGACAGCGCGCCAAGTGCAGCGAAGCGGCCTTGGCCGAGGCGTAGGCCGACGCATTCGGCGTCGCCGCAAGGGCGTTCTTGGAGCCGATGAAGATGATCGACCCGTTCTTCTGCAGCTTCATCAGAGGGAAGGCCGCCCGACTGGTCAGGAAATAGCCCTCGGCCAGGACATCGTAGTTCTTGCGCCAGAGAGCGACGGTTGTCTCTTCCAGCGGCGCGGAGGAGGCGATGCCGGCATTGGCCACCAGGATGTCGAGCCCGCCAAATTCCCGCGCGGCGAAGGCGAAGGCGGCGGCGACCGAGGTCTCGTTGGTGACATCGCAGCGAATGGCGCGGACCAGGTCCGCGCCGAATTGGTCGGCGAATTCGCTCTCGCAGCTCGCCAGGGCCTCGGCGTCGATATCGGCCAGCACCACGCAGGCGCCTTCCGACAGGAACTTTTCCGCTGTCGCCGCGCCGATCCCGCCGGCGCCGCCGGTGACCAGCGCCACCTTGCCCACCAGCGGCCTGGGCTTGGGCATCCGTTGCAGCTTGGCCTCCTCCAGCGCCCAATATTCGATGGCGAAGGCCTCCGATTCCGGCAGTCCGTTATAGGCGCCGATCGCTTCTGCCCCGCGCATGACGTTGATGGCGTTGGCGTAGAACTCGGCCGCCAGTCGCGCCGTGGTCTTGTCGGCGGCGAAGGTGAACTGCCCGACGCCCGGCAGCAGGACCACGACTGGATTGGCGTCGCGCATCTTCGGATCGTTCGGCGTGGCGTTGCGGCCGTAGTAGGCGGCGTAGGCCTTGCGATAGTCGGCCAGCGCCTTGGCCAGATAGTCGTCATCGCCCACCTGCTCCGGATCGAGGGTGAGCGGCGCGATCTTGGTGCGCAGGAAATGGTCAGGGCATGAGGTGCCCACGGCTGCTAGAGCCCGAAACTCGGCCGAGCAGACGAATTCCAAGGTCTCGCGGGCGTGGGTGAAGTGGCCGACCTTGGCTCGATCGCCGCTCATCAAGCCCCTGAGCCGCGGCATCAAGCCGGCAGCCACGGATTGCCGCTGCTCCGGCGGCAAGGGCGCGACAGCCTCGCCGCCGAACGCCGGCTTTCCGGCCATGGCCTGGTTCAGATAGGCCGCCGCCTTGGCGATCAGATCGATGGTGTTGTCATAGCAGGCCTCGGCGCTGTCGCCCCAGCAGATGACGCCATGGCCGGCCAGCATCACACCGCGCAGGCCTGGATTTTTGGCCACGTAGTCGCGAAGCGTCAGGCCAAGGTCGAAGCCCGGCCGCTTCCACGGCATCCATCCCACCTCGCCGCCCCAGATTTCGCGCGTCGCCGCCTCGCCCCCCGAAGACGCAGCAAGCGCGATCACCGCATCGGGGTGAACGTGGTCTACATGCGCGAACGGCAGGTAGGCGTGCAGCGGCGTGTCGATCGACGCGGCCCGCGGGTTCAGGTTGAAGGTGCAGTGCGGCAGATAGCCGACCATCTCGTCCTCGAACGCGACCCCGCGATAGAGCTGTTCGAGCCCCAGGAGTTTGTCGAGATAAAGCGTCGAAAATCCGCCCAGCTTCATCGAGCCGATGTCACCGCCCGAGCCCTTCACCCAAAGCACTTTCACTGTTTCGCCAGTCAGGGGATCGGTCTGATCGAGCTTGGCCGATGTGTTGCCGCCGCCGAAGTTGGTCACAGTCAGGTCCGAGCCCAAAAGATTGGAGCGGTAGAGCAGCAGCTCGGCCGGTGAAAGGCCGGCGGCGACTTCTGCCGACCAGCGATTGGCGGGAATGATGAAGGGCGTTGCGGCCTGGGACACGGGGCTTCCTGAAATGGGCTCTTGTTTGATGATCGAAATCTATCGCGACCCCTAGCGTATTTCAATCATTTTCGGTAATAAGTCGTCATAATAGATCGGAAACGCCATGAAAGACGGCTGCAGCCTCGTCCTCGACGTGGGCAAGACCAACGCCAAGATGACGCTTTGGACCGCGGACGGCGACTGTCTCGCCCGGCGCGTGCGGGCGAACGAGCCGCAGCGTGGCGGCCCCTTTCCGACCCTGGACCGCCAAGGCCTGGAGGCGTGGGTGAAAGCCACCCTGAAGGATCTGGCGACGCTCGGGCGGATCGAGACGATTGTCCCGGTGACCCACGGCGCGGCCGCGGTCCTGGTCGATCAGGGCCGCCTGGTCTCCGAGCCGATGGACTATGAGGCCGACATCCCCGCGGAGGTTCTCGACCGCTATCGTCTGGAACGCGATTCCTTCGCCGCCACCGGCTCGCCCGCCTTGCCGAACGGCCTCAATCTCGGCGCCCAACTCGCCTGGCTCGATACCCTGACCGGCCCCTGGCTGGACGAGGCCCAGATCCTGCTCTGGCCGCAATACTGGGCCTGGCGCTTCAGCGGCGTGATGGCCAGCGAGATCACCAGCCTCGGTTGCCATACCGACCTCTGGCGGGCCATCGAGGGCCGGCCCAGCGATCTTGCGCGCGCCCGCGGCTGGGCCCAGCGGCTTCCGCCGCTCAGGAAAGCCGGCGACATGCTTGGGCCTGTGACCGGCGAATGGGTGCGCGAGGCTGGCCTTCACCCGGACTGCCAGGTCCTTTGCGGCCTGCATGACAGCAATGCGGCCCTGCTGGCCGCGCGCGGGCACCCTGAAATCGCGCAGGGTGACGCCAGCATCGTCTCGACGGGAACCTGGTTTGTCACCATGCGCTCGCTGGCGCCGGACACCGCGCTCGCGAGCCTGCCGACTCTTTCGGAGGCGCGGGACTGCCTGATCAATATCGACGTTGCTCAGCGCCCGGCGCCGTCATGCCGTTTCATGGGCGGTCGCGAGGCTGAACTGATCGCCGGCCTCGACAGCTTCCATATCAAGGACAACTACGACGCTGCAGCGGTGCTGGCGGCGACGCCGGAGCTTATCGAGCGTGGCGTGATGGTCCTGCCGACTTTCGCGCCGGGCTTCGGGCCGTTCGCACACCACATGGGGCGCTGGATCGATCCGCCGGACGAACCCAACGCCCGTCGCGCGGCGCTCGGCCTCTACCTCGCCCTGATGGCCGACGCCTGTCTCGACCTCGTCGGCGCGCGCGACCTGATCCTGGTTGAAGGCCGCTTCGCCGAAGCGGAAGTCTTCATCCGCGCCCTCGCCGCGCTTCGCCCGACGGCGAGCCTGTTCGTCTCCAACGCCCAGGACGACGTGCCGTTCGGCGCCTTGCGCCTGGTGCGGCCGGAGTTGAAGCCGAAGTCGGCGCTGACCCGGGTGCGACCCCTCGCCGGCTCGCTCGACGCCTACAAACAAAGATGGCGGGCGCTGATTGAAGCCGACTGCAAGCGCGCTCGGCCATGAAGGCGGCCTCGATCGAAGACTATCGCGAACTGGCCCGGCGGCGACTGCCGCGGTTCCTGTTCGACTATATCGACGGGGGCTCCTACGCCGAGGTCACCCTGCGGCGGAACCGCGCCGACCTGGAGGCGATAGCCTTGCGCCAGCGCGTGCTGCGCAACGTATCGCAAGTCGATCTCTCAGCGCGCCTGTTCGGGCAGGATCTGGCCATGCCGGTCGCCCTGGCGCCGGTTGGGCTGGCGGGCATGAACGCCCGACGCGGGGAGGTGCAGGCGGCGCGCGCCGCCGAGGCCGCCGGCCTACCCTTCTGCCTGTCGACGGTCTCGGCCTGTCCGATCAGCGAGGTGAAGGCTGGGACGGCGCGTCCGTTCTGGTTTCAGCTCTACATGATCCGCGACCGCGGCTTCATGCGAGCCCTGCTGGACCAGGCCGAGGCCGCCGGCTGCTCCGCGCTCGTCTTCACCGTCGACATGCCCGTCCCCGGCGCTCGCTACCGCGATTATCGCTCTGGGCTTGCGGGCGCGCCTGGGGCCTCCGGCGCGCTCCGCCGCTTCGCGCAGGCCGCGCGTCGGCCCGCATGGGCGTTCGATGTCGGGATCCTGGGCCGCCCTCACAGCCTGGGCAATGTGGCGCCGGTGCTCGGCCGCAAGACCGGCCTTGAGGATTTCTTCGCCTGGATGGGCGGCAACTTCGACCCCACCGTCACCTGGCAAGACCTCGCCTGGGTGCGCGATCGTTGGAAGGGACCTCTGATCCTGAAGGGCGTACTCGACACCGAGGACGCCCTTGAGGCCGAACGGCTAGGCGTCGATGGCCTGATCGTCTCCAACCACGGCGGCCGCCAGCTGGATGGCGTCCGGTCCACCGCCGCCGCCCTGCCCAAAATCGCCGAAGCGGTCGGGGAGCGGTTGACGGTCCTGGCCGACGGCGGCGTGCGCTCAGGGCTCGACGTGGTGCGCATGCTGGCCCTGGGCGCCAAGGGCGTGCTCCTCGGCCGCGCCTGGGCCTACGCCCTGGCCGGGGCCGGTCAAAAAGGCGTGGCTCACGTGCTCGCCTTGCTTCGGGCCGAGATGACGGTCGCCATGGCCCTGACCGGCGCTACCCGCATCGCTGACCTCGGTCCGGAAAACCTGGATCTTTGAATGCCGAAAAACCCCTTGCTCGAGGAACTCCGCCGTCCATGGTGATCGAAACCGACGCCGCCGCGCCGCTCGCCGCCCGCCCGGAACCGAAGGCCCTCAGAGGCCCGTTGGCCTTCGCCATAGCCTGCTTCGTGGTCTGGGGTCTGGCCTATGGGCTTCTGGACGTGCTGAACAAGCACTTCCAGGAAACCCTGCACGTGGGCAAGGCCCAGTCGACCTGGCTGCAGATGGCCTATTTCGGGGCTTATCTGGTCATGAGCGCCCCCGCCGGCCTGCTGCTGCAGGCGAGAGGCTACAAGTTCGGCATCGTCAGCGGGCTCGCGGTGACGGCCTTCGGCGCGCTGTTGTTCATCCCGGCGGCGCGCGCGGCGAGCTTCCCCTTTTTTGTGGGCTCGATGTTCGTCCTGGCCTCCGGCCTCTGCTGCCTGGAGACCGCCGCCGACACCTATGTGAACGTGCTCGGCCCGCCGGAGCATGCGCCGCAGCGGCTGAACCTCGCCCAGTCGTTCAATGCGCTCGGTGTCTTTTTCGGCCCGCTGATCGGCGGCGCTCTGTTCTTCCGGCAAGGCCCGACCGGCGGCGGTCAGGGCGAGGTCCAGGCGACCTACCTCGTCATCGCCGTGCTGGTGCTGATCTTCGCCGCCGTCGTTTCGCGCGCCCGCCTGCCCGAGATCCATGACGCCCACCACGGACCAGACACCGTGCATGGCGCCGCCGGCCGCGGTTCAACCCCGCTCTTTAGGCGCCCGCACCTCGTGTTCGGGGTCGCGACCCAGGCCCTCTACGTCGGCGCCCAGGTCGGTATCGGGGCCTTTTTCATCAATCTGGTCACGGAAACCTGGCAGGGACTGACCTCGCGCGACGGGGCGTTTCTGCTGTCGCTGGCCGCCCTCGCCTATCTGATCGGTCGCTTCGCCACGACCGGCCTGTTGCTGAGGTTTCAGCCGCGCACAGTGCTGACCTTCTATGGCTTGGCCAACCTCGCCCTCTGTCTGCTGGTCGCCGCCGGCCTGGCCAGGATCTCGGCCATGGCGCTGGTCGCTGTGTTCTTTTTCATGTCGACCATGTTCGCCACCATCTTCACCCTGGGCGTGGCGGACCTGGGCGGCTCGACCAAGCGCGGCGCCTCCCTGATGGTGATGGCCATCGGCGGGGGGGTGCTGCTGCCCTATCCGATGGGGCGCATAGCCGAGGCGTTCGGCACGCCCGCCGCCTTCCTGCTGCCCGCCGCCTGCTTCGGCGTGGTCGCCCTCTACGGTTGGCGCGGGAGCCGGATCGGCGAGCCAGCGCACGATCTCGCCTGAGACACAGCAAAAACAAAAGGCCATCGCCACGCGTGGGGCCAAGAGGGAGGATGACGACATGGCCGCAAAAGGGACCACTCCGAGCCGCGCGGTGATGATGGGGGCTCTGCTGCTGGGAGTTGCGCTGACCGGCGCGCCCGACCATGCCGCCCTGGCCGGATCCGCCGAGACAGACAGCCTGGCCGCCGGCTTTGAAAACCCGCCGATGAGCGCGCGGCCGCGGGTCTGGTGGCACTGGATGAACGGCAACGTCACCAAGGACGGCATCGCCAAGGACCTCGACTGGATGTCGCGCGTCGGCATTGGTGGCCTTCAGACCTTCGACGTCGACCTGATGACGCCGCAGATCGTTCCGCACCGCCTGGTCTACATGTCGCCGGAATGGAAGGACGCCTTTCGCTTCGCGGCCGGCTTGGCCGACGAGAAGGGCCTGGAACTGGCCATCGCTTCCTCGCCGGGCTGGAGCGAGACCGGCGGCCCTTGGGTCAAGCCCGAGGATGCGATGAAGAAACTGGTCTGGAGCGAAACCATCCTCGCCGGCGGCCAGCCGTTCCAGGGCGTCCTGGCGCAGCCGCCGAAGGCCACGGGGCCTATGGGCGACCTGGCTGAAGAACCCAGCTTTCTCGGACCGCCCGATCCGAACAAGCCACAGATCTACGCCGACGCCGCCGTGGTCGCCTATCGAATCCCGGATGCGCCTGCGCCCGCCCCCGTCATCGCCCTCGCCGGGGGGGCGTCGCTGGAGGCAGGCGCGATCCAGGACGGCAAGCTGTCGACCGGCCTTGAGATCGCCCGCGGCGACGACAAGGCGCCGACCACCCTCGTCTTCAGCTACCCGGCGCCGGTGACGATCCGGACCCTGGTCATAGCCCTCAGCCCCAACAACGACGTATTCGGGTTCGGCGGCGCGCAGGTCGCTCCACGGCTGGAGGCGGAGGACGGTTCAGGCGGCTGGAAGCAGGTGGCGCAGGTCGATCTGCGCGGCGCGGCGCAAACCACCATCAGCTTCGCCGCGGTGACCGCCCAGCATTTCCGCATCGTCTTTGAGCCGGCGCCGCGGTCGAACGAAAACCCCTTTTCCGGGGTTCCGGGCGCCCAGGTCTTCGATTTCGGGGCCGCCCCACCCCTCAAGACCATCACCATCAAGGAGCTCAGGCTGGAGAGCGAGCCCCGGGTCAATCGCTTCGAGCTGAAGGCGGGCTTTGGCGTCGCGCCGAGCTACTTCGCTCTGGACCTTGGGCTACAGGACGAGCCGGGCGTTGCGATCCAGGATGTGATCGATCTGACCAGCCACATGGCGCCAGATGGCCGGCTCGACTGGACCCCGCCGCCTGGCCGCTGGAGGGTGCTGCGCCTCGGCTACTCCCTTACGGGCACCACCAACCACCCGACCACCAAGGAGGCCTCCGGCCTGGAGGTCGATAAGCTCGACGGCCCCGCCGTTCGCCGCTATCTGGAGACCTATCTCTCGCTCTACTCCGACGCGGCCGGAGGCGACCGGATCGGCCAACACGGCGTTCGGGCGCTGCTCACGGACAGCATCGAGGTCGGCGCAGCCAACTGGACCCCGAAGATGCTGGACGACTTCCAGCGCCTACGCGGCTACGATCCTCGTCCCTGGCTGCCGGTGCTGACCGGGGCGGTGATCGGCTCGCGCGCTCAAAGCGACGCCTTCCTCTATGACTACCGCCGCACCTTGGCCGATCTTCTGGCGAGCCAGCACTACGGGACGGTGGCCGACGTCGCCCACGAACATGGGCTGAAACTCTATGGCGAGGCGCTCGAGGATCGCCGCCCGATGCTCGGCGACGACCTGACCATGCGCAGCCACACCGACGTTCCGATGTCGGCGCTATGGACCTACGACCCCGCCAAGGGTCCCAAGCCCTCCTACCTCGGCGACATGCGTGGCGCGGCCTCGGTCGCCCACATCTATGGCCAGAACGTGGTCGCGGCTGAATCTCTGACGGCGGCCTTCTCGCCGTGGGCCTTCGCTCCACACGACCTGAAGAAGTTCATCGACCTCGAGTTCGCCTCCGGCGTCAACAGGCCGGTGATCCATACCTCGGTCCACCAGCCGCTCGACGACAAGCAGCCGGGCCTGTCGCTGTTCATCTTCGGCCAGTACTTCAACCGTCACGAGACCTGGGCGGAGATGGCCCGACCTTGGATCGACTACATCTCCCGCAGCGCCTACCTCCTGCAACAGGGCCGCAACGTGGCCGACGTCGCCTATTTCATCGGCGAGGAGCGGCCGATCACTCAGCTTTACGAGGATCATGCGCTCGGCGACCTGCCACGCACCTATGCCTTCGACTTCGTCGACGCCGATATCGTGCTCGGCAAGCTCTCGGTGGACGGCCAGGAACTGGTTTCGCCGGCCGGCGCCCGTTATCGCGCGCTCTATCTCGGCGGCGACAGCCGCCGCATGACCCTGCCGGTGCTGAAGAAGCTGGCCGCCCTGGCCGAGGCCGGCGGCGTCATCGTGGGGGCCGCACCGACCGCAACGCCCAGCCTCGCCGATGACCAGAAGGCGTTCGACGACCTGGTCCATCAGCTCTGGAGCGGCGCGCCCATCACGGCCGTGGGCCGTGGAAAGGTCATCGCGAGCACCGATATCGAGGCCTCGCTCGGCCAGATGGGACAGAGGCCTGACTTTCGCTATGACGACCCCGCCGGCGACCGGAAGGTGCTGTTCGTTCACCGCCGGACGCCGGACGCCGACATCTATTTCGTCGACAACCGCAAGGATCGGCCGGAGGCCTTCGACGCCCATTTCCGCATTGCGGGCAGAACGCCTGAGATCTGGCGCGCCGAAACGGGGGCCGCCGAGCCGGTCAGCTACCGGATCGAAGAGGCCGAGACGCGCGTCCCGCTCGAGATGCGCCCCTACGACGCCTTCTTTGTGGTGTTCCGCAGGCCTGCGCACACCGCCGTCCGGACCATCGCGAAGGCGGCCTGGCGTCCCGCCCTCACCCTGGATCGCGGATGGGACGTTACGTTCCAGCCCGAGCGCGGGGCGCGGGCCGAGGCCCATTTCGACAAGCTGGCCTCACTCAGCGACAATGCAGATCCCGGCGTGCGCTACTTCTCAGGCGTTGCGACCTACCGCACCTCCTTCCACGCCGATGCGCTGCGGCCAGGCCAAAGGGCGCAGCTGGACCTTGGGCGCATCGGCGATGTCGGACAGGTGCTCGTCAATGGCGTGGCGGTCGGCACAGCCTGGAATGCGCCCTACCGCATGGATGTGACCAAGGCGCTACGTCCGGGCGAAAACCGGCTGGAGGTCCGTATCGCCGACCTTTGGGTCAATCGCCTGATCGGCGACCAGCAGCCCGGCGCCAAGAAAATCACATTCACCGTCGCGCCGACCTACAAGCCCGACGCGCCGCTGAGACCGTCGGGACTGATGGGACCGGTGAGGCTGCTGACCACGCGATAGAGCGGCTTCCGCTTCGGTCCAAGCCGCCTGAAGGCAATAGAAATGTGGCCCCTATTTAGACCCGCCGGGAAGAGGCATGGCTGGATTGGCCGTCACCGGACGTTATGGCGGCGTGACCGAACCCGCCGGGCGCCGCGGCAAGCCATCGGGCTTCAAGGAGACTGCCCAGCGGATACCCCCGCTGGGCCTGGCTACGGCGCATCCCGCCGTCTTTAGAGGAGACGCCATGCGGGGCTTGTTGTGCAACGGTCTGAGCGCGATAGCCGCGCTCGCCGCCCTGGCTTCGCCGACCGCTGGGCAGACCCATGAGAGCGGCGCCCCATCGCCCGCCATCGAGGCGCGCGTCGCGAGCTTGCTGGGCCAGATGACCCTCGAGGAAAAGCTCACCCTGGTGAACGGCCGCTTTCCCAGGATGATGAAATCGCTGCCCGCCGGTGTCATCCCCTCCGCCGGCTACGTAGCCGGCGTCGCGAGGCTCGGTGTTCCGGAGATGAAGGAGAGCGACGCCAGCCTCGGGGTCGCCAATGCTGGACGCACCGGCGATGACGCGGTCGCCCTGCCCTCCGCCCTGGCCCTCGCCGCCAGCTGGGACGCCGACATGGCTTACGCCGGCGGCGCCATGATCGGCGGCGAAGCCCGACACAAGGGCTTCAATGTCCTGCTCGCCGGCGGGGTCAATCTGGTCCGCGACCCCTTCAACGGACGCAACTTCGAATATCTCGGCGAGGATCCCTTGCTCGCCGGCCGCATGGCGGCGGCCTCGGTTCGCGGCGTGCAGTCCCAACACGTGATCTCGACCGTCAAGCATTTCGTGCTGAATGCGCAGGAAACGGGCCGCCACGTACTCGACGCAAGGATTGGCGAAGCCGCGCTTCGCGAATCCGACCTCTTGGCCTTCGAAATCGCCATCGAGTCGGGCGCCCCCGGCGCGGTCATGTGCGCCTACAACAAGGTCGGCGGCGCCTACGCCTGTGAAAACCCGCACATCTTGACGGACGTCCTGAAGACCGACTGGGGCTGGAAAGGCTTCGTCATGTCCGATTGGGGGGCGGTCCATACGGTCGAGGCCGCCAGGGCCGGGCTGGACCAGGAGTCCGGCCAGGAGCTGGACCAAGAAGCCTATTTCGACGCCCCGCTGCGCGCGGCGCTCGCCGACGGAAGGGTCAGTCTTACGAGACTGAACGACATGGTGGGGCGGATCTTGCGCAGCCAGCTGGCCACGGGCCTGATGGATCCGCTTCCCGCGGCCGGCCCCTACGACAAGGCCGCAGACGCCGCGATTGCCCAGGCCGAGGCGGAGGCCGGCCTTTTGCTGCTCAAGAACGAAGGCGACATCCTGCCGCTTGCCGCCGGCGCCCGGCGTATCGCCGTGATCGGCGGCCATGCCGATGTCGGGGTTCTTTCCGGCGGCGGCTCATCCCAGGTGATCCCCGCCGGGTCGCTCGTACGCGCGCGGCCGGCCGCCTCGCCGGCATGGAGCGAGGGGATCGTCTACCATCCCTCCTCGCCGCTGGCGGCGATCCGCAGCCGTGCGGGAAGCGGCGTCGTACAATTCGATCCGGGCGAGGACATCGCCTCCGCCGCCAGGCTCGCGCGAGACAGCGACGTCGCTGTCGTCTTCGCCGAGCAATGGACCACCGAGGGTGCGGACGCCCCGCTCAGCCTCTCCGATCACCAGGAGGCTCTGATTGGCGCCGTGGCGACCGCCAATCCCAGGACCATCGTCGTACTGGAGAACGGGGGCCCGGTGCTCATGCCCTGGATCGACGCCGCCAAGGCCGTGGTCGAGGCCTGGTATCCCGGCCAGCGCGGCGGGGAAGCGATCGCCCGATTGCTGTTCGGCGAGGTGTCGCCAAAGGGCCGCCTGCCCGTGACGTTCGCCGCAGGTCCCGACCAGCTGGTGCGCCCATCGCCCCCCGGACTTGCCATGGCGACGGCGGAAGGACTGAAACCGGAGGCGCAGGCGCCCTTCGCCGTGAACTATGTCGAAGGGTCTTCTGTGGGCTACCGATGGTTCGCCGAGAAGGATCGAAAGCCGCTGTTTCCGTTCGGCTATGGCCTGTCCTACACCCGCTTTCACTACGGCCGCCTGAAAGCGACGGGCGGATCCGGGGTCACGGTTCAGGTCGAGGTGGCCAATATCGGCCAACGGCCCGGCGTGGCGGTCGCCCAACTCTATCTCGCCAAAAGTCCGGGCCGCACGCAACAGCGGCTCCTGGGCTGGCGACGGGTCGCGCTCAAACCGGGCGAACGGCGCAGGGTCGAGATCACCGCCGAGCCGCGGCTGCTCGCGGACTGGGACGAGGCCGCGCATGACTGGCGGATAAGGCCCGGCGCATACGCCCTTTTCGTCGGCGACAACGCCGATGATCGCGCCGCCACCGCGCAGGCCGTCCTGCGCGGGGCCGAACTCAAGCCGTGACGCATTCGCGAGCAGCAGACTTAGCGTTTCCCATCACCAAATCTGGGCCGACCATGTCCTTTGTGAATCCTGACCGGCGCACCCTCTTCCTCGGCTTGGGGGGCGCCCTGGCGGCGCCTGCATTGGCCCGCGCCCAGGCTGACAGCCCCGTCGCGACCACCGCACGCGGACGCCTTCGTGGACTGCGCGAGCGCGGCGTCTGCGTCTTTCGAGGCATTCCCTATGCCGGCCCAGTGTCAGGTCGAGATCGCCGCTTCAAGGCGCCGCCGCCCGCCCCGTCCTGGACCGGCGTGCGCGACGCAACGCACCTGGGCGCCCCCGCCATTCAGCCTGTGGGCGGGCCCGGCGCCGAACCTCCGCCGTCGGAAGACTGTCTGTTCCTCAATATCTGGACGCCGGCGGCTGACGGGGCCCAGCGCCCGGTCATGTTCTACAGCCACGGGGGCGGTTTCACAGTCGGCTCAGGCGGCCGCGCCTACCAGGACGGCGCGAACCTCGCGCGCGAGCAGGACGTGGTCGTCGTGGCCAGCAACCACCGCCTCGGCCTCTTCGGGTACCTCTATCTCGGTCACCTGCTGGGCCCCGAGTACGAAGGCAATCAGGGCCTCCAGGATCTGGTCGCAGCCTTGGCCTGGGTGAAGGAAAACATCTCCGCGTTCGGGGGCGACCCCGACAATGTGATGATTTTTGGCGAGAGCGGCGGCGGCGGCAAGACCGCCTGCCTCTACGCCATGCCCGGGGCGGCGCCCTACTTCAACAAGGCCTCCATCGAAAGTCCGATCGGCCCGGAAGACCGGACACCCGAGGAAGCGACCGACAGCGCCCGCCGGTTGATGAAGGCCCTGGGCCTGACCGATCCGCGCCAGCTGCTGGATGCGCCGGCCGCCGCCCTTCTTGGCTATCAGACGGGCGGCGACGCCCAGCTCACCCCGGGCGCGCAGAACCGATCGCGGCCGCAGGCCGACGACAGCCGCGCCTTCTGGCCCTTCATCGACGGACGCATCCTGCCCGAGGTCCCGTTCAAGACCGGCGCGCCCCTCGTCTCGGCGGACAAGCCGCTCATCATCGGCGGCTGCCGGGACGAGGCGGTTTTCTTCTTCCTGTTCGGCGACAAGAGCGTCTTCCGCCTGGATGACGCAGGCCTACACGAGCGGCTGAAGAGGGTCCTCGGTCCAGGATCGGACGATTGGACCGCCGCTTTTCGGCGCACGCGACCGACCGCCACGCCATCCCAACTGTTCATGGCCATTTTGACCGCCACGCCCTGGCGTGCGCACGCCGTGCGCATCGCCGAGACCAAGGCGGCCCAGGCTCGGGCCTCAGTCTATTCCTACATTTTGAACTACGCCTCCCCGGCGCGCGTGCCCGGAACGGACTTTGCGATGGGCTCGCCGCACGCCTCGGACATCGCCATGAAATTCGACAATGTCGACGCCGCAGCGCCAGGCGGCGGCTTCGGCGCGGACTCGTCCGAGGCGCGGCGCCGCTGCGCGCGGAACATGAGCACCCTTTGGGGGAGCTTCGCGCACACAGGGCGTCCGGCGGCGCCGGGTCAGCCTGCATGGCCCGCCTACACCTTGCCGGGCCGCGAGACCTTGCTGATCGATGCGGAGTGCCGGGTCGAAAGCGACCCGGAAGGCGAGGAACGCCGCTTCTGGCAAGCAAGGCCGGATGCCGAGCAGATCCGCTACTGAAGGATCCCAAAGATGGACCGCCGCCCCCCCTGCCGCCGCCTTCCGAGCCCGGCCATCGCGCTGTCAATCGCCGCCCTGGCCCCCGCGCTTTGCGTCGGCCGGGCGGAGGCGGCGCAATGGATCGGCTTTCCCGGCCTGACCGGCGCGGCGCCGGAACAAGGCCTCGCGCTGCAGTTCCGCCGAGAGATCGAGCTGAAAGCCCCACCGCAAACCTTGAGGGTCAGGGTCAGCGCCGATAGCCGCTATGTTCTCTATGTCAACGGGCTGCGCGCAGCGGCCGGCCCTGCCCGCGGCGACCTTGGCCATTGGCGGTACGAGACGATCGACATCGCGCCCGACCTGAAGCCCGGCGCCAACGTCATCGCCGCCGAAGTGTGGAGCGACGGCGCCGCTGCACCGCTGGCCCAGGTCACGACCGGCCATACCGCCTTTTGGCTCCAGACCGAACATGGCCTCCTCGGCGAGGCCTTCGACAGCGGGCCGGGCTGGCGCGTGCGGGTCGACCCGTCGCGCTCGGTCTCGCCAGCGCGCGCCCAGCTGCGCCAGGAGCACGTGCCTGGATTCTATGCCGCCGGAGCGCCGGAGACGCTGGACGCAAAGCTCGAAGCGACGGACTGGAACGCCTCGGCCAGCGGCGCGCCGGGATGGACGCAGGCTGCGCCAGCCAACGATGGCCAGCCGCCATCCGTCACCTTGCAAGCCGATGCCTTACCGTCGCAATTGTTGGAACCCATCGCCGGCGGTCGTCTCGTGCGCGCCGTGGGCGTGGAGGGCGGCGCCTTTCCCCAAGGGCCGGTGCTCGTTCCCGCGCATGCGGAAGCCAAACTGCTGATCGACGCCGGCCGGGTCCAGTCCGCTTATCCCTTATTGCTGACCTCAGGCGGCGCGGGCGCCACCGTTTCCCTGACCTATGCCGAAGCGCTCTACGATCCGGCCAATCCGCTCTTCGCCGAGGCGATGGCCAAGGAACCGGGAGAGGGCCCCGAACTTCTTCCCCGCTTCTTCGATCGCGCCACTGTCGACCACGGCGTCGCCTTAGGCCTGACCGACACCGTCAAGCCCGACGGCGATGATCATCACCGTTTCTCGCCCTTCTGGTGGCGCACCTGGCGGTTCGTCGAGATCAGCGTCAAGACCGGCGACCAGCCCCTGACGCTGGACTCGTTCCAGGCGCTGGAGACCCGCTACCCGTTCGCCCAAACAGGCCGGTTCGTCAGCAGTGACGACGAGCTCAACCGCGTCTGGCGCATCGGATGGGACACCGCCCGTCTCGACGCGCACGAAACCTATATGGACACCGCCTACTGGGAGCAGCTGCAATACATCGGCGACACGCGCCTGCAGATGCTGATCTCCTACGCGGTGTCGGGCGATCCCCGGCTCGCGGTTCAGGCCCTTGATGCGTTCGACGCTTCCAGTGTGGTGGAGGGCATTCCCCAGTCCGCCTATCCCTCCACCAGCAAGAACCTCATTCCGCCATTCGCCCTGCTCTGGATCGACAGCCTGCACGACTACTGGATGCGGCAGCCGGACCGCGCGGTGCTCAAGCGGACCCTGCCCGGCGCGCGCGCGGTGCTCGACTGGTATGCGCCCTATCTGCGCGAGGCGGGCGTGCTGCGCATGACGCCGGGCTGGCTGTTCGTCGATTGGCGACCCACGCTGTCGGAAATGAACCCGCGCCACGAGGCGCGCCCGGACAGCTGCGTCATCACCCTGATGTACTATGGCGCTCTGCGGGACGCCGCCGACCTCGAGACGGCCGTCGGCAGCCGTCGCAAGGCGCGGGAGGACCAGAACCAGGCCGCCAAGGTGCGGACCGGCCTGCTCTCCCAATGCTGGTCGGACGAGCGCGGCCTGTTCGCCGACGCGCCGGCCAAGACCCGCTTCAGCCAGCACGCCAACGCCCTGGCCGTGCTCTATGACCTGGTCCCCAGGGCGCGCCAGCGGGAGGTTCTGGACCGCATCACAACGCGCGCCGGCGCACTGCAAGCGCCCGACGGGATCATTCCGGTCACCTACTATTTCGCCTTCTACCTGGCCGAGGCCTTCGATCACGCCGGTCTCGCCGACCGCTATCTCGGCATGCTCCAGCCCTGGCGCGAGATGGTTCGGCGCGGCTTCACCACCTATCCCGAGAACCCTGATCCATCGCGCTCCGACAGCCATGCCTGGAGCGCTCACCCGACCGCCGGCCTTTTGACCTACGTCGCCGGCATCCATCCCGCCGCGCCGGGATTTGCGCGGGTGAGGATCGAGCCTCATCTCGGCCCCCTGACCCGCCTCGACGCGGCTGCGGCCCATCCGCTCGGCCTGATCGAGACCTTGTACGTCTTAGGCGAGCACGGCGGCTCGGCCACGATCACCTTGCCTGCAGGCCTCGGTGGGGATTTCGTCTGGAAAGGGCGTCGGCGGCCCCTGCACGGCGGGCGCAACCGCTTCGGCCTCGATTGAAGCGCCGATGAACAAGGCTCGTGCGCCGCATCCGACGCTGCTCCTCGTGGTTTGCTGCTGGGCGGCGTTGGCCGAAGGGTTCAACCTTCAGGCGGCTGGGGTGACGTTGCCGATCCTGGCGCCGCTGTTCAAACTGAGCTCCGGCGATGGGCGCGGCGTCCTGGGCGGCTTTCTATCCACCAAGAGCCTCTTCTTAAGCTCGAGCACCTTTGGCCTGCTTTTCGGAGCACTGGTCGGCGGCCGCGCGGCGGATCTCATTGGACGCGGGCGCGTGGCCTCGGCTTCGGTGACGCTGCTCGCGGTGTTTTCCGCGGCCACCGCCTTGTGCGGCGATGCGAGCAGCCTGCTCTGGTGCCGGTTCCTGGCCGGTCTCGGCCTCGGCGGAGCCTTGCCCAATCTGATCGCGATGGTCTCCGAAGCCGCCGGCGCGGGCCGGCGCAATACGGCCATGGGCTTCCTCTACGCCAGCCTGCCCATGGGCGGCGTCAGCGTCAGCCTGCTCAGCTATCTCTTTGGCGACCAGGCCCACTGGCGGCTCATCTACCTGGTCGGCGGCGCCGTCCCCCTGATCGCCGCGCCGGCGCTTCTGCGCCTTGGCCCGCCACGGCCGGAAGGCGCGAGCGCCGGGCGCGCCATGGCGGTTGGCCAGGTCCTGTTTGGTCCGCGCGCCAGGCGAACCCTGGTCCTCTGGCTTGCCTTCTTCTGCGCGCTGATCGCGCAGTATGTTCTGCTCGGCTGGATGCCGTCACTGCTGGTGGCGAAGGGCTTCAGCCATCCGCAGGCGGCGCTGGCCCAGCTCGCCTTCAACCTCTTGGGTGCGATCGGCAGCGCAGCGACCGGGGCCTTGTCCGACCGCGCCGGACGAAAGCGCATCGTCGCGATCACTTTCATCGCCGCAATCGTCGCCCTGGTCCTGGTGTCGCTGGCTCCGCCAGCCTTCGCGCTCTCGATCGGCCTGAGCGCCCTGCTCGGCTGGGCGGTCTCTGGCAGTCAGACCCTCGTCTACGCCGTTGCGCCGACCGTCTATCCGGCGGAGGCGCGCGGGGCCGGCGTCGGCTTCGCCGTGGCGGTGGGCCGGGTCGGCGCAGCGCTGGGTCCGCTGGTCGCCGGCGCGATGCTTGCGACGGGCGGCGGGCCGACATCCGTATTGGGTCTTCTCGCGGCGCTGATGGCCTTGGCAGGCGCTGCAGCCCTGTGGCTTTGCAGCGCGGAACGCTGAGAGGCCGAGCCGGCAGGCGAGCGCTCGATCGGGATCGCCTCCTGAAGGAGCCGAGCCATGCATGGCGGCTCACCACCTACAGCTGCGCCAATGACGCATGATCTGTCGGCTCACCGGCTTGGCTGCGCAATACATCCGCTGGCGCCCCCGCTCAATGCAATAAGCGCAAAAAGCCCCCGCCACCGAGGTGGCGAGGGCAAAGTCCTAAAGAGGAAGGTGCGGTCAGTACTTTGCTGAGAGCGTCAGGAAATAGGACCGGGCCTGGGACGGCACGATCGGATAGAGCGCTCGCGGGTTATAGGCGGCGGGCGTCAGCCCCTGGCGGTTGAGGCTGGCCAGGAAGCCGGTGCTCGACCAGGACATCACCCCGACCTCGTCGAACACGTTGTTCACGTTGAACTGAAGCTTGATGTTCTTGGTCACGTTCCAGGCGGCGCCCAGGTCGACGGTGGTGAAGGCGGGCAGATAGAAGGCGTCCGCGGCGTTCGCGGCGCGCTTGCCCAGATAAGTCACCTCGCCGAACAGCTTGACGTCAGGCAGCGCGTTCCAGTCGAAGCCGGCGCGGGTGATGATCTTGGGGTTGTTGTCGGCGTCTCCGGACTTGATCAACGTCTTGACGTCATCGCTGCCGTCGCCCTTCGGCCCCTGCGTCCAATTGTAGAACTTGCTCGCCTTCGGCTCCTGCAGGGTCAGGTTGCCGTGAACGTTGAAGGAAGAGGTGATCCGAGCGGCGCCGGCGACTTCGACACCATAGGTCGTGATCTGGCCCTGGAAGGCAGGTTCGACATATTGCTGGCCGATCAATGGGCCCGATGTGTAGTTGAACACGGCGGGCACGTTCACGTTTTCAAGCAGGCTGTAGAAGGGGAACAGCTGAAGGCTGATCCCACTGCGGCTGTATTTGATCCCGATTTCGGCCTGGCGAATCTTTTGCGGCGCGTCGAATTCGGTCGCAATCCGACCGGGCGTGTTGATGGCCTCGATGCCGCCGAAGTCCGGCGCCTTGCTGCCCTCGGTATAGCGGACATAGGTCGCAAGATCGCTGGTCAGGTCATAGTCGACCGCCAACGAATAGTTGAAGTAGTCGTAGTCCCGCTTGGTTCGATAGATCGGGCCCGGGGTCGACACGCCGTTGTCGTAGAGCGTCAATGGATTGCCATCGGCGCCACCGCTGGAATTGAGCTGCGGAACTGCGCCAAACGGGGACGAAGTCCAGGACTGATTGAAAATATCGTACTTGATCGACTCCCAGCGGCCTCCAGCCTCCAGCGTCAGCTTGTCGTTCACCTTCCAGCTGTCGCCGAAGAAGACCGAATACAGCTCCTGATTGCCATGATAGCCGTCAACGGCCGGCTGGCCATAGGCGCCAAAGCCGGTCGGGTCAGTCACCTGATAAACCGTGCTGCCGCCGGCCGGCGTGTAGGTCTCCGTCATCATCTGGGGCTTTGGCGTCAGGGTCATCAGGCCGATGCCGGGGCTGCCGCTGGCGTTCGTGGAAAGCCTGGCGAGCGCGACATAGGCGCCGAGCGCGAGGTGGTGCTGGCCCAAATCCTTGGTGACGGTGAACTGGTCGACAAACTGGTCCGAATAGGAGTTCTGCACGTCGCCGAAGCCGACGTAGGCGCCGATATTGCCCGGCAGGTTGCTGCCGGTCAGGATTCCCTGGTTTGGAAGATTGTTGCTGTTGACCGTGTAGTTGCCGGGGGCGAACGCGTTGCCCTGAGATGTTATCGACGCCAGCAACTTACCGCCCTGGTAGTAGTTGAAGGCGCCCGGCGCAAAAGCGGTTCCCATGATGATGTTGACGATGGGATCTTCCAGCGACACCACAGAAAGCACCGCCCCGGAGTTCCACTGAGACCGGTTGTGCGAGTAGCGCATCTTGTTCTCGATGTGGAAGCCGTCGGAGAACTCGTGCTTCCACGTCGCGCCGAAAGCGAGCGACTTCGAATGGACCAGATCGGATGGGTTCCAGCATCCACGACCGCCGCCGACGCGCGGGAAGCAGTGGCTGGCGTTGGCAGGTTGCAGGTCTGAGGTCGTGTTACTGAACCCCGGCGCGATCGTCTTGCCGCCGAACGCCGGCGTGAACTCGTTCCAATCGTTGGAATCGTCGAGGTATTTGGCGGTCAGCAGCACCGAGCCTTGCGAATAGTTCCAAAGCAGGTTGGCCTTGACCTGACCGCCCTTGTTCAGCGCGTAGCCGGCGTCATGGGTGCCGTCGTCGGTGCGATAAAAGCCGCCGATCGAATAATAGAGGTTGTCCATCGCCTTGCCGCCGACATAGGCGTCGACGCGGTAATAGGGCAGGCTTCCATCGCCTTGCAGACCGTACTTGGCGGCCAGTTCGACGCCGGGGTCGCTGCGGCCGTTCTTGGAGATATAGTTGAAGATGCCGCCGGGGGCGTTGGGGCCGGTGATCGCCGCCGTGCCGCCGCGCAGGCCTTCCAGGCGGCTCAAGGTGATGTCCGGCCGCAGGTAGTAGTCAGGACCGTAGTTCGACGCCGTGATCAGGTCGACCGGAAGCCCGTCTTCCTGCAGCGACACGTAGTAGTAGCCGCCGGCGCCGTCGAGCGAGTTAGCGGAAATGCCCCGCGAAAACACGACGTTGCGGATCTCGCCGAGCGAGGAATTGACAAACACGCCCGGCACGTTCTTCAGCAGATCCGCGGCCGATACCGCGTTCTGCTCGGAGAGTTGGGACGTCGTCACCACATTGATCGAAATCGGAGCGGCTTCGATCCTCTTGGCGCTGAAGACGCCGGTGACCACCACCTCCCCAATCGCCTGAGAACTCGGGCCAGCTTGATCGGCCGACGGCGGCGGTTGCTGCGCAGACGGCGCCGTCTGCCCAAACGCCTGGCCGGCCATCAGACCGGCCGCCAGAATCGTGGATTGCAAAAGAAGGCGTCGCTTCATGTTTCCCCTCCCACCTATGTGGTCCCCGCCGTCAGTTGGCGCGGTTGTGTCTGATGATTGTTGAATCAAAGTGATCTAAAGTCAACATTTTTTGATTGCTTTAGGCCATTCGTGAGAGGTTTCAGTCACGTCAAGGCGCAGATCGGCGAGCGCCGTCGCAGCGCCTGATGAAGGTAGATCGAAAACCCTGCCGATTCGCTCAAATCCCATCACGGGCCGGGCGTCACGGTGGTCTGGCGAATGCGCGTCCCGAGCCATGGCCGCTTCGTCGCCGCCAGGCGTCCTCGCGCTCCTGCTCGATCGAAGACGCAACTGGGCTCATGATGGACGCTCCTGGGGAGCAGCCTGCCGGCGAGCCTTGAACTTGAACGCCACCTGGACACCGGCGGCCAGTTGGTCCGTCGACGCCCAATCACCCGAGCCGACGGCGAATGTCGTGCGGTCGAGTGTCGTGACGCCGGACACGGAGGCCTCCTCGCCCCTGATATTCAGCGTGAAGTCGAGAACAACCGGACGGGAAACGCCGTGAAGAGAGAGCGCGCCGGCGGCGGAGTACCGGTCACCGCCAACCCGCTTGATGCTTCTTGAGCGAAATATGGCTTCGGCGCTATCGGCGACAGCCAGAAAATTCGGGCCCACCAGCATTGCATCGCGCTCAGCATCGTCCGTGGATCCGGACGCCAGATCGACACGAACCGCAATGCGGCTGGCCGGGAGATTTTCAGGACTGAAGCGTATATCGCCGGCCCACTTTGCGAACCGGCCTTCCACCGGTGCGCCGTTAAGCCTTGCGGTAAAGCCGAGCTGGCCACCCTCTTCGACTGTCCAGGCGGCGACTGGCGCCGGGCTCGGATCGTCTGCGGCCAATTGCGCACCGGCGCGGGAGGAATTCGTCTGGCTTCGACCGAACGACGGCGCATCGGCTGTCCGAGGCGCTGGCGCGGCTGGGGCGGGACCGGCCGCCAACGCCGCGCGCTGTATTGCAGGGGCAGAGGGGCGACTGAAGACCAACCATGGCCCCGCGAACACCGCCGATAGGGTCAGGGTTGCTAGAGCGGCCACCGTCAATGCGGCCCTGTCCTCGCCCGCCGCAGTGGAAATCCCGGGCGCCATTCGGCCGATCACACCGCCGGACGCTGTTGCGAGATGGTGACGCACGGCGCCGGCCAGGTGCAGAACGATCAAGCCGGCTCCCACGAAGGCGAGCATAGTATGAGCCGCCTCCGCGGGGCCGCGCCAAGCCTGGTCCAAAGGCAGATGCGGCCAAGGTAAAAGTCCGAACAGACGCGTCGGAACCTTGACCCGCGCGGTGGACACCAGCGCCCACCCCGTGAGCGGCCCGGCGATCATGAACCCGTAGAGCGCGGCGTGCACGCCGCGGGCCGCCAGCCTGGTCGCAACGGAACCCGCCGGCGGATCCGGCTTTTTCAGCTTCAGCCGAGCCGCAAGCCGCAGGAGCGAGAGCATCAGGATCGAAATCCCGAGGCTCTTGTGCAGCTGAAAGGCGGCGAACATGACGCTCCCGGCCGTCAAGCCGACCATGCGCCAGCCAAGGCCGAGCTGAAGCGCCAAGAGCAGCGCTATGATCCAATGCAGCGCGATGGCGATCGGCGAATAGCGCTCGGGAGTCATAAAATGCCGCCGGCCTACTTCTTCGCGAATTCGGCGTCGATCGCGACATCGACGGTGTCACCCACGGCGGGAAGGAAGGTCTTCATGCCGAAGTCGGAGCGCTTGAATTGCAGGTGCGCCGAAAAGCCCGCCCGGCGATCATTCATCATCCCCAGGCCCGAGCCGACCAGGGCGACATCCATCGAGACCGGCCGGGTGACGCCCAAAAGGGTCAGTTGGCCGTCAACACGCGCATGGCTCGCATCGAGCGGCGTCAGGGCGTTTGCGGTGTACTGGGCCGTCGGAAAGGCTGCGACATTGAAGAAGGCGGGGGACTTCAAATCTCTGTCCCGCTCCGGCCAATCCGTCGTCAGCGAAGCGGTCTCGACCGTGACGTCGAGTTGGGACGCCTGCGGATGCAGAGGATCATAGACGAACCTGGCCGAAACCTTTGGAAAGCGGACCGTGGTGGTGGAAAAGCCGAGATGGTTGACCCGCGCCGCGACCGAGGCATGGCTCGGGTCGAGTTCATAGGCTCCCGCCGGTATTTTGGCGGCGTCGGTCGTCTCGACGCCGGCCGCCGCGCTCTGCGCGATCAGGGCGGCGGCAGCGCCAATGACGCTTAGGTACAGGGGTCTAGGCACGCTCATTTCTCCTGCCCTGCAAGGCAAGGCGCTGATGCAAAAAATCTGGGATCCGGCGCCGGCGATGGTCAGGGCCACTTCATCTCGCCCTTGGCGACCTTGGCGCTCATCTCCAGGACCGGTTCGCCGGGAAGGCTCGGGTAGCGGGACTTCATGGCCGCGATCAGCAATGCTGCGTCCGAGGCGCGGGCGGCTTCTTCGTCGAAGGCCTGGACATAGTCCCGCGTGAACTTGACCGATTGAACCGACAAGGCGTTTGCGTCGTCGGCGCCGGGGATGAAGTGTCCGGGCACGACCCGGCGGGGCTTCAGGGCGATGATCCGGTCCAGTTCAGCGATCCAGGCCTTGCGGGCGCTGGGCGTCTGGGTGTCGGCCATCCAGACGTGGCTGCCCGCGAATACGACCACGCCGCCGACAATGGTCCGTTCAGATGGAATCCAGAGGGCGGTCCGGTCAGGCGAAGGTCCGTCGAGCCCCACGATCTTCACCACCTCGCCATCGATGCGCAGGCTTTCGCCCGCGATCGCCTGCGGCACGATCAGCGCCCTGGGCGCCTGATCCTTCAGCATCGGACCCCAATAGGCCAGCTTGGCGTCCTTGTTGGCGCGAATGGCGGAGACGGTCTGGGGCGTGGCGAGCACCTTCACGCCGGGAAAGGCCGCCGTGACCGTGTCGAGCCCGAAGTAGAAGTCTGGATCGCTTTGACTGATATAGATGGCGGTCAGGATCTTGCCGGTAGCCTTGAGACGGTCGACCAGGGCCTCGGCGTCGCTGCGCCGGAACTGGGCGTCGACCAGCAGGACTTCCGACTTTCCCGAAATGATCTCGGATGAGACGGGAAAGGCGCCCTTTTCACCGGGATTGTAGATTTCCACCTTCAGCGGGGCGGCCTTGACCTGGGCCGCTCCGGCAAGCGCGGTCAGACAGAGCGCGATCGACGCGCCGACCCGAGAGAAGAAGAGTGTCAGTCCCACCTGAACCGCCCAGCGCTTGGCCCAAGGACGCAGCTGCGCGCCCTTGCGGCCGACCCTATGCCGCTGATGGCGGCCCGAGCTCGGCGGTTAGAGGCAACTGGAACCGGAAAAAAGGAGGCACAATTGGCAGACTAGGCGGCCCGCTCGTCCCTTCGCTGTAGAAGGTCGAGGCCGGCGTTCTGTCCATGGGCCGCCGCCTGGCCGTCGCCTTGGGCGAGAGCCAGCAGCAGCTGATGGCAGATCTCCAGCAATGCCTCGCCATTCTGCCGTGAGAGGTCGCGGCCCGGAGCGTGGGCCCGGACGTTGTAGCCGGCGAAGCAACAGCCGAAGGCATGCAAGACTGGATTGCCGGCGGCTTCATAGATTTCGCGTTGCAGCCGCAACCAAGTGAAATGGCCGTTTTCGACTGGAACAACCCGAACAAGCTGCGCCTCGCGCGACCAGCGCTCCCGGTCATTCGCAGAGGCCGCAGCCTCCAGAGCCGCGAGCCCATTGAGCCGGCGCGACGCC
This sequence comes from Phenylobacterium montanum, assembly GCF_018135625.1. Taxonomy (NCBI): domain Bacteria; kingdom Pseudomonadati; phylum Pseudomonadota; class Alphaproteobacteria; order Caulobacterales; family Caulobacteraceae; genus Poindextera; species Poindextera montana. The sequence continues at coordinate 2,785,536 of NZ_CP073078.1, forward strand.
GCGCTGACATCTCGCCCGCTGGCGCCCGATCCGGCGATATGGGCATGCAGGAGGGGGACGACCGCCGCCGTGCCTGGCGTGCGCAAGGTAATGCCCCCGGCGCGCCCGCGCCGACTTTCCACCACCTGGGCGTCCTCCAGCATCCGGATCGCCTCCACCATAACCCCGTGGCTGGCATGGTAGCGATCGCAGAGCTGCTGGATGGCCCCCAGCCATTCTCGATTACGGCAGCGAGCGAATGTGATGTCGACAGCGATCCGGCGGGCAAGCTGACTCGCCAGATTGGAAGAACGGACCGCGCCGACGCGCCGGATCCCGGACTGCGGCCAGGGCAGGTCCGTCGCTCGAGCCTGGCGCTGGGCGACACACTCCGCCGCGATCTGCGCCGCCGAGCGCGCGCTCCCCTCGGCGATCGCCCGCCAAAGCGCCTCGCGCGCCGAGCTTGAGCTTTCGTCCGTCCCGCCAGGAAACTGATCCAGGCACTCAAGCAGCAAGGAGAGGCACGGGTCTCCGCTCGCGTCAGACAAGGAACGGGCGAGGCGTCCTTGATCGGCGGCCGCGGCGGCGGCCATCGGCTCGAACCAGGCTCGCATTTTCCAGACGTCGGCCGCCGTGGCTCCGGTCCAGCGAAGATTGTCAGCTAACAGTTCCGCCGCCTGCCGTCGGCTCGGCGGAAGCACCACCAACCCGCCCCCTGGCCCGCGCCTCATCTGGCACACGCCCCGGCCTTCCAGGATTCGCAACGCCTGCCGCAATCGCGGAACGGCCGCATCGAAATTGCTCGCCAGCACCCGCTCAGGACCAAACACCTGGCCCGACGGCCACCCCTGATCCACCAACGCGTCTTCGAGCGCGCTGGCGATCGACGGACCGGCGCGCTCGTCCTCGCGCCCGAGATCGGCCACAGCCGCATATTCCTGAACCGCTCGCCGATGTCGCATCCGACCACTGGGCGTCAAATTGCGTGCGGCGGACATAGCCCTGGCGTCTATGTCGTTTCTCCCGTTGGCAGCAGCGCTGCTTGCATCGTCTTAAACCGATCGCCGGAAAAGGCTCTGGCTGCGACGCCCTTCGCCCTGCGTTCTGCGATATCTACTGACAGGGATGACCGCAGTGAAGCAACAGGCTGGCGTCTCTGTCAACGATGGAGCTCGGCACCGGGCAGGCCCGCCCTAAACGACGACGGGCGGCTGGATGTCATCCTACGCCACGTGCACAATGTTACCGCCATGCGGCGTCAGCGATCCCCAGCTCGATTCGAGTGCGCCAAAGTCGCCGAATGGCTGTGGGCCACTCACCCTCTTCGGCGCTCAATACTCCATCCTCAGTCGACACGCCGACGTCGGCGCTTGCCTGCCGCCCCGCCCGAACCCAATGTCGGCAATGGAGAAGCTGGCCCTGCTGTAGGCCCGCCCGCCCTAACGACAGCAACTGGCGAGCCCCGGCCAGCCTGGCGAACGGCGAGTTGCCGCTCTGATGGAGCCGACGAGCCTTCCCTGACAGTTCCCGCTTACCCGACGCTCAGCATCTCTACCCTGGCGGTTCAGAACGCCGCCGTCGCCTGCTGATGGTCGAGCTTGGCGCTGCGTTCAAGAGGGCTCCGGCGTCGTAGCAGGAACACGATCGAGACCAGGGGAACGCCGAATCCGATCCGCCAGGGGTCGAGAAGGCCACCCTTGAGCGCGAAGGCGCCCAGGAGTTGAATATTTATCAGTTGGAAGCCGACGCCGCCGCTGGACCAGTCGACCCAGATCTGGCCGTAGCCGAACAGGCAGCCGACCACCCACAACCATTTGCGGCGAATGCCGGGGGTTCGGAACAGGACGACTTCGGATGCCACGATCGTGGCGAACGAAGCCGCGGCCAGGAGCAGGAAGGCATACTGGGTCAGACTCCGCCCGGCCAAGGTGAACGCGTTCAGCCGCTCGGCGGCCACGTAGAGCGGATTGATATAGAGGGTATTGACGATCGCAGATCCGCCTTGGCGGATGATTTCGAAGCGGATCAGGGCGCGGCGCTGACCCTGATCGACCTCGTAGGCCAGATAACTGTCGCGCCAACGCTGACCGCTGCTGTTGGCGACCGCCCTGAAACTGGCATCCACTATGCGGCTGGAGGCTCCAGGTCCCGACGGCGTCATGGCATGCAGCTTCGGCAGCATCGGTGTGAACTGGGCGCGAAGCTGAGGATTCAGCCGATTCAGAATGTCGGCATCGCCTGTGGCGCCCGCCTGCAGATCGCCGATCAGGGTGGCGCAGACTGCGCGGTCCTCGGCCGAAGTGAAGGTCTCCGGCAGCTTCTTGCTCGCGCACGCGGCAAGGGTTAGGCCCGCGCATATCAGCGTCGCCAGCGCGAGCGCGCCCCTAACGAAGGATTTCACGCAATACCCCCGAAACCAAACTCCAAGCCGAACTTGTAAGACAGCCGGCGCAGCGTCAACTCGAAGGCGATTAGCAAGGCTCATGCCCCACTCCACATTCGACCTGCCACAGCATCGCGCTGCCTCCCCTACCGATCGCAATGTCAGCTATTGGAGGCTGGCACCGGCGTGTGCCGGCGACTTGGGAAGACAGCAATTGGCGATGAGCCGTTCCACGTCCGCCTCGCCATCGAATCGTGGACACTGAAAGTTGGTCTCAAAACGTCTTGAGGGGCTGATCTGCCGTCCTTGCGTTCACCCTGTCCGTGAGATGCATCTCTCGCCATTTGAGAGGAAGGTGACAACCGCATGAGGGTGTTTCATTGGGCTTCAAAAAAGCCAGCAGGCCATGAAGCGCACGAGCCAATTGACCGTCCACGCGATTGAACTTTGTGGCGCAGCCCAGCCGGCGGCGTCTGACGGCAAACTCCTACAAGGCGTCGCTCATCTCGCGCGCGCGGGCCCAGCTTCGACCGCTGCCGGCGTCGAGGGGTTCGCGGTCCGCTCCGTTCGGCGCTCGATCAAGATCCTTCGGGCTTCTGCAGCGCCACGGTCGACGCCCAGGAAGATCGGGCGACGATCCCAGAAGCCGGCGCCGATAAGGTTGGCATAGGCCGCTTCGATAGTCGGCTTGTCCTCCTGGTCGAAGGCCTGCCGCATCAGTTGCTCGAGGAAGTGGTCGGCTTCCTGGCTGACGAAATCACCGGCGCGCGTGGTGGCCCAGAAATAGTGAGCCGTGTCCGCCGTCTCGGGCGTCAGGATATGGGCCTGATGCACAATAACCCCCGCCTCGCGCGGCTGGCCCACGGGTGCGGCGCCGATCTGCAGATACATGCTGGCCGGGACGTTCCAGCGCATGTCGAGCCAATGATCGGTGCGCATGTCCGGCGGGTAGCGACCCGTCGTGTGCGAAGGCGCAGGCACGTCCGGCATCCACCAGTTTGAATGCAGCGTTTCACCGTCCTGCCGGATGCAGTGATTGCCGGCGAAGATCACCCCCGCGCCGGCGAAGCTACCCTTGTGGACGAACTCGATGTGGCTGAGGTCCATCAGGTTGTCGACGCCAAACTCAAAGTTCGCCGCCATGGGCGTGTAGCCGGTGATGGGCGCTGTACCGTCCACCATCAACATGCCGAAGTTCGGAATGGTCGCTGGGTCGGCCGCTTCGGCGCCCCCTATCCACAGCCATACGATCCCGTCACGCTCGTGGGTCGGCCAGGTACGCACCCGCGCGCCCTTGGGAATGTGCTCCGAAAATGGATTACGGATGCAGGCGCCGGTCCGGTCGAAAGTGAGTCCGTGATAGCCGCATTGCACGGTGTCGCCGATGCGCTCCCCCCGGCTCAACGGGGCGAAACGATGGGGGCACCGATCTTCGAGCGCAGCAACGGATCCGTCCTCCAGCCGGTAGAGTAGGATCGGCTCACCACACAGGCGCCGTCGCAGGAGAGCGGCGCCGACTTCAGCGCTCCAGGCGGCCATGAACCAGCAGTCGGTGGGAAGATCATTCACGCCCATGCATGTCTCCTCGATCACCGGCCCTGTGCTGCGGCGCTTCACCCCGTCCGGCCACCCAGCGCGTCTGCGAACCAGTCGGCGATGAAGTCGCGGCCGAAGGCCATGTTGTCGGCGCCGACGTGTTCGACGCCGCCTTCACGATCGGTGAAGATCTTGAGCTCGCGGTGCGGGCTGTTCGTCAGTTGTTCGAAGCTTCGGTGGGCATATTCCAGGCCGATCTGGCGATCCCTGGCCCCATGGGTAATCAGGAACGGGACCCTGATCCGCTCCATGACGCCGTCCAGCGTCATGCCCGACGCCTTCTGCAGGAAATCGTCCATGTCCTTTGCGCCGAACACCCAATGGACGTGGGCCCAATAGTGTGGAACCGGATTCTCGCCCTCGCGGCGCAGACGTTTGCGCTGCACCTCGGCCCAGTCGTGGTTGGCGCCCCAGACAGCGCCGGCGGCGAAGCGGGGCTCGAAGGCGACGGCCCGCGGCGCGTAGTAGCCGCCGAGCGAAATGCCGGTCATGCCGATCCGCTGTGGATCGACATCCGGCTGGGCCTGCAGCCAGTCCACCCATCTCGACGCCCAGCGTTCGCTCTCATGGGTCGCCGGCAAGCCTTCCGTGCGCAGGGCCTCACCGGTCCCGGGTTGGTCGACGCAAAGGGTGGAGATCCCTCGCCGGGCCAGAGCGTGGGGCAGGAAGGAGAAATAGAGCAGCTCCTTGGTGCTATCGAGCCCGTTGCAATAGACCACCGCAGGCTTGGCGCCCTCGCCAGGCGCCGGGGTCCAGAGGGCCGAAAGCGATTTTCCCTCATAGGGGATGGTCACACGCCGCACCGCCTGACCGCCCAAGCTCATTGCCGCCTCGAACGTCGACAGCGCGCGCGCGTACATGGCCTCGCGGCCGGGGTGGCCATGACCCTGCATGCGCTCGGCGACCTGGTAGTAAAGACTGGCGCGCTCGAGCTTGGCGCCCGCCGAAAACTTTCGGCCACGGGCTTCGTCCTCAGCGGCGAGATCAGCCAGCTTGTCCGCCATCCTGACCCACTCGGTCATGAATTCGGCGGTGCCGGCGTCCTCGCCCCGTTCTGCGGCGGCCCGGATCGGCGCGCACATGTCAACGATCTCGCCGATCTTGCCGCCGCTTTCCAGTGCGATGGCGAGCGAGAGGTTCCAGACATAGTTGGGGAAATAGTCGAACAGGGCCATGCGCCTCAAACCTCAGTCGGTTGGAACAGGCCCGCATCGGCCTGCGGATGCGGCATGGTCTGCGGCCCGCCGACGCCGATCCCCCACTGGTCCATCACCTGAAGGCTCGGCTTGTGCACCTTTGCCTCGTGGCGGTCGAAGTCCACCGCCTCGAGCTCTGCCGTATATTCGACGGCGAAACCATTCGGGGTCACGAAATAGCTGAACGTATTGTCGCCCGCGGTATGCCGGCCCGGTCCCCACCGGATGTCGACGCCCTGGCTCTTCAGACGCGCGACCCCCCGCATCATGTCGTCAATCGAATGCATGTCGTAGGCGACGTGGTTCAGGCAGGGCGGCCCGGGCAGGATGGCGATGCGGTGGTGCCATTGGTTGCAGCGCAGGAACGCCATGAAGTCACCCAGCCAATCCGAAAGCCGGAAGCCGAGGACATCGACGAAGAACTGAACCAGACCCTTGTGATCGGGAGAATGAAGTACGATGTGGCTGATCCGCTCGGGGATTCCCTCCCATCGCTGCAGCGAACGCGAAGGGCCTCGTGCGACCTCGGTCGAGATCTCGAACGGCAGGCCGTCCGGGGAGAAGAAGCGGAAACCGTAGCCGCCGCCGGGGCTTTGCAGGTCTTGGGGTCGGAAGACGATGCGACAGCCAGCCGCCGCCACCGCCTCGTGCAGGACGTCGACGTCCACGCGGGTCTCGGCGGCCAACGCGATCAAATCGATCCGGTCATGCGGCGCTTCACGAAGACGGACGACAAACGGCTCGTCGTGGCCCTCGGCGGCGAGATAGATCACGCCGGCCACTTCCGCGACCTCCTTCAACCCCCAGACGTCACGATAGAAATTCCGCTCGGCGGGCAAATCGTGCACGCCATAGCCGACGTGGCGAATTTCGGTCACACGGCTCATCTCTTGCTCCTGTCAGTGGGTCAGATCGGCTGGGCGACGACGCCGAACATCGCCTTGGTCGCGACGGCGTTGTCGACCAGCGGGCCCTCGCCCAGCTGGCCGCGGCAGATGGCCAGCGAGGCGTCGACAATGTAGCGGCAGCGCTCGTAGCGCCGGGCGCGGTAGGCTTCGAACGCAGCTTCCGGGGCCTCGGCGCGAGCCAACTCCTCGGCCAGGACTATGGCGTCCTCGATGGCCATGCCTGCGCCCTGGCCGAGGTGTGGCGTCGTTGCGTGGACGGCGTCTCCGAGGAGAACGATGCGCCCCTTGTGCCAAGGGCCAGCCAAAAACTGGGTTTCGAGGGGCTTGTAGACGACCCCCGCATCGTCCGTGATCTGCTCAGCCAGGACGGCGATCGCCGGCGGCGCCCAGTCGAGCTTGCTGCGCATCGCACGGGCGAGGCCCTCTTGTGGATACCGCGGATTTCCCGGCTCGGCGGTCGTCACGTACATGTACATCAGACTGGAGGCGAGCGGCACGAGGCCCACGCCGACCGGGCCGTCGTAGACATGAAGGCTGTCCAGATCGGCAGGACGTTCGAAATTATATCGCCACACCGACTGGCCCGTGAACCTGGGCGCCTCGGCGCCCGGAAAGATGACGGTCCGGGTCGTCGAATAGAGGCCGTCGGCCCCCACCACCAGGTCATATTCGCCGCTCGATCCGTCCGAGAAATGCGCGCGCACTCTGCGCCCGTCATCTTCGAGCCCGGTCGCCGTCAGGCCCAGCCTGACCTTGGCGCCTGCACCGATCGCGCGGTCGCCCAGCACCTTGTGCAAAGCGGGGCGGCCGATGCCGATATTGGCCGGGTAGCCCTCAACCAGCTTGGGCGCCGGCGCTCGGGCCACCCTCACGCCGTTCGGCGCGAAGATGTCGACAAAGTCGAAGCCGCAGCCAGCGTTCAGATAGTCGTCCAGGATGCCGAGCTGCGCCATGGCGCGGACCACGTTCGATTGCTGGATGATGCCGACGCCGTAAACCGACCAATCAGGATCGCGTTCGATCAGCTCGACGACGGCGCCTTGGCGTCTCAGCGCAATCGCCGCGGTCAGTCCGCCGATGCCGCCGCCGATGATCAGGACCTTGGGCGCGATCAAAGCCGCACCTGGAACGCGACGAGGCGAACACCGGACGCCATGGACATTGCTCCTCCCACCCGGGCGTCGTGGCGCCCTTCCTAGCGATAGGAGGCTAGAGCTCGATCACCCTTTGTAAAATCGATTGATCAGATGGAAACTCATCCATCACGTAAATGGTCTAGGCCGCTGCGCCTGTATGCGAAGCTCCTGCAGCAGCCAGCGCACGCCTTCGTCATTGGCGCGCGAGGGATGGTGATGGATCATCTGACGCAGAGGCGGAAACGGAAACGGCAGAGGCGCATAAGCGATCGGGAATTGCCGGGTCATGGTTTCCGCCAGCCGCCCATGCATGATCGCCAGTCGCTCGCTGCCGACCAGAAACAAGGGCGCCATGGCGAAAGAGGCGGCTCTGACCTCGACCCTGCGCGACCGACCGAGCAGTTCAGCCTGCCGATCGGCGAAGCTCAGGATGCGCTGAGGCCCGATCGCCACCGCCACGTGGCCGCAGCGGAAGATTTTCTCCTCGGTGACCTCGCCCTGGAACAGGGGGTTGTCGCGCCATCCGACGATGACGTGCTGCTCTTCGAAGAACAGCTCGGTGGGGTATTCGTCGACCATGAAGCCTTCCGGGCTGATCAGGAGGTCGACATCGCCTCTTTGAAATTCGGCCTGACTGGCCGGGTCGGGAAAGATGAGATCGAAGCCAATCCGGGGCGCAAGGCTCGCCAGGCGTGACAGGAGCGGCGCCAGAATCGAACTGGTCACCGAATCCGAGGCGATGATGCGGAAGGCGCGCTGCGAGGTCGCAGGATCGAAAACCGACGAGGAGCTCACGATGCCGTCGGCGACCTTCAGGCATTCGCGAACCTGCGGCCTCAGGCCCTCGGCGAAGGGGGTCGGATACATCGATTTGCCGAGCCCGACGAGGATCTCGTCGTCGAAGAACTCGCGCAGGCGAGCGAGCGCGGCGCTGGTCGCCGGTTGGCTCAAGTGCAGACGCCGGGCCGCCGCCGAGACGCTGCGCTCGTCGAGCAACACGTCCAAGCAGACGAGAAGGTTGAGGTCGAGGCCTTTGAACCGCACAGCTACCTATCCATAAAACGAGTTGATAATGATCTAAACAACAAATTTGGCAAATGCATATCGGTTGCATAGCCTCCTCCCAACAAAGCCGCCCGCGAAGGGCGGTCCTGGGGAGGACCTATGAAGCAAGCTCTTGTAGCGGGATGCGCATTGGCCGTGATCGCCGCTGCATCGAACGCCGCGGCCCAGACCGCTTCGCCCGCCGCGCAATCGCCGTCGGCCAACGGCCAGCTGACCACCTTGTCCGACATCGTCGTGACCGCTCAGCGCCGCTCGGAGTCCCTGCAGCGCGCGGCCCTGCCGGTCAGCGCCGTATCCGGCGCGGCGCTGGTCGCCGGGGGCGTGACGCGCCCGAGTGAGCTGACGACCATCGTGCCGGCCCTCCAAGTCGCCCCGGCCGCCGGCCCCTCCAGCCTGTTCTATTTGCGAGGCGTCGGTAATTTCAACGGCAACGCCCTGTCCGATCCCGCCATCGCCTTCAACTTCGACGGCGTCTATATCGGACGTCCCTCCAGCACCTCCGGCTTCTTTTACGACATCGATCGGGTCGAGGTCCTGAAAGGTCCGCAAGGCACGCTGTACGGCCGAAACGCCACCGGCGGGGCGATCAACGTCATCAGCCAGAAACCGGTGTTGGGCCAGTACAGCGGCGATGCGTCGGTGGCCTATGGCAACTACAGCGCCGTACGCGCGGACGGCGACGTCAACATCCCGATGGGCGATGACGCCGCCCTTCGCGCCGCCGCCAGCTATGTGCGCCACGACGGCTACATGAAGGATGGGACCGACGACCAGGACGACCTCGGCGGGCGGCTCTCGTTCCGCTGGGAGCCCTCCAAGGCGGTCTCGGTGAATTTGGTGGCCGACTATTTCCACCAGGGCGGCAAAGGCGTCGGCGGAACGCCGGTCCAACTCGGGATCGATGGGCGGCCTGGCTTCCTGTCGCCTGCGGGCCAAGCGTTCACGGCGGCCCAGCCCGATCTTCTGCTCGGCCAGGCCTTCACCCCGTTCTCGACCCGGCCGCATCTGAACGACAGCTACTGGGGGATTTCATCGACTATCGATTGGCGCACGCCGATCGGAACTGTGACCCTTGTTCCGGCTTGGCGCGACAGCAGCCTGAACTTCCTATCCGACACGCCGGGCTTTTATCTCTGGCAGCGCGAGCACGACCGGCAGGGCAGCCTGGAGGCCCGCCTGACCTCAGGCGACGAGCACCCGCTGCGCTATCTGCTGGGCGCCTTCTACTACAACGAGACCAACGAGGTTCCGCAGTTCTACGTCAACCAGCAAGCCAACGTGAACCTGGACACCTACAAACAGTCCGACGAGAACGAAGCCGTATTCGGTCGGCTCACCTATGCGGTGACCCACGATTTCCGCCTCAGCGTGGGCGCCCGATACACCTATGAGACCAAGGACCTGAGCGGCTCGCTCTCCGGCGACCTGCGCCCCTGCGTGTTGGCGACCGGCTGCCCGGGCGCGTCGCCCATCCCCCTCTCTCTGACCCTGCCGCCCCCCAACTTCAATCCTGTCGCCGGCGCAGGGACCCTGACCATCCCGAGCTTTGTCGGCGATCTGGGCGCCAATGCGCTTCACAGGACCTTCGATAAAGTCACCTACCGGGTCGGCGCCGATTGGGACGTCACCGCGCACAACCTCGTCTATGCGAGCTTCGAGACCGGCTTCAAATCCGGCGGGTTCTTCTTCACCTCCGACAATGGCGTCTATCGCCCCGAAACGATCGAGGCCTTCACACTGGGCTCGAAGAACCGGTTCCTGGACAACCGCCTGCAGCTGAACCTGGAAGCCTTCTACTGGCGCTACCGCGACCAGCAGATCAGCCATCTGGTCGACGATTCCGCGGGACAGTCAGTGTTCGCCACCCAGAACGTCGGCCAAGCCAGCTACAAGGGTGTCGAGATCGATACCCGCTACAAGCTGTCGGCGACGACCGAGCTGAATGCGGACGTCCAGTACCTGGACGCGACCTACGACTCATTTGTCTACCAGACGCCCAACCTGAACGGCGGCTTCGCCAACGGCACAGGCTGTCCCAACCTTGTCGCGCCGGGCGCCAGCTACACGATCAACTGCTCCGGCAAGACACCGCCCTACGCGCCGGCCTGGACCATCAACCTGGGCGGCGAGCAGACTGTCTATCTCGGCGAGGGGCGGCTCACGGGCGACCTGCGCGCCCACTGGCAGTCAAAGACCCTGACCGGACTGGAGTTCCTGGCGAGCGAATATCAGGCCGCCTATTGGAACGTCGACGCCCAGCTCGCCTACGCCTTCCCTGGGGGGCGCTACACCGTGACGCTCTACGGCGACAACCTGTTCGACAAGACCACCATCGGCAACACCTTCCCGACGCCCTTCAGCCTCTTCACGTCCGCCACGCTGCGGCCGCCGCGGACCTACGGCGTGCGCCTCAGCGGCAAGTTCTGATCGCCGATGGCCTCAGGCCTCACCATCCTGGTCACTGGAGCCGGGGGTTTCGTAGCCCGCGGCCTGGTTGAACGCATGGCGGCCGAGCCTGGCCTGAAAGGTGCGCGCCTGGTCCTGACGGACCATCGGATCGGGCACGTTGCAGCCTGGCCGGACGCAGAGATTGTAGAAGGCGATCTCAGGGATGCGCGCCTGCGGGCCGGACTTTGCGCCGATCCGGTCGACATCTGCTTTCACCTGGCCGGGGTCCTGGGCGGCGCGGCAGAGGCCGACTACGACCTGGCACGGGCCGTCAATCTCGACGCCAGCCTGTCGCTTCTGGAAAGCCTGCGCCGACCTTCCCGGCCGCCGCGCGTGGTCTTCGCCAGCTCCATCGCAGTGTTCGGCGCGCCCTTACCCCAGCGGGTGGATGATGGGACCGCCCCTCGGCCCTCCATGACCTATGGCGCCCAGAAGCTGATGATCGAGACGGCGCTGGGCGCCTTTTCCCGCAGAGGTGAACTGGATGGGCTGGCCCTGCGCCTGCCCGGGGTCGTCGCCCGTCCGGACGCTGACGCCCGCCTGAAATCAGCCTTCCTGAACCGCCTCTTCCATGAATTCGCCGCCGGAACCGACATGATCTTGCCGGTCTCGCCGCAAGGTCAGACCTGGCTTCTGTCCCGCACCGCCTGCGCCGACAATCTTCTCAAGGCCGCCATGATTGCGCCGGACCGTCTGGGCGAGCGGCGCGCCATCACCTTGCCGGCGGTGCAGTGTTCGATGGCCGACCTGATCGACGCCCTGCGCCGCCGATATCCGAACAGCCCGTCCCGGATCCGCTTCGAGCCCGACCCGTGGCTCGAGGCCCAGTTCGCCACCTATCCGCCGCTGGCCACGCCGTTGGCGGAGAGCCTGGGCTTTGCAGCGGACGAGAGCGTCGATCGGCTCATCGAACACGCCATTGCGGCCGGCGCAGCGCCGGCGATTGCGACTATGACCGAGGAGGCGCGAGGCTGATGCGATTGGCGACGATGCGCGCGGGCGGCCGAGACGGCCGCCTAGTTGTGGTGTCCAGCGACCTCAGCCGCTGCGCCGGCGCCGCTGGGATCGCCCCCACCCTGCAGGACGCCCTGGACAACTGGGCGACGGCCGCGCCCGAGCTGGAAGCGCTGCAACAGCGGCTCGACGACGGCCTGTGCGCCGATGCGGCTCCTTTTGACCCGGCCCACGCCATGGCTCCCCTGCCCCGAGCCTGGCAATGGCTGGACGCCTCCGCCTACCCCAGCCACGGCGAGCTGATGGCCAAGGTGCTCGGCATCGCTCCGGAACTCTACGGCGCGCCCCTGATGTACCAGGGTCTGTCGGACCACTTTATCGGCCCTACAGAAAACGTTCCCCTGCCAGACGAGGAGCATGGCGTCGATTTCGAGGGGGAGTTCGGCGTCATAACCGACGCCGTGCCCATGGGGGTGAGCCCGCAGCAGGCGCTGCGGCACATCTGCCTGGTCGTTCAGATCAACGACTGGTCGCTGCGCGCCCTGGCCGGCCGCGAGATGAAAACCGGCTTCGGCTGGATCCAAGCCAAACCCGCCTGCAGCATGGCGCCGGTCGCGGTGACGCCCAAAGCGCTGGGCCCATCCTGGCGCGAGGCGCGCCCCGATCTCGACCTGCTGGTCGACTGGAACGGCGTCCGCTTCGGCCGGGCCAACGGATCGCCGATGGAATTCGGCTTCCACGAGTTGATCGCCCACGCCGCCCGCACGCGCTCCCTGCCGGCAGGAACCGTGATCGGCTCTGGCACCGTCTCCAACGCAAACTTCCGCGAGGTCGGCTCGTCCTGCATCGCCGAACGGCGCGGCATCGAGATCGTCGACCAAGGCGAGGCGAAGACCGGCTTCATGCGCTTCGGTGACCGTGTGCGCATGGAAGCGCGCACGAAGGACGGCGCGCCCGTCTTCGGCGCGATCGATCAGGCTGTAATCCCTTTCAGGCCCCAATCATGACAGGAGTGAACATGTCCGCAGGCGTTCGTCGGATCGTCACCGGCCACGACGACGAGGGGAAGGCGATTGTCATAAGCGACGGCCCACCCGAGCGGGTCCAGTCGCTAGGGCCCAAGGGCCCGATCTTCTATGAGCTCTGGAACACCCGCCAGGCGCCAGTCCTCATCGACCGGCGGGGCGGCGAACCGGCTGAGACGGGATTGATCCTTGCGCCCCCCGAGCGCGGAACGCGGATCCGCATTCTCGACATCGCGCCCGAGGATGACGCCCTCGAGACGATCGACGCCGAGGAGTCGCGCAGGCATTTCGAACTCGTCGGCGCCGGCGAAGCTTCGACCAACCAGGGCGGCGATGCGCCCCACCCTTTCATGCACCGCACTGAGACCATCGACTACGGCATCGTGCTGGAAGGCGAGATCACCCTGATCCTGGACAGAGCGGAGACGCTCGTCCGGGCTGGCGACGTCGTCATCCAGAAGGGAACCAACCACGCCTGGGCGAACCGCAGCGGCCGCAACTGCCGGATCGCCTTCATCCTCATTGATGGTTGCTACGAGGCCGGACTCTAGCGATCGATGGGCGGGCGCCGTTCGATTGCGCGTTGGTTGATCCGCACCACCTGTCTTGCGGAGTGCACTGCCCCACTTGGTCCGTCAACCCATCTCCGCGGGGACATTTCTTATGACTGCAATGCAGAAACTAGCGCTGCCTTATCGCGGTGTTCGGGAAGGCTGCTTTTGGCGACAATCGCCTTCCTCACCGCGCACCGAAGACTCGATGGTTTAGCATTCGCTGCAAGAACCGGCTCGTCAGGCGGTCAAGCTTGCCGCAGGTGGGTCCAGCACTCGATTTTGTGCAACAGTTCGGCTGGATTGATCGGCTTCGAGATGTAGTCGCTGATGCCCGCTGCGCGGCAAGCCTCCATCACGGGCGCCAGCACGTTGGCGGTGACCGCCAGGATCGGCGTCGCAGCATTGAGGGGTGAGGCGGCGCGTATTTCGCGTGCGGCCGCGAAACCATCCATTACGGGCATCTGCAGATCCATCAGGATCACATCGAACGCGTTGCGGCCAGCGGCTTCGATGGCTTCGACGCCATTGGCCGCCTCGCAGAGCTGTAGATCCGGTCGCGACAGCAGCGCGGCCAGTACGTCGCGATTGCTTGGGACGTCATCGACCACAAGAACGCGGAGCGCACGAAGGGTAGGATCTTCCTCTCGCTCGGCTTTCGCCTCGGTCGGCTGAGCGCTGACCGGCGGCGCCGGGATTTGGAACCAGAAGGTTGAACCGGCTCCGGGGATGCTATCCACCCCGATCTCGCCGCCCATCTGCTCCACCAGCCCGCGGGCGATAGCCAAGCCGAGTCCGGCGCCGCCGAAACGGCGGGTGTCCGACTCGTCGACCTGAGTAAAGCGCTCGAACAATCGCTCGCGATCCTCGGGCCGGATGCCGATGCCAGTATCGCGCACCCTGACAACCAGCCGGCCGCCAGCCTCCGCCGAGTAGCCGGCCTCGACGGCGATCCGGCCAGCGAACGTGAACTTGATGGCGTTGGCCAGGAGGTTGTTCAGCACCCGGCGCACCCGCTCCGAATCCGCCAACACCTGGTCGGGTAGCTCGCTGTCGAGGACCAAGGCCAGGCTGAGATCCTTCTTCTCGGCCTGCGGGCGCAGCATCTCGACGGTGTCGTGCAGAAAGCCGGCAAGAGCCAGCGGCTGGGCGTCCAGCTCGATACGGCCGGCCTCGATCCGCGACAGGTCGAGGATGTCGTTGACCAGGGACAAAAGCGCACGGCCGCCGTCGACAATGCGCGTGACATGGCTTCTGGCCTTGTCCGGCAGGCCCTCCGTCTTGGCCAGAAGCCCCGCGAAGCCGATCACCACGGTCAGCGGCGTCCTGATCTCGTGGCTCATATTGGCCAGGAACTGGGCCTTGGCGGCGGCGGCGGACTCAGCGGTCCGTTGGGCGATCCGGCTGGCCAGCAGGGCTTCATCGGCCTTGAGTTTGGCCCGCGCGTTTTGCTGGAACACACCGAGCGCGCGCGCGAGATCGCCGACTTCGTCTGGGCGATCGACGTCGGGAATGCGTCGGTCCAAGTCCCCAGCCGCGACCAGGCCCATGGCGCGGGTGATGCGCGCCAGCGGGTGCAGAACATAGCGGCTGACGAACACGATCGCGGCCAAGCCGCCACTCAGCGTGATGATCATGACTCCGATGGCGGCGTAGAAGCGCTGCTCGGCAGCGTCGGCCTGCTGCGCTGCCTGGCCGGTCGCCAGGTTGGCTGCGGTGCTGGAGACGTTCGTCAGACTGGTCAGGCCTGGCGTATCGATGCTGACCTGTTCGGGGCGACCTGGCGCCGGCCGGCCAGCATTGACGTCGGCGAGCACCCGATTGCGCAGGGCGCGGTCGCGAACGAAATAGTCCAGATCAGCCTTCCGCACGGCGTCCGTCAGCGGCCGAGACCCGGTCTCGGCCGCCTCGTTCTTGACGATCTCCCAAAGCACATCGACCCGATCGGTCAGACTATCGAACTCGCGCTGTTGCGTCGGCGTCAGCGGCCGATCAAAGATAGCGGCGCGCCCCTTGAGAAGGCTATCCGTCCCGGCGGCGGCGCGGGTCGCCCAGGCCAACTGGCTGATGCCGATCAAGCGCGCGCTAGAAGGATTGAGCCGGATGACCTCAGCCGACAGGCGCGCTGTCGTCTGGGTCAGCGAGTCCGTGAGAGCCGTCGCGCTGGCCATCCACTCCGATTCCAGGTCGGGTGGCCTGTGTTCGCTGGGCAGGCGGATTCCGGCATCGACGGCAGCTCTGGCGGATTGTAGCCGCGCAAAGCGCGTACGGATATCGGCCTGCAGGAAAGCATCGCTGTCAGGCGACAGGGCGGCGATTTCCTTTAACACCGGCGACAGCGCAGCGTCCGATCGGGCGCGAAGGCGCTGGACGAACGCCACGCGTTGAGCGGGGGCCGGCCCACCTGGCTCGACCGCCATAGCCTCGGTCTCTCCACGTTCCAGGCGCAGGGCGTTCATGGCGACGAACAGATCGCGCTGAACTGTGGTGGCGGCCAGCACCCTTTGCGCCAAGCGATGCTGGCGGAAAGCATCGCGAGCGTAGCCGGCGCAGGCGAATACGAGAATCCCGACGAGCACAGCGACAATCGCCTGGACGCTCAGCCTGATCGAGTGACGCTCGTTCATCCGCACGCGCCTTCAAGCGGCCCGAAGGCGGGAATTCGCCCCGACAGCCTCCGACCTGACGCAATTCAGATTAACAGAGTTTCGCCGACCTCAAAGGCCGCGCTGATGGCGGGCAAAACAACTCAGGCGCGAACAGATCGCCGTCTTTTAAGGGGTCTTGTAGAGACAATATAATGGCGAATTACAGGCCACCTACGGTCGAATTTAGTGAGCCATCTTGCGTAAAATTATTTCCGGTCGATCGTTTAAGTTTAAGCGAAAATTGAACGAGATCAGGAAATATTCTTTGATAGCCCGTCAAATCCAACCCAAAGGACGTTTGAAGCGAGGGAAGTCATGCCGTCAGCTCGACGCTCGGCAAGAAGCGGCAATTGACGCGAGCCCCCTCCGGCCTCAGCTGGCGAATCGGAATGTCCGCGGCCCAGCAACTGGAGCCGCCCCATGACCGCCTCTCGCAAAAAGCCGGCAGCGGGTTAACGTCGGGCCGCTCATCTGGGCAGACAATGAGATCATGGCCCCGCGGCCTAGGTCATTACCCAGGGGCGCCTACGCGAGGCTCGATCGGCGGATCTCTGAGCCAATCGCGCTGGCGACGAACCGGCGACGGCGACCGCTCCCTGGCAGGACATGTAGCTGTTTCCAAGGCTGGGCCGCACCTCCGATCCAACGGTGTCAGGAATATTCCCTCATGGGACTCGGGTCTTCCCGGCTGTGACCGCTCCCACGAATTTGAGACACTCAGGCAAGGTCAGCGTGGAGTGCGAGCGATGTTCGCCAAGTCCCTGCCGCAGTGGCCCGGCGACGGTCACAGCCGCGCCAACAGCGATCGCCGATCAGCTGCTGGCGGCGGCCCGCTACCTCGGGCCTCGAACGACGACCACCTCGGCTGCGGCGAGGCCCGGTCGCCGCTTCGCGTGCTGCTGGTCGACGACAACATCCTCACCCAGGAGGTGGCTGCATCGGTGCTGGAACTGGAGGGCTACGCAGTCGATCAGGCGTCCAACGGGCTGCAGGCTGTCGAGGCTGCGACCCGCACAAGCTACGACCTGATCCTGATGGACCTGCAGATGCCGGTCATGGACGGCATCGCCGCCACCCGGCAGATCCGGCGCCTGCCACCGCCGCATGGCGAGCCCTGGATCATCGCCGTCAGCGGTTGGGACGACCCGAACTCGCGCCGGCTTTGCGTCGGGGTCGGAATGGACGATTTTATCGCCAAGCCCTACCACCCGGACCTGCTGAGCGAGAAACTGGAATGGATCGACGCCTTCAGGCCGACCCATCGCCAGCGGCCCGGGTCGCCGGGGGCCTGATCCTTCAGGTCTCGTCCAGCCAGCCGTGCCGGGCGCCGTAGCGGACGATCTCGGCCCGGCTGTGCAGACCCAGTTTCTCGACCCCGCGGGCCTTGTAGGTCTCCACGGTCTTGATGCTGAGGAGAAGCTTCGCCGCCGCCTCCTTGCTGGAAAAGCCCCGGGCGGTCAGCCGCAGCACCGCCTCTTCGCGGCTGGACAGCTCGCTGGTCGCTGCGCCGGGCGTCTTGGCCGCGCTGAGCAGCTTGCTGGCCATGGCAGGATCGACATAGAGCCCCCCGGCCATGACCGCGCGGACAGCATGAATCAGGTCCTCAGCCGCTGAGCGCTTGAGCAGGTAGCCGCGCACCCCGCACTGCAGCAGCTGGTCCAGATAGGCGCGGTCCTCATGCACCGTCAGCACCAGCACCCTGACCTCGGGGCACTGCTCGGCCACGGCCTTGGCTAGGCCAAAGCCGTTCAGCTTGGGCATCGACACGTCGATCACCGCCACGTCGGGCAGGGTCTGGCGGATCAATTCCAGCGCGGCCTGGCCATCGACCGCTTCGCCCACAAGGCTCATGTCCGGCGTGGACTCGACCAGCGCCTTAAGGCCCGCCAGAACGATCGGATGGTCGTCGGCCAGCGCGACGCGGATTTCGCTCATACGGCCTCGTTCCCAGCCGCATCATCCCTCGGCAGGGGGATGCGGACGCGCAATATGGCCCCGCTTTGCGCCCCGGAATCAATGACCAATGTCCCGCGCAAGGGCGCCAGCCGCTCGCGCATGCCCGCAAGCCCGAGCCGGGTCTGATCCCCCAAGCTCCCTGGGTCGATCCCCTTGCCGTCGTCGGCGATGACCAGGTGCAGTTCGCTGTCACGCTGCGAGAGGGCCAGACGGACGACGCTGGCCCCTGCGTGCTTCAGCACGTTGGTCATGGCCTCCTGGATCACACGGTAGACGGCGGTCTCGACCTCGGTGGTGAAGCGGCGGCCGTCCAACGCCTCGGCCTCAAGCACGACCTGCACCCCGGAACGCTCCGCCCAATCCCCGACATAGGTTTCCAGGGCCTTGACCAGGCCAATATCGTCCAGCGCCGTCGGCCGCAGTTCCCAGGCGGTGCGGTGCACGTCACGGCCGATCTGGCCGGTGAGTTGCTCCAGCCAGGCCAGGGTTTCCAAGCCCCTGGGATCCTGCACCTGGGCCTGCAGCTTCTTCAGGCCCAGCGACAGGCCGGTGAGGCTCTGGCCGATCTCATCGTGCAGTTCGCGGGCGATGCGCCTGCGCTCCTCCTCCTGCACATTGACCAGCCGCTCCAGAAGCTTGAGCCGCTCGGCCTCGGCCTTCACCTTCTGAGCCGCGCGCAGCTCGCGCTGGGTCTCCTCCCGGGCCAGCATTTCCTCGCGCA
Organism: Phenylobacterium montanum; assembly: GCF_018135625.1. NCBI lineage: Bacteria > Pseudomonadati > Pseudomonadota > Alphaproteobacteria > Caulobacterales > Caulobacteraceae > Poindextera > Poindextera montana. Next base: position 2,804,102 of record NZ_CP073078.1, read on the forward strand.
GGCGCAGGTTCTGTTGTTCGATCTCGCGTTGCATGCGTCGGATCGAAAGGTGCGTCCGAACCCGCGCCAGGACCTCGTCCATCTGGAACGGCTTGGTGACATAGTCGACCCCGCCGACATCGAAGCCGGTCACCTTGTCTTCAGCTGAGCCCGACGCAGTCATGAAAATCACCGGGATATCGCTTGTGGCCTCCGACGCCTTGAGCTGACGGCAGACCTCGAAGCCGTCCATCACCGGCATGCGCAGGTCCAGTAGGATCAGGTCGGGATGGATCAGGCGCGCACGTTTCAGCCCTTCTTCACCGTCCTGGGCGACGGCGACGGCATAGCCCTGGTCCTCCAGGCAATCGACCAGGACCCGAAGATTAGCCGGCACATCGTCCATGATCAGGACCGTGCTGCCCTTGAGCCCCGGCGCCGACTTCACGATCATGGCTGGCCCTTCTGCGCCTCGCCGCTGTGCTGTCAGCATGAGGGCATGTGTTACGCTTTGAAACCGATTGGGGCGATACAACCGATTATATTCCCGCAAGGGTTGAACGGGCGTCAGAACCGGGCCGTCGCGGCGAGGCTGAACTCGGTGTCGTTGACCCAGACGCTCTGCGGCCTGGCGCCGGAGCCGAAGGTCGATCGGCGCATGGTCCCAAGAAGGTTCACACCCTCGACCGAGAGGGTGATCCGGCGGGTCAGGCGATAGCGCGCAGAGGCGTCCAGCCATCCGGTCGGCTCGGTATAGACCGGCAAGGCCCCTACCCCGACGAAGCTGGCCGTGCTGCTGAGAAAGCGGCTGCGCCAGTTGTAGGCCAGCCGCGCCGAAATCCTGTTTCGCTCATAAAGGCCGATCAGATTGTAGCTGTCCTTGGACAGGTTCTGCAGCGTCACGCCGCGGCGCAAGGTTCGGCTGGGGGTCGAGCTGTCGACATAGGTATAGTTGGCCTGCAGGCCGAGGCCGCTCCAGGCCCCGGGCAGGAAATCGAAGAACTGCTGGTAGCCGACCTCGAAGCCGCGGATGTCGCCATGCGCTCCATTCTGGGGCCGGGTCACCTGATAGGTCTTGCCGTCATGGACCTCGGGAGCGCTGACGGTCGCCACAAAGCCGTCGACGTGCTTCAGGAAGCCCGTGGCGTAGATCGCGGTGGTCGGTCCGAGATAGTCCTCGACCGCGAAATCCAGATTGTCCGAGCGCACGGGCTTCAGGTTCGGATTGCCCGCAGAGCCGGTGTTCAGTGTCGGATTCACCGGATTGGGGGCCAGGCTGAGCGACGGCGAGAGCTGGGAGAAGTCCTGCCGGGTCAGGGTGCGCGAAGCGGCCAGCCGCAGATAGAGACCGTCTCGCAGGCGCCAACGCAAGTTCAGGCTGGGCAGGAGGTCCCAGTCGGTCCGCTCCAGGTGGATCGGGACGATGGCGCTGGTCGAGGGCTGCGACTGCCCGCCGGACACCGCCTCTCCCGTCGCGACCCAGCGCAGGCCGAAATCGCCGTCCAGCGGCAAGCGGCCGGCCCGTAGCCGAGCCAGCAGATAGCCCGCATCGGAATCCTCACCGATGCGCCACTGCCCGAGCCGATTCACCGACGGGACCGGGGTGGTGACACCAAAGGCGGCCCTGAGCGCGGCGGCGTTGCGGGCCAGGGCCAGGTCGCCCACCAGATAGCCGGTGACCGTCTGGCCGGTCTGGCCGGGGAAGAAATTGCGGTAGGGGTCGGGCATGACGAAGCCCGGCAGGCTGGCAACCGGAAGGCCGGTCAGCGCCGCATCGCCGAAGATCAGCCCCGAGCCGTCCGAGGCCCGCCGGTCGGCATGGCGCCAGCCAGCCGAGACCTTCCCGATCGGCCCGCTGTCCAGCTCATAGTCGGCGTCGACCTGGGCCGCCGCGAGTCGGCCCAGAAACGGCGAGGCGCGATAGGCGACGCCGGTGTAGCGGAAATTGGTGGGGTCCTGCAGGTCGGTCCCAGCGACCGATCCGCTGGGAACGACGGTGGAGAAGTCCTGGCTGAAGCTCGCCGCGGTCCCGGCAAGGAACGGACCGGAGAAGAACAGGTCGTTGACCGAGTCCGTATAGCTGACGTCCGCCCTCAGGCTCAGGCGGCCCTTGGACCACCGCGCCCCGACTGCGGCGAGCTTGGAGCGGTCGATGGTGTCGCGGGCGAAGCTGAGCATAGAGACGGAGGCGTTCGTCCAGGTGATCCGCTCCAGGTCGCGGGTCCCTGGAAACAGCGCTGCGCTACCGGCCTGGAAGGTCGGGGCGGCCGCGATGTTGATCTGGTAGCTGTCCTGCAGGGTGCGGAACTCGGCATAGTCGCCCTCGGCATAGAGTTCGAGGGCGGGCGTGGGCCGCCATTGCAGCATGGCCTCGGCCCCGGTCCGCCGCCTCTGGCCGATGCTGGTGGTCTGCGAGATCCCGTTGGGCGCGATCACCACCGTCCCCGGCACGATGTCGCTGCGGGCGACGGGATTGCCGGCGCTCTCCTGATCCTCCCGCCAGGCCCGCTGCTGATAGGAGAGGTCGATCAGCAGCGCGACCTCGCCCACACCTGTGGTCCAGCGGTTGCTGGCCAGGACCGAGCCCTCGCCCCCGTCCCGAGCGGCCAGATCGCCGTGGATCAGCCGGGCGGAGGCGAGCGCGACCGGGCCAGCGAAATCGAACGGCCGGTGGGTCTCGAGGTCAGCCAGGCCACCGATCCCGCCCTCGATCTGCGAGGCCGACGAGGTCTTGTAGACGTCGATGCGCGAGACCAGCTCAGACGGGATGTCGGAGAAGTTCAGGGTGCGGCCGCCGCCCGCGGTGAAGACTTCTCGTCCATTGAGCGTGGTCTCGATCTGCGAGAGGCCACGGATGGTGATGTTGGCCCCTTCGCCGCGATCCTGGGTGATCTGCGCGCCGGTGATGCGCTGCAAGGCGTCGGCGACGCTGTAGTCGGGCAGCTTGACGATGTCGTCGGCCACCACCGAGTCGACGATCTGAAGCTTTTCGCGCTTGACCGCCTCGGCCGCCTCCAGGCTCGCCCGCTTGCCGTAGACCACTACGGTCTGGGCGGCGGCCGGCCAGGCGAGCGCAAGGCATGTCAGAACCGACACGGACATCGCCGCCGAGCGTGCGGGATCAGGCGACATGGGCGCCCCCTAGCGCTCGGTTGTCATATCATGCCTGCGAGCTGTTGGGATGGGGTTCGGCGTCAAGGCTCAGCAGACGCTCGATCAGGGCCAATATGGCCTTGGACTGATAGTCGTCGGCCATGGCGACCAGCCGGGAAGCAAAGGGCTGATAGCGCGGATCCTGCCGGGCGAGATGGTTGGCCCGCTCGCGGATCGGCCCCATATAGCCTTCCAGCGCCAGAGCACGCAGGCGCTCCAGTTCCTCCGGCGGCGGGACGGGACCCTCAGGCGTTCGCTCCTCGGCGACTTCATAAACAAGGTCAAGTCTGAGCGCCTCGGCGATCAAGTCCAGTAGCCGGTCTGGCGCCAGCGGCTTGGCGGCGAAAGCGTCGGCGCCGGCGGCGAGGCTGCGCGCCTCATCCTCCGGCGACGCGCCCGCGGTGACGGCGATGATCTTGAGGCCGTCGAGGTGCGGCATGGTTCTGAGCCTGTGCGTGGCTTCCAGCCCGTCCATCACCGGCATCATGGTGTCCATCACCATCAGGTGG